>JBJXFC010000161.1:0-15184 GCA_046153915.1 Flavobacteriales bacterium
ATTACGTACCGCCTTGGTTGGAATTGCGACAATGTTGTTTGTTTTAATTGTTTTGGTTCAAACATGCAAAAGGCGATCTACTGCGCTGTTCAGGATGCGCGCGCAGCAATGCGTTTCGCTTATGATCAAAAGGAAGAATGGGGTATTGACGAAAATTGGATGTTTATTGGGGGTGAAAGTGCAGGATCAATCACCGCTCTTCTGACTTCAACCTGGAATCAGGAAGAAGTGAATGCCTGGGCGCCTGCAGGATTCGAGAGCGAAGTGGGAAGTCTGGATGCTTCGGGCAATGATCTTCCGAATGTGTATTCTATCAAAGCCAATGTGAATCATTGCGGCGCTGTGATGAACCTTTCTCATCTGGATGACAATCTCAATTATCCCATCATATCTTTTCATGATAGCAATGATTGTGTGGTGCCCTATGATTTTGGATCGGTGATCGCGTGTTTTTGCAGTGGTTTTCTCAGTGTTGCCGGTTCGCATCAGATTCATCTCAAGCGCATGCAGCAGGGAGAATGCTCCGAACTGAATACAGTACCGCAGATTTTGCCCAATCACTGTCAGTTTCCTCAATACAATCTGGTAGAATTATCGAGTTGTTTTCTGAAACGTGTGATGTGTGGATATTGCATGAGCTTTCAAAACGATGATATTTACGCTCAGGCGCTTTGTTCCAATTTGAGCAATACACTAAGTGAGATCGAAGGTTGTACCTATCCTCAGTCTTTGAATTACAATCCTGAGGCCACACACGATGATGGAAGTTGTGAGTTTACACTTTCATGCGTGGGCGATCTGGATGCAGATGGAGTAGTGGGAGCGTCGGATCTTATTTTGTTTATTGCTGCTTACGGCAATGTTTGCGACTAGCCGTCGTACAAAGTAATTTTCAATCACCATAATAGTAATCTTGCCATTGCACTACTTCATCACTGGTTGACGTCATATAAATTGATTTCACGCGGTTTTTAGAATCATAGTGGTATTTCTGCAGCACATCTACCACGTATTGCGTTGATGGATATTCGCCATTTATAGGGAGGATTTGTCTTATAGAATGAACACGCTTATTTCTTTTGAGATACGTCAATTCTAACACGGATGAAATTTCATTGTTGGATTTGTGAATGACTTTTGTGAGGCGCTTTTGTTTGTCGTATTCAAATGTGCAGGTGATCACACCAGTATAATCCTCACTGAATGCAATGACTTCCTTCAAATAATCGCCGCTGTAGATGTAATGCATGAATCCGGTTACGCAATTGTTGGAATCCGTGATTTGACGAATTGTTTCGGATTGATAAAAGTCATTTGCCTGAGAACAAACTTTTCTCAAACTATCCTCTACTTCATACATCGCTTTTTGAATTGAACTCAACACATTTCCTTTATGCATCAGGATATATTCAAGTCTGTTCTTTTTGTCGTATTGCGTATATGCGTTTTTTTTGTAATACCGTGTAGGCAATTCTTCACTGGAAAGTTGCATGGAGTCATAGTGCAAAATAATTTCGACATGGGCGAAATGGTCCTTCCCGTAATCGCAATTCCAGGTAGTGAATAGCATCTTTTTCTCTGTAGAGTCTGTATCGGAAAAATACCCGCCATGCCTTATCTGCGCAATCTGGTTTGGCGATTGATACATCAGGTCCAGGAATTCATGTCTGGGAGGTGATTGATAGTAGCCATCCCAGAATGAATAGGGATAAATCTCATATGTTATGGTTGTATCTGAAAAACCGGCAAATCCGCCCACTGTGAAATATGGAAAATAGACGAAGGGTTGGTAGTTATCAATTTCCGGATAGAGAGTCGTGAAATAGACGTTTTTGGCTGACGAGAAAATCGCAAACTCTTTCAGTGATGTGTCATACTCATCAGAATTGTCAAAGATTTCGGGACTACCAACCTTAATTCTATACCAGTGGTGCGCATAAATGCATGGGTTATCTATTTCATAACCGTTGTTGCTTGAAACGATTTCATCTTCATCCTCAAATAATTTAACCTCATCGGGATTATAGGTTTCAATTGCGGGAAGGCCATTTTGGTTAATGAAGACGGAAACGGGCTCCAGTATTCTCTGTGAATGGACCAATGAAACAGTTAATAAAAGGAGGGTTGTTGGCAATAGGTTCATTGTAGTTGAAATCTGAAATCGGTACAGACAGGCGCGCGGCACGTTCAGACTGAATTCCATTTTCCACAAACAGAATTGTGAAAGTTCTACCCATTCCACGTTGGGCTGTTGAAATCTTCAATTCAACCATCAATTCTTACTGCTAATAGACAAGACTTTTGTCACTACGCTGAAGACCACCCTGAATAGTCTCTGCGCTAACACACTATCGTTTACTGAAGTAAGCCAAACCGGAATCCACATGATGAAATTCTTACGCCTGACCGCCTTTGTCCTGGTTTTTTTCTCTGTTTCTAAATCGTGGTCTCAGATCACATTCTTTGACCCTTTCACTGGAGCGGCTACCACGTCGTATATCCTTGATACCATTTGCCAGGGTCAGAGCATAGATCACTGCTTCAATGTAACCGGGGGCACCAACCATACAATTACATCCTTTGTGAACAGCGATGGAACCATCATCATTGCACCACCAAGCAATCCCTTCCCTCGTTGTTTTCGCTATACTGCATCTTTTAGTTTTACCGGATCGGATGCTATCACATTTACTGTGACCAACAACCTCAGTCAAACTGCCACTTGCACTGTAACTATTGTTGTTGTAAACCCCAACGCCCCTGTTAATGCAGGGCCAGACCAGCAACTTTGTTCGCCAACAAATTTCACCACACTCACAGCAGTAACACCTGATCCACTTTCTACGGGGTATTGGACCAAACTTACCGGCCCTGGAGTAATAAGCGGCGGTTTTGATTCACCTGCCATTGCGGGGGTTGATCAACAAGGCGGACCAACGATCAATGTTTCCAATCTACAATTAGGATCCAACATTTTTATCTGGCATCAGGATTATCCCTGCGATCAAAATCTGGATGTTGTAACCGTTTATGTTTACAATGGAACACCTCCAGTTGCCGATGCAAATATTTGTTTTCCGAGTCTATTAGACAATTCCGAAGACTCCCTCTTTTTGTGTGGCACCAATAGCTACACGTTGTGCGCAAATAATCCGGGAACAGCGGCCACTGGCACCTGGTCGATATTCTGCGGTTCGGGTACGATCTTCAACATCAACAATCCCAATGCACCAATAACAAACCTCGGCAATGGCTGCAATTGCCTCGAATGGAATATCGGAAACGGCCCTTGTCCCGGTGGTGAGACGAAGGACTCGCTTTTTATTTGTGTGTTTCCAAGTATCCAAACTGCCATAGCTCCGGCAGACGTCACGCGATGTCTGGGGTCTTTTTCCACAGTTACGCTTGCGGGTAATGCTCTTTCAGGGGCAAATACGGCCTTATGGACATTTGTCTCGGGACCTGTCACTCCTACCATCAATCCGGCAACAACGAGTACGACCACTATCAGCAACATGACCGTTGCGGGTGTGTATACATTTAACTATAGAATTACAAGTGGTCCATGCGGATTCACACAGGATCAGGTTTCGATTTCAGTTTACGATCCGGCAACGCCAATCAATGCTGGTTTGGATCAATCCATTTGTTCGGGCAATAGCACAACCATGGCTGCAACACCGCCAACAAACCCTGCCATAGGAACCTGGTCTGTCATTTCGGGCAGCGGATCGTTTGCTTCACCAAACTCTCCGACGTCTTCCGTTTCTGGTTTGGCCAGCGGATTGAATGTATTCAGATGGACAGTTGCGAATGGCAATTGTGCGAACAACAACACCTTCGATCAGGTTAATGTAACCGTGTATCCTGCCAATCAACCTACACCAAACGCAGGAGTGGATCAACTTCTGTGTTACAATGGTACTCCGCTTTCAACTTCTGTAACCGGCACTGCTCCTGTTACGCCTGGCGTGGGACAATGGACTATTTCACCAGCCACAGCAACAGTATCACCCTCTACAAGTCCAACAGCTACCGTGAGCAATCTCACACCAGGAGTTTATACACTTACGTGGACCTTGAGCAACGGCAGTTGTGATCCTGCAGTTTCAGATCAAATGGTTATCACCGTTAACAATGGTTTGCTTACCACCACCAACGCAGGTCCTGATCAGAATTTCTGCACACCTACAACTTCAGCAACCATGGCAGCCACCGTTCCATCGCTTCCTGCTATCGGAACCTGGAGCATCATTGCTGGCGGAGGATCCATTCAAAGTTTAAATTCAGCAAATACACTCATCACCAATATTCCTGCAGGAGTAAACACATACCGTTGGACTATCAACAATGGCGCTTGTGGCACGTTCTTCGATGATATCACAGTAAACATATACAGCAACAACGCAACCACCGCCAATGCAGGTCCCGATCAGGAATTCTGCGCAAGCGGAGGAGCTATTGTGGTTACCATGGCCGCTACCCCGGTGAGCTTGCCGACTGTAGGCACGTGGTCTGGCCCCGGCACTATCACTTCGCCGAATAGCGCAACAACTACCGTTACAGGTTTGCCTATAGGTACACATAACTTTACATGGACAGTAAACAACGGGCCTTGTGGGTCCACTTCGGATGTCGTTCAGATTCGTATTTATGGTCCCGGACAAACAGCAGCCAACGCCACCGCTTCTGCGGTTGAGGTGTGTTCCAATGCACCAACCGTTACCCTAACCGGAAACTCACTTGTAAATCCTGCATCGGGCACATGGACAATTATTCAAGGCGGCGGAATTCTCGGTTCACCCAATTCTCAGGTAAGCACCATCAGCGGCATGCCTGTGGGAACCACGTGCATTGAGTGGCGGATTTACAACGGTCCTTGCGCAACACCCACTATTTTGAGAGATACTGTTTGTATAAATGTATTTGATATATCTCAGACCAATGCCAATGCAGGACCAGATATCAATGAGTGTAGCGATGCAACGAGTATAGTGCTTGTCGCCAACAACGTAATTTTTCCCGCTGTTGGAACCTGGAGTATCACTCCTGCAGGACCACTTTTTACGAATGCAAACAATCCAACCACAACACTCTCAAATATTACTCCAGGCACAACTTACACGCTAACCTGGACGATTGACAATGGAGCCTGCAGCACCACAAGTGATCAACTCACTTTGAATTATTACAACAATGCACAAACACCTGCCAGTGCTGGTCCAGATCAATCTATTTGTACACCGGCCAATTCAGTAACTCTCGGAGCAAATGCGGCTGACTCTCCTGCAACCGGTGTATGGACCTTGATAAGCGGTCCCAATACTCCAACATTTACATCAAACAATCCTACCACTTCTTTAAGCAATCTCATAGTTGGAACATACGTTATGCGATGGACTATCAACAATGGAGATTGCAGTCCATCAGAAACATTTGATGAAGTAACTATTTTTGTTTATCCAGCCGGACAGACTACTGCAAATGCCGGAACAGATATCGAAGTATGTGAACCAGTTACAATAGTTACACTTACTGGTAACGCACTTATTTCGCCAGCTACAGGTTTCTGGACGCAAATCAGCGGTCCGAATTCAGCCACTATCAACAACCCAAACCTTGCTCAGGTAGATGTGTCGAATCTTATTGTAGGTTGTTATGTATTCCGTTGGACAATCAACAACAGCGCATGTGTTCCACCAACAACATTTGACGAAATTCAGGTGTGTGTTTTTGATGATTCACAAACGAATGCGAATGCAGGACCGGATCAAATCGTTTGTACACCATCATCAAGTGCAACACTTGCGGCCAATGCTATTATATCTCCGGCAGTTGGTACCTGGACATTTACTGGTCCCAATACGCCAACTTTTACTCCGAATATTAATTCACCAACTGCTACAATCAGCGGGTTGGTTGTTGGAACTTATACCTTGACCTGGACAGTAGACAACGGTGCATGTTTCAATGGACTTACTACAGATCAAATGATCATCGAAGTGTTTAACTCTTCAGATGAAGCGGCAAATGCAGGCCCCGATCAGGCGATATGTTCTCCCGATGACGCCGTATTTATGACTGCCAATCAGCCCGATGGACCAGCGCAAGGAACATGGACCTTGGTTTCCGGCGGAGGCACTATTGTAAATTTGAACGATCCATTTACTGAGATTACGAATTTACCTGTTGGGACAAATTGTTTCCAGTGGAGCACAGACAATGGAGGTTGTGGATTGGGTGTAACATTTGATCAGGTTTGTATCGACGTATTTTCTGACAATCAATTGCCAGCAAATGCCGGTGAAGATCAGGACTTGTGCACTCCAACGTCCAGCACATTCCTCGAAGGCAACGATCTTATTTTGCCAGCAACAGGTCAGTGGACACAAATTGGTGGACCAGTAACAGTTAATTTTATAAATCCGGGAGATCCAAATTCTGAAGTCACCGGCATGACCGATGTAGGTTGTTACCAATTCCAATGGCAAATCAACAATGGCATTTGTGCCAATCCAATCACTTCAGACATTGTAGAAGTTTGTGTATTCAACAGTGGTTTTGATCCTTCAGATGCTGGCCCAGATCAGGAACTTTGTTCACCATCAACTTCCACACAAATGGCCGCGGTGCCAGCACAGGCGCCTGGTGAAGGAACATGGACCGCAGATCCGGGCAATCCTACGGTGGCAAGTTTTAGCAATATCAACGATCCATTTGCAACAGTTTCCAATTTGGGAATTGGGGAATACCATTTCTTCTGGGCACTGAACTATGCCGCTTGTGGAAGTGAAGATGATGAAGTAGTTATAACGATATTTAATAGCGCACAGGGCGCGGCAGTTGCAGGGCCTGATCAACAACTTTGTACGCCAACCAGCAATGCGCAGCTCGCTGCTGATGCCGTTCTGCCTCCTGGATATGGCACATGGTCTGTTGTTACGGGTGCTGTAGACTTTGTGAATGATGATGTGAATGATCCACAAGCCGGTATCTTCAATATTGCACAAGGCATTAATACACTTGTTTGGACAGTCTACAACGGAAATTGTCTTGCACCAGAATTGACCACAGATACTATTGTAATTTATCTCAATGACGTCAATCAACCAGCAGCCTTCGCTGGTGAAGATCAAAGTCTGTGTACACCTCAAACTTCGACCACACTTGTTGGTACTGATTTGATCATTCCTGCAACAGGAGAATGGACAACAACAAGTGGAGCTACAATTGTTTCGCCAAATAGCGCAACAACCGATATCATCAATTTGAGTGTGGGTATTAGCACATTCTGCTGGACAATTGAGAATGGCGTTTGTACACCACCTACAACTTCAGATTGTATGGACGTTTATCTGTATGATGAAAACCAGGAGCCAGCCAATGCAGGACCTGATCAGGAATTGTGCAGCAATTTGACTGATTGTGCAATACTCGATGGCAATGAATTGACAATACCAGCGATAGGTACCTGGAGTGTTATTGGTGGACCATCAGCATTGGTGTTCAGCAATCCAAATGATCCGAATACGGAAGTATGTGGATTAATTCCCGGAGTATATACACTTGAGTATTGCATAGACAACGGACCTTGTGGTGAGCCTACTTGCGACCAGATGACTATTACCATGTTTAGTGATGAAGCTGAGCCTTCAACCGTTGGTCCGGATATCGAACAATGCACACCGAATCAATCGGTCTTCATGAATGCGAACGTTGTTCCATTGCCAGGTTTTGGTATTTGGGCTGTTGTGGTAGGAGGTGGAATAATAGACGACAATGACAATCCACAAACTGAGATAACTGAAATTCCAATTGGAGAAAATCAATACAGTTGGTGCATAAGCAATGGTGTTTGTCCTGATGCAAATTCATGTGACACACTATCCGTATTCATCTTTGATGAAAATGCATCACCGGCGGATGCTGGTCCTGATCAGGATTGGTGCGAACCAGTGAGTTGTGTGACGATGGCTGCAATTACTCCGGATGTTCCTGGAGTGGGCACATGGACTAGCCTTACTGCTGGCCCAATCATTACAAATGTGAATGATCCATTAACTGAGATCTGCAACCTGGAAGTTGGAGAGTATACATTCCAATGGTCAGTTTACAATGGGCCTTGTGCGAATACAAATACAACTGATTTAATTACGATAAGAATTTTCCCTGAAGCGCAATTGCCGGCAAATGCAGGCAGTGATATCGAAATTTGTACGCCGCAGGATATCGTAAATCTCGATGGTAATCCAGCAACATTCCCTGCTGTTGGAACATGGAATTTCACAACAGGTTCTACAGGAACAATTGTAAGTGCAAACGATCCACAAACTCAAGTTATCCAGATTGCATTAGACGATGACGGATTGAGTTGTTACAAATGGACTATCGACAATGGTCCTTGTATCCCTTCGATTACCACAGATACAATGTGTGTAAAGGTATACAATGGCGATTTACCTGCGGCCAATGCTGGAGAAAATCAGGAGTTGTGTGCTCCATTTGATTTGTCGCCAGTTGCTAGTACACTCACTGGTTCAGCACTTGAAGGCGCGGCAACAGGCAGTTGGGTTCAGGTAGATGGCCCAGGCACAGCAACAATTGCCAATCCCGATTCACCAACAACCGATATTTCTGACCTGGTAGTAGGCTGTTATATTTTTAGCTGGACATTATCCAATGGTCCTTGTGGAACAACAACCGATGAAGTGCAGGTTTGTATTTTTAATCCAAACGAACCATTGGCCGATGCTGGCCCGGATGGAGAATTTTGTACGCCGATTGATTGCCATTTACTGAACGCGGTTGATCCGGTCTACCCTGCGGTGGGTACCTGGCAACCCATCACTTTTGGTCTACAGTACGACAATTTAAATGACCCCAATGAGGAATTCTGTGGTATACCAGTTGGCATCAATATCTTCATCTGGAATGTGGACAATGGAGCTTGCGGTCAAAGCAGCGATGTATTGACGTGCAGTATTTATGATGAGTTTAATCCGAATGCGAATGCCGGTGATGATATCGAAATTTGTTTACCACAAACAGAAACCAATCTTGGTGCAGAGCTTCCATTTCTTCCGGCAACGGGTCAATGGGAATGGATAAGCGGCCCATGTGAAGCGGATATTTTAATTGCTCAGGTAAATACACCAACTTCGCTCATAACGGGGTTGTGTCAGGGAACAACATGTTTCAAATGGACTGTAGATAATGGCCCCTGTCCAAACGGAATTACCATAGATACTGTTTGTGTTCGAGTTTATGGGCCAGAGCCAGTTGTTCTTGCCGGACCCGATCAGGAAATTTGCACGCCCCTTGTGGATGTGACTATGGATGGAAGTATTCCACAAGATCCAAATGTTGGAACATGGATTCTTTATCAGGGCGGAGGTACCATTGAAGAACCAAACAATCCTGCAACGGTAATCAGCAATATGCCGGTTGGAATCAATTGTTTTATCTGGCAGTATTACAACGGCAATTGTGTCAACAATCTTCCTTCTGATACGGTGTGCATTTCTGTATTTGATGAATCACAACCACCAGCGGATGCGGGAGATGATATCGAATTGTGTTTCCCGGATGATTTTGCGACGATGGCTGCCAATGAAGTTATTACTCCGGCAATCGGCTATTGGACACAGACATGCGGTTCAGGAACAATTGTAGATATATTCAGTCCAACAACAGAAGTAACCGATTTGTCAGAAGGAGAAAATTGTTTTGTGTGGACAATTGACAATGGACCTTGTGAAAATGCGATTACGATGGATACCATGATCATCCATGTGTTTCCGGAAAATCCACAAGGTGCATTTGCAGGACCTGATCAGTTTTTGTGCACTCCTGAATCCGATGTGAATCTCGGCGCGACTCCACCTGTATTGCCATCAACGGCGTTTTGGTTACCAGTTAGTGTAAATGGAATTCTGGGCAACAATCTGGATGCGAATTCACTTCTTTACAATCTGACTGTAGGCATCCATACGCTCGAATGGCACGTTTACAACGGTCCTTGCGATCCGGATGCGATTGATGAAGTGAGCATTTTTGTGTACGATGCAACTGCACCTTTGGCTGATGCCGGAGAGGATATGGAAATTTGTTTCCCATTGGATAGTGTGCAGATGAATGGAAGCATTGTGACTTTCCCCGGTACTGGAATGTGGACTCTCGGCGATCACCCTGGCTCACCGTCTGTTGTCAATGCGGCAGATAGCGCGACGTGGGTAACCGATTTAGAGATCGGAATTACAGAATTGATCTGGACGATCGACAACGGCGATTGCGGAACAACAACCGATACTGTTTTTGTATTTGTATACGACCCTTCTTCACCTGATGCGCAGGTGCCACAGGATCAGGAGATATGCGGCATTCCGCAAAGCGTCGATCTCACAGGATCAACACCAATAGAGCCGGCTTATGGATGGTGGGAGCAAATTGCAGGTGACAACGTCACAGTAATTGCAGATAGCACGTCAAGTTCGACCACTGCGTCCGGTCTCGCACTCAACGAAACTGCGTTTGTTTGGCATATCTACAACGGGCCATGCGACAATGGCACTACGTCAGATACCATCTGGTTTTATATCAGCGATCCTGATGTTTCTGCCGCCTATGCAGGCAAAGACACTACTTTCTGCGGAGCACAGGATTTGCTTCAATTGCAGGGCAGTAATCTGGTAGGAAGTATTGCTGGATTAGCTACAGGAGAATGGGAAAGCCTGGACACCAATGGTGGGAATATTATATCACCAAATGATCCTAACACCATAGTTGAAGACGTACCTGTTGGAGTTCATTGTTACACCTGGACGGTAGATAACAATGCATGTGGAATAACATCCGATTCGGTTTGTTTCACCATGTATGATCCAACACAACCTGTTGCCGAAGCGGGGCTTGCCCAGGAATTCTGTCAGAGTGAGTTTGAAACTTTCACACTTGGTGCCAATGAAGCCATTTATCCTGCAGTAGGATATTGGACAGTTATGAGCGGTGAAATCGCATTGGATGATAGCACTCTTTACAACGCAACTGTGACAACACTTGGCAGCATCAGTACTCCCCTGGTAAATGAAGAAAATTGGCTGGTATGGACGGTCAATAATGGCGATTGTGGCACCAGCACCGATAGTGTTTTGTATGTATTGTTGGATTGCGAGACAATTAAAATTCCGGATGCATTTTCTCCGAATGGCGACGGAACCAACGATGTATTCTACATCCCCAATTTGCAATACTATCCGAATAACAACATTCAGATATTCAACAGATGGGGAGCGCTTGTTTACCAGTCTGCACCATATAACAACGATTGGGATGGAACCGATACAAATCCCGCGGCGCTTGGAACCGAACTACCAACGGCCACCTATTATTATGTCCTCGATTTGGGTGAGGCTTATGCTCAACCAGATTCAGGAAATGCAGTTTCCGTATTTACAGGTTATGTTTATCTGAAGCGTTAAAACAACTAAGAAATCTGTCCAATGAACAATTATCAGAATAGTATGCAAAAATGGATTACCGGACTGGTTTTGGTCCTTGCGGTTGTATCTGCCAAAGCGCAACAAGATCCCATGTTTACTCAATACATGTTTAATACATTGAGCGTAAATCCTGCCTATGCAGGAAGTGCTGATCGCTTGAGCGCAGTGGTACTCCATCGCTCGCAATGGGTCAATTTTGAAGGCGCACCTACAACACAAACGGTGACCATACATTCACCTTTGCGCAATGAAAACATAAGCCTTGGTGGAAGTATTATCAACGATAAATATGGGCCGGTAAAACAAACCGGAATCTACCTCGATGCGAGCTACCGCATTTTTATGGGAAGAAATCGTTTGGCATTTGGTCTCAAAGGCGGTGTCAATCTTTTTAGTGCAAACCTTGTTGATCTTAATCCAATCGTTCAGGACGATCAGGTATTTGCGAGCAATATCAGCGGAAAACCACTGCCCAATTTTGGATTTGGAGCGATGTATTACAGCAAAAAGTATTACGTCGGTCTTTCAGCGCCAAAATTGCTTTCCAATAAGATGTTGCCGGATAATCTGCCAGACACGATAAAACTAAATAGTCGGGAAAAGCAACATTTCTTTTTCATCGCCGGAGCCGTGTTTGATATTTCGTACTACACCAAATTTAAGCCTACCATTTTATTGAAAGCAGTAAATGGGGCACCGCCAAGTGCGGAAGTAACAGCTCAATTTTTGTTCTATGAAAAACTCTGGGTAGGTGCGATGTACAGATGGCAGGATGCTGCAGGTGTTTTGCTCCAGTATGAAATTGATAACCGTTTTAAAATCGGGTATGCCTTTGACTATACGTTAAGCGACATACGCCGCTACAGCGATGGTTCGCATGAAATAATGCTCGGATTCGATTTAATCAAAGGATATCCGGCGGATGTTTCTATGCGTTATTTTTAAAAAGTGAACCGCGAAAAAAGAAAAAAAGAATTCATGACTATGAAAACGATATTCAAAGCCATTTTCGTTTTTTGTGTTGCTATGGTTATCAGCCAGAGCATGCAGGCACAGAAGGCCAAACACAAGCTCGCCAATCGCTACTATGAGACGTACGATTTTAAAATGGCGTCTGAAATTTACAAGGACATTCTTAGCAATGCAAAGTATTCAAAAGATACTCTTGCGCTCCGCCAGGTAGCCAATTGCGAAATGAAACGCGGTCAATGGATAAATGCGGAGGGTTATTTCAAGCAGTTGATTGAAACAGGAGCGGCAAAAAGTACGGATTTACACACCCTGGCAGAAGCGCAAAAACTTCAAGGTAAATTTAGTGATGCATTGGAGACCTATAAGAAGATAAGCGCGTTGAACCCATCCGATGAAATTGCGAAGAACTATGTGGAAAATCCGGAATTTGCAGTGAGAGTAATGCGCGATTCTACCATTTACACCTTGCGAAATTGTGATATTAACACCAACGCTTCAGATTTTGCTCCAGGGTTTTTTGTGAATGGCAAAATCATTTACAGCAGTGCGAAAGGAACGAGTCAAAAAAATCAGCGCATTTACAATTGGACAGAACAACCATATCTCAATGTCTATTCTGCTGATATCAATGCCGCCGATAGTGCGTTAGTGAATCCCGGCCTCATCCAAAATAGCGTGAATTCCAGATACCATGAGGGCACTATGACTTATGATCCCGGAACAAACATGGTTTATTTGACAAGGAATAATTTTTTGCGGGGTGGATTAAAAAAATCAAAGAAGGGAAAACTGAATCTGGGAATTTATTCTACGAAGTACAGCACCACAGATCAACAATTTGAATCGCTTGAACCATTCGTACACAACAACAAAGAATATTCAGTTGGTCATCCAGCCTTCAACGGCAGTCACAACAGATTGTATATCGTGAGTGACAAACCCGGTGGAATGGGCGGAACAGATATTTATTACTGCGAACGTCAGGGCGAAACATGGGGGCCAATGATCAATATGGGTAGCAAGATCAATACCAGTGCCAATGAAATGTTTCCGTTTTTTGTAGGTGACAGCACACTTTATTTTTCTTCCAATGGACATCTTTCGATAGGTGGAATGGATGTGTATTATACCAATCCTTTTGACTCTGAGCCCGTCCGAAATGTGGGCTACCCTGCGAACTCTCGTTACGATGATTTTGCAATGATCTGTTTTCCCGATGAAACCGTTGGGTATTTCAGTAGCAATAGACGCGGTGGAAAAGGGGATGACGACATTTATCTTTATCATCTTCACCCACCAACCGAAATAAACGTATCTGGTGTGGTAAAAGACCTGATAACGCTTCAGCCTATTCCCAATGCCATCGTGACACTTCCCGCTGAAGATGGCTCAACCATTCAGGCCACAACCAACGAACGAGGCGAATACAACATCAAAGTTCCTTATAAGCCTGTAATCACGCTGGAGGCAAACAAACAGGGCTACCTGCCAGGTAAATCCTCTGCTAAAACGGATCCGCGTTCTGCCTATGTTGAAGGATTGGATATTACCCTTCAGAAAATTGATTACATGACAACGGGAAAAGTGTTGTACGACAAAGACGGTACTCCTGCTCCCGGTGCGTTGGTAGAATTGTTTGAAATCAATGGAAAGGACACCACAAAATTGGACTCAGTCGTTATTGGTAAAACGGGTACATATATGTTTCCACTGGTGAAGAATAAAAAATACTTCACCGTTGCTTCTAAAGAAGGCTATTCCCGCATGACAGAAAATATTGCAACCAACGATCCCAACAATAAGGTGCATACCCGTGACTTCAGATTGTTTAGTCTGGAAAAAGGAACTGTTGTACGTCTTGACAATATCTACTACGATTATAATAGCGATGTTATTACACCGGCTGCTGCGAAAGAATTGGACAAGCTTGTTGCCATTATGAAAGATAATCCTGCTATGCGGATAGAATTGAGTTCACACTCCGATTCACGCGGTAGTGATGATTACAACCTCAAACTTTCTGACAGAAGGGCGAAGTCTGCTGTAAAATACATAGAGTCACAAGGCATAGCTGGTACGCGGATGATTGCAAAGGGATATGGTGAGCAGAAAATCTTGAATCATTGCAAGAACGGTGTTACCTGCACGGATGCAGAACACGGATTCAATAGACGAACAGAATTTACAATCTTGTAATTTGATAAGAATAAAAAACAAGGGCGGTCCATTTGGGCCGCCCTTGTTTTTTGATATCTGATGAAGTACATGGTTTCGTTTCGAATCACTAAAGCACTATAGAATTCAATCTAATTTTTTTATTCACGTGGTTCGCTGTGTATAATCAAAATTATACCCGAGTTGCAACTCAGAAGCGAAATTGGAGATAGATGAATGAAGGATTCTTGTCGCGAATATTCCGAAGGAATCTCTTCTTAATGGTAAAATTAATGCGCAGTATGCGCCATTGGGGCTCTTTATTTTGTTGAGTTTAAAGGCGGCCGGCTATTCTTTTGATTGCAATTCCTGAAATCTGAGTTAAGATTAAAACCAAAAAAGCCCTTATGAGAAGGGCTTTTTGGCTAGGTTGAAATTCAGAGTTAGTTTTCGATAATCAGCTTGTTTGTTGTGGTTTTCCTATTGCTTGCGATTTCAACCAGATAAAGTCCGTCCGGTATCTTTGAATCAAAGTGAATTGTGTGAATTCCATCTGAAGA
>JBJXFC010000169.1:0-4669 GCA_046153915.1 Flavobacteriales bacterium
ATTCGCCAAGGTGGTATCATGAAGGGATTGCATCGTATTTGGAAACCTGGATGGGTGGAGGTGTTGGTTTGGCTATGGGCAGTTATGATGAAATGGTTTTCAGAACACGCGTGTTCAACAATGCGCACATCTACAGTGCACAGGGGTTGGAGTCCGAAGGGACAACAACTGACTTTCAGGGGAAATCCAATTCCTATTTGTACGGAACCCGCTTTATGGGGTACCTCTCTTATCAGCACGGCCCTCAAAAATTAATTGATTGGGTGAAACGAAAAGATGGCAGCAAACGGTCGTACTCCGCTCAGTTTAAACAAGTCTTTGGCAGCTCACTTAACAAGAACTGGAGTGAGTGGATCGCCTTCGAAAGAGGTTGGCAGAAAAAGAATTTAGATAGTCTACGTAAACTTCCGCTTACTGAAGCGAAACCCATCACAGAAAAAAAATTGGGCTCCGTCTCGTATCCACACTATGACGAGAAGAGAAATAAGATGTATGTCGCCATTAACTATCCCGGCAAAATTCCCTATCTGGCGGCCATCCATTTAGCTGATGGAAAAATTGAACGATTGACTGACATAAAAGGCGCTGCGTTGTTCTATGTTTCGTCCGTCACCTATGATAAGGAAGGCGATGTTCTCTACTACACTACCGATAATGACGCCTGGCGTGATTTAAATAGTTATGACTTGAAGACTGGCAAAACCAAACGAATACAAAAAGATTTTCGAACAGGTGACCTGGCATTTAACAAAAAGGACAAGTCTATCTGGGGTATAAAGCATCTTAGCGGATTGTCAAGCATTGTGCGAATACCATTTGAAAACCCGGATGATTTGACGGCACCTTACAGTTCGGCACCAAGCAATAAATCTCTTTTACCCTACGGGAAAGATATTTTCGATATTGATGTTTCGCCCGATGGCAAAATCTTGAGCGCTGCTGTGTCTGACTATAAAGGCAACCAATCTCTTTTATTCTTTAACATTGACAGCCTAATGGAGAATGAGATAAAAGCAGACACTGTATTTAACTTCGAAATTTCATCCCCCCAAAGTTTTAGGTTCACTGATGACGGAAAACATCTCTATGGCTCTTCTTACTACTCTGGAGTTAGTAACATCTATAAAGTGGATGTGCCCACCAAAGACATCACTCCCATGAGCAATGCAACAACGGGTCTTTTTCGTCCCATCAGAATTAATGATGAAAAACTGTTTGCTTTCAATTTCACCAGTGATGGATTTCAGCCCGTGTTTGTCGACAACAAGAAAGTGGAGAGTGTTTCATCCATTCAGTTTCTCGGTAACGAAACCATCGCCCGGCAGCCTGGATTAAAAGACTGGGAGTTATCCATCCCTTCGCCCAAAGAGATAGATATGAAGAGCCTGATCACCAACGAGGGAAAATATTCTCCCTGGAAACAGATCCGAATAAATTCTGCCTATCCTATTCTTACCGGATACAAGAACTTTGTTGGGTTCGGGTATACAATCAATCTGGGAGATCCGTTAAATTTTAGAGAGTTTGAAATCTCCGCGGCCTACACGCCTAGGAGCTGGCTGAATGGGCTGGCCAATAAAAGTGATTCAACCAATCTCCAAATAGATTCAGACGAACAACTTCATCTTTCTGTATCAGGAAAAATTGGCAGATACTCATTCAGTGCCACACACAACCAGGCGAATTTCTACGATCTTTTTGGCCCTACTAAGACCTCCCGTAAAGGAAGCAATGCACGCGTTGAGTACAATAGATCTCTACTGTGGGATGCCCCCAAGAGACTGGATCTTATTGTGGGACTCGGTGGTTTCTACGGTTTGCAAAAATCTCCTTTCTTTCAGCAAATTGATACGAAAGGATTTAGCGATAGCCTATTTGTAAATTTTGACGGCACATTGGCCTTTAGTAATCTTCGCAATTCATTGGGAGCGGTTGATTCTGAAAAAGGATTGAAGGGTTCATTTAGATCGATGACGGCAACATCCAACGGAAAATTTTATTCCAATATTCTAGCCTCTTTTGATTTCGGTTTTCAATTGCCAATAAAACACTTCTCAGTTTGGTTTAGAACGGCCGCTGGAAATTCTTTTAGCGAAGCATTTAACCCTTTTACCCGATTCGGATTTGCCGCCTTTGGAAATAACACCATTGACTTTCAGGCAGCCAGGCGCTATCGGAATATTTTTTCATTTCCGGGCTTAAGCTTTATTGCCGATCGATCAATCATCGCACGAACGTTTGAAAAGGCAATGGTGGAATTTGTACTTCCTCCTATACGATTTAGGGAAATGGGAGGGCTAAATTTGTACTCCAACTGGATGCAGGCAACGGTGTTTTCATCGGGGTTGCTCACCCATGACGCCTCATCCATGAATAACCGATTCGTCAATGTGGGATCTCAATTGGATGTGAAGATCATTATTTTTTCTTTACTTGAATCCACCTTCTCCGTAGGGTATGCGAGCGCCTTTGATTTGGATCAAAACAACAAACAATACAATGAGTGGATGTTTTCGCTAAAACTTCTTCGATAAATCAATCTTTGTTTTTCAATCTATAAGCTGTGAATACTTTTTTTCTCCTCATCATTGCACTTACTCCGGGTATTGCCATTGCTTTCTTTATCTACATCAGCGACAAGGATGAACCAGAACCCGTCAAATTAATTCTACTAAGTTTTTTTTACGGCATCTTAAGTTTGGGAGTAAATTTAGCAGCTGCCATCCCGCTCGATCGAATTGTTCATATCAACGAGAAAAACTTAACGGATCAAGCAATCAACGCTTTTGCTATTGTTGCCTTTCTGGAAGAACTGAGCAAATTCATTTTTGTTCGTGGCATACTCTACCGCAATAAGAATTTCAATGAACCATTGGATGGAATAGTTTATTCGGTAATGGTTGGGATGGGTTTTGCCACAGCAGAAAACATCATCTATGTATGGCATGGCGAAGGCGGTACGGCCATTATCCGAATGCTCACCGCAATACCTGCACATGCTCTGTTTGCCGTACTGATGGGCTATTGGTTAGGAAAAGCAAAATTCACTCACAAAAGAGAAGTGTTTTACAGCATAGTAGCGCTGCTTGTTGCCACTCTGTTCCATGGAGTATATGACTATTTTCTGTTCATCTCTTTCATCCCGGGCATTTGGTTGTGGTCAGCAGCTTCGTTGGTTGTAGCTTTTATATTGTCAAGGAAAGCCATTCTGCTATACCAGTCAAACTCTCCGTTCAAGCCGAAAAAGCTGAAGAAAAAGATCGCTTAAGTATCCAAATTCAGGAACTAACCGATTGCCAAGAATTGAAAATATTGTTGAGATGTGGTTCTTAAACTTTGGTGCATGCCAATCCATCTTCCATTTGTATAATTCCTGTTTTCTATATTCTGCCTTTTTTCGTAATTCGAAATTCTAAACGCTATACTCATGAGATTTACCTTGCTCTTTGCTTTCGTACTTTCCTTTGTCGCTGCAGGCGCTCAGAAGAAAACTACACCGTCAACAACTCTTTCGTTCGATCAGGCACTCTATTCCGGCATCAAGTGGCGGGAAGTGGGTCCCTATCGGGGAGGAAGATCAAGCACTGTAACGGGTGTTCCCGGAAATCCAAATTTATACTATTTCGGCACGGTAGGTGGTGGCGTGTGGCGCACCAACGATGCCGGTCAGAGTTATGAAAATATTACCGATAAGTATTTTGGTGGAACGATCGGTGCAGTAGCCGTAGCGGAAAGCGATCCCAATGTAATTTATGTGGGCGAGGGCGAGCAGACGCTGCGCAACAATGTGTCGAGTGGCTGGGGCGTTTGGAAATCTACCGATGCCGGAGCAAGTTGGAAACACATCGGCCTTAGCGACTCAAGACATATCTCACGCATTCGCATCCATCCAAAAAATCCCGATGTCGTTTATGTTGCTGCGATGGGAAATCTGTGGAAGCCCAATGAAATGCGAGGTATTTACCGCAGTATCGATGGTGGCACTACATGGAAAAAAGTATTGTACATAAACGAAACTGCCATGGCGGGTGATCTGGCAATGGATCCTAACAATCCGCGCATTTTGTATGCTGCTACCTGGAATATGAAACGCAATGGGTATCGTATGGATAGTGGTGGTCCTGATTCGAAACTTTGGAAAAGTACCGATGGCGGAGAGACATGGGAAAATCTTTCGGATAAACCCGGAATGCCCAAAGGCATCAATGGAATTATTGGCGTCACTGTTTCTCCGGTTAACTCAAATAGAATCTGGACGATCATTGAGAATACAGAAGCTCCCGGAGTTTATCGATCAGATGATGCCGGAAAAACGTGGGCTCGCATCAATCAAGATCGTGCCTTGCTTCAACGTGCTTGGTACTATTGCCGCATTTATGCCGATACGCAAAACGAAGACAAAGTGTGGGTGATGAATGTGAGCTATGGCGTATCGAAGGATGGAGGCAAAACATTTGAGTTGAAGAATGCACCGCATGGCGATCATCACGATTTGTGGATCGACCCGAACAACAATCAACGGATGATCATTGCCGATGATGGCGGAGCTCAAGTCTCCAATGACGGTGGAGAAAACTGGACAACTTATCACAACCAACCTACTGCGCAGTTTTATCGCGTTACTACTGATAACCAATGTCCCTATCGCATCTTAGGTGCGCAGCAAGAC
>JBJXFC010000179.1:0-11344 GCA_046153915.1 Flavobacteriales bacterium
GGCTTTTCTGATTCTTTCAGAGGTAAGGTTTATGGCCGATCTGTTATACACCTGCGAATCGCCGGATAGATTGTTGAGGGCATATCCGCTAAATAAAACTGCAGCTGTTACGGCGTGTGAAAGGGAAGGCGCAGGAATAAATCCATGGTTGTTGGCATCTGTGTAAATTGTTCCCAGTTCGTCGTTGGATAGTTGCAGTGAATTTGGCAGGGAGGAATTATCGACTACAGACTTGTTTAAAGTTGGGTCAGTGTCATTGGTTACAGCAGCCTCCGTGTTATTCTTCTTGAGGTTTTCAACATATCCGTAAGCACCTATATAACTACCTGCGTTGAAAATAGTCGCAGGATTTATCAGGTTCATGTTGTTTCGTCTGTTCCTTATAGTCTTTAATCGTTTCGCAAAGAATCCAACTATCCAGGCGTCCAGTCGATTGGAAGATAAGTCTGTGTTTTCACCCAGAATCCGCTCCATTTCTTCGTCACTCACTTCGGCCAACGCAAGTATGTCGTCTTTGAATTTTTTCAGATCATTTTTTATATCAAAAGATCCGGAAATTCCAGGAACTGTTGGGTTCTCGAACAGATAATCCGCTATTGTTTTACGGTCATCGGCCAGGGGAGCATCATAGTCATATAAGCCGAATTCCAGTTGTTCCACTCCGGGCAACAGATATTTTAATAAGCTACTATTCTTCCAGGGTGAATCTAAATATTCTCCGGACGCATTAGGAGACCACATTGGCAAGAAGCCATAATCATAGAATGAAGCACTGAATTCACTGGATACGTTGTTTCCAATTTTTCGTCTGAACTTTTCGGTGTTCGAACTTAGATATACAAAATCTGCATCGAGTTTATTAAATAGTAAATCCCATTTCGTGAGTTCCCATCGGAAGGTAGAAATCAATGCATTGGTGGTCGTTGCCGCTGAACCAGATGGATTATCAGGGATATCTTCTCCGGGTATTTGCAGCCATGATGTGAGGCCATTTTCAGGTGTGCCATAGGCCGCAATTTGCGCCCAGGTAAGAATGCCTTCATTTACCATTAACCTGCAGGCAGCCTCTCTGTATTTGGAAAGTAGGGAGTTGCGAACCAGGAGAAAAGTCAAAGGAAATTTACCTGATTCTGCAATTTGGATGGGTATTGTTGAAAATTGATTTAGGTTATACACGTTAAATGGATTTTCCTGAGCCAATGCCTGCAAATAATTTTTTAGAGCATTGGAATCATCGGTTCCATTCACCAAAGGCCCGTGAAGTTTTACATATTCATACGCATTGGTTGTTAGGAAGGCCCTTGTACCCCTTACTTTTTTCCAAATTCGGGCAGATAAACCAGCACCTGTCCTTAAAGATTCAGGATCAGAAGCTTGTACAGAATTGAAATCCGGATAAGAATATATCCCCTTGGTTGTTTGCTCGGCTGTCATGAAGTTAAGCACCCGCTCGTATCCTGAAGAAAGATCGATGTGGCGAAATCGATGTCCGAACAACCCACACATGAGGGGATGAAAAGTAGTATTCAGATCAAGTTCTGAAAGGGCTGCACTAAAATGGGGTTCTACCTCATAATTTGTGACAATTTCCTGCAGAGCATTAAAGGAGCCGGTGCTGGTCACAAATCGGCTATTAAAGCCGTGTGATCTTGGAAGAAGCCCCAGTACCTGCATAAAATGAAATTGTCCGTAGTTAGGATATGGTTGAACAAAAAGATTTGCGGCATTGTCAATTTCAGGCAGAAGCTGGCCATACCATTCTTGAAGGGTCAGCAGTTTGTCCAATTGATCCTTATGATAATTGATATTGGCTTTGTAGACATTTTTCGAAAACCTTTGAGCAATTCTCCGGAATTCCAGATCCAGGAATTTCAAAACTTCTTTTGCCTTTTTGTCAAATCTGGTTTGCCAAATTGCAGGACTCACGAGTGATGTGGTAACCTTAGGAATTAAGATGCTTCGATAATATTCATCAACGCCCGTTAGGGTAATGTATGGTTGATTATTTTCATCATAGATATCCGTTGTAAATTCTGCATTTGCTTCGTCTTTCACTTCATATCCATGCAAATGGGAAGTTAGCATGATGCCATAGGGCTGGCTACCAATGCGCATGGCGGGACTCAAACCGCGGGCAGATACAAATTCGTCAAAGAACTCCCTTATCTTTTTTCGGTTATCGAAATTGAAAAGATTGTCAAGGACTTCTTCAACGTGATATCCGATAGTGCCAGGGTATAGTACTCTTGCTCCTAATTTTCCGGTCGCAATGCTTTTCTTTTCCGCACCATCAACATGGTAGAGCAGATGGTAGGGAAGGCCCAACAGTTCGGCAAAGAATTGTCCATCGGTGATATTGTCCCGATTTGTTGTAGGAGTGAAAAGTTTGTTCTTCGCGAAAGTGGCAAAACTCTTGGTTTCGAGTTCATCCTGTGTTGTATATCCTGAAGATGCGTCTTCGGTATTATTTGTTGGTGTTTCGGCTGACAGAAGAGATACCCCCGATGTGTATTGATGGCTGATGAACAGATTTTCCAGCTTGGTCTGATGATTGCTCAACGCCGGATCGTCGTGTACTCCAACCACTATGAGTCTGGATAGATAATCCACACCGATGTTGGGAACCTTAATGGCCATTCCATCCTCTAGTGCTTTATCCTTGTCGATGAGCCAGAGTATATTTGGATGTGCGATTATTTTTCCATCATCGTCAATTTTAAAAGTGAAATGTTCATTTTCCTCCAGCGTATCCTCATCATCTAAATCGCTGTTGGGATCAAAGCCAAATCGAATTTGTTGATTAATTTTTCTTCCGGGTTGGACGAACACAATATCTTCTGAGATTGAATTGGGATTTGTTTCGTCCTGTTCATTCAGACCAATGGCCACAAACCTGGATGGAAGCACTGGTGAATGAGCTTGTTCTGACCATTCCTTGTCCTTTAATAGAACAGTTGGGAAGGCTGGGGTACTTCCGGAAATGGTGAAACTAAAATCAGCTAATTCGCCCTCAGCTTCCTCTCCTGAGTTTACTTGTTCGATTGCATCATCAATACCCTTAACGGTATCCTCATATGCATTGAGAAGCTCATGCATTTCAGTAAGCCATTCCTGATTTCTTCTACCATCGAATTCTTCTAATACGTTTAGCTGCGGCGAGTATTTCAAATCAATATCTTGTTGAATGCTCTGCTGTGAGCTTTTCAACATCTCAATCATCAGATCGGCCTCACTGCGTGTAAAAGTTTGACCACTGATAGCGTTTCTGGCATTTTGTAATTTATTACGCCACTCATTGACTGCAGCACCAACTTCTGAAGGATAAGTATAGAGAGGATTTATGCGTTCAATTTCGGATTCAACCTGAAGAATTTCGAAAGTGGCTTTCGATAGGAAATTGGTAGTTGGAACTAGTGCTTTGATCTTTTCCTGAAAGATTGCTTTTATAGGTGCGAATAATTCAGGAAGACTGCCTAATGTACCTTTTCCTAAATAGCCACCATCCACCAGAGGTCTGTTGATTTCAAACCGGTATTTATAAGCTGCGAAATTGTAAAAATGCGTGAGTGAATGTGCTAAGGTTTCCGGACGTGCTATTGAGGTAGACGCAATGTTGGAAATGGATAAAACCTCTCGAATCGCGAATTCAACATTCTTCAACCATGCAGAACCATCGTATTTAGCAATGTAATTGTTGAGTTGGTAAAAGGCCAGTATTTCTTTGATGGAATTGTCCGAATTGGCATATGAGGAGAGTAACTCTAGTCTGGCCTGAGACAAATTGTTGACAACAATCATGATATCCCGCTCAGAATTGTTTGTGATTACAACCTGATGGGTCAACCAGTTGATGGCGGAATCAATTGTATTGTACAGAAATGTGAAAAAGAAAATCGCATCTTCTGCTGATCTAAATGAGATCGAACTTTGCGTATTGACCAACTGAGCCAATTCGCCAAGGCGCAACAATCGATCCTGAACTTTGGAAATTGGCAGGTTGGTGGGAGATTGCGATACGAGACGGCTTATCTCGATCCAGGCGCCATCAATTTCAGTAAACTTGTTTCCACCCTCACTGATAGAAATACGTGTTGCGTTAATGCTGTTTGTAATGCGCAATAAGGTGTCTACTGATCTTTCGTCTCTTCTGATATTATCACCCTCTGTTTGCTTGATTATGGGATTAATCCGATTCCCTTGTGATTCGATTTCCGATAAAAATTCATCTAACCTGATTTGTGCCTGGAAGTAGTCGGCTTGAGTTCTGCAAAGACCCGTAAAACTTCTCATTATTCCACTAACTTTAGTTTCAACTGTAAGAAATACTGTTGAAATTTCTTCACCCGTGGATTTCTTAGTGAGTTTAAACCCGTTTAACTCCTTATGAATGGAATCAAAAGCTTGATCAAATTGATCGGGAACCTCAAGTTTATTAAGCGCTTTCTTGCTGGAGTCAAACGTCGCCACCAATTTTAGATGTGCCTGGTGAAGTGCCATGTCACGCCTTGTTCCGCGGTCGTCAACCGGATTGATAACAGCGTTGTAGTGATTGACATATGTTTCATTCAGCGTAGCCATCGAGTTTTTGGCCATTTTGAGTGCTCCTTCAGAAGAAGCGGTGTTCTTGTTTGTTTTCGAGGCAATGTTTTTAAGAACACCGGAAGTTTGCTCCAGTTTTCCGAGTATGATTTCGGGCCCCAGATAAGCTTCACTAAATAAATTGGCCTGATTATTCAACCCTGAAACATGTGTTTCAAATGAAGCCAGAAGGGGATTGGTTGAGGTGTTATTGACATTGGTAGGAAACAAACGTCGTATTATCCAGGCAGCTCGAAGGGTACCGTATTTGGTACAAATAAGCCGCCATGCTTCTTGCTGAAGACTCAAGACTCCTTCCGCCTCAAAATAAGAATTCCAATATGTTTGACCATCAACCAACTCTTCCTGAGTAAGAGCAAATTCATGGGTTTGAATAAAAATGCGATCAGGGAAAATTCTTATCCAGAGATCAGTGCCGATATACTTGGTCTCAATTCTAACAGGAAGCAGCACAACAGGCTTGGTGGCATCATAGCTCTGCAAACTTTGATTAAGAT
This sequence comes from Flavobacteriales bacterium, assembly GCA_046153915.1. Taxonomy (GTDB): domain Bacteria; phylum Bacteroidota; class Bacteroidia; order Flavobacteriales_D; family Sanyastnellaceae; genus JANNVZ01. Next base: position 5,097 of record JBJXFC010000179.1, read on the forward strand.
CAGAAATGATTTGATGAACAGGAACGACAATTTCTTCTTCTGTCTCCGGGTTGGGAGCGTCTGTAAAAGAAGCCGTATTGTGCGAAGCTGACCATAAAAAAAAGTCATAATTATTAAATGATTCTACGGCGTTTTGATCTATACCTATTTGTGAATCATTTACGAGATGAGTGCCTCTTTCCGCCTTGTTGTGGGACATAGAAAATTCATTGGTTCATTAATAACTATAATGCACATCAATGAAATACTAAGGAAACGGCAAAATCTGGAAGATCTTTTCCGATAAAGTCAACTATCCTAAATACAGAATTTCATATAATCCGATCAAGCTTTTTTCGTCTCGAAATGAACCACTAGAATTTCGCTCCTTATCAATTTATATGATTCATAAATGTAGAGTCGAAAATCAACTAGTCCAAACAATAGTATTTCAATAAATGTATAACCGAATAGGTTAAACAAATATTACAACGGATGCGTTAAAAATGTACTCTTGTTGAAAACTTTTGTTTGTTTTGGCAAACTAGAATCATACAATTTTCACTTTGGGTGAGGTTGAGGATAATCTGATTTCAATTTGTTTTATCAGTAGGATAGAATGTTGTTATGATTGTATAATAGGGGCCAGGAGTTCTCTGTAGTCCAGAATTGATCGGAAAGAAATACCCGTGGGACCCAATCTATCGTTTCGTGTTTTTATGGGTGTTGAGTGTTTATTTCAAGATAAAAACGATTTGGGTTTAGATTGTTGAATGAGAAGTTTTATTGCGTTGATCTCAGCACAGAGACATCAGTTTTTTTTAATGTAACATCAATAGATGTAGACGAACTTAATGACTAGCTTCATATTTCGATTTTACCTGTGCCGGCCACAACGTGGTTGTGTGTTAACTCCGCAATATCCATTCGTTCACTGGATGTAATTGATGCGCGGGGAGAGTTGGTTTAATAACCGGCAAACACAAATCAGCGGACTTATGAGTTGAGCATTGCCTTTTTCCAAGGGGTATTCTATTTTCTCCTTATTGAAGATACGCATCGGGTCCGACACCCACGTGTAATTCAGAAAATCGATTAATCCCGGGACTCACTTTTTATTGAGGGATTTGGAGAAATCATCTCTTGAAATTGCATTGTGATTTGGAAATGGACGGTGGGCAAGTATGTTTGCAAGGCACGGCAAATCTGGGTGGTTGCCTATTCCTTCACCACCCTCATCACCTTACCACCAACCCTCACCACATAAGCCCCACTCGCCAGCCCAGAAATATCCAGTCTGAGAGTCGAAGAATTGCATTGGGTTATTAAAACTATTTTCCCCTGCATATCAATGATCGTTATTACTCCCAGAGCATGCTTAGCTTGAATGGTAAGGACATCATTCGCAGGATTCGGAAAAAGCACAAATTCATTTTGATCAACCACGTTTTCCACCCCCACCACACAATCATAAGTCGTATTCCCATACCCAAACGAATCCACAAAATTGGGCAGTCCGTAACTGGCGTTGTTGTTGCCGAGGGAAAGGCCATTAAGGGTGTAATTGCAGTTGATGCCGGCTTCGTTTGGATTGTTTATGACGCTGAGATAAGGGGCGCCGTATAGGGCGATGTAAATTTTGCCATCTGGACCAAGTTGTATGCCGTAGTCATTGGATGGATCGTTTTCGTTCACAACGATTTTTGAAGCGCGTATTGCTTCCGGATCGCCGCCACCGGCGCTGAGGTCGTATTGGATGGTTTTAATATTCCAGGTGAGTTACAACTTTGTGTTGTCGGGTGAAAAGGAAACTCCTTATGCGTCGTAATTAAGATCTTCCGCCGTGTGTAGATTGATGAAATTGGAAAGTGTGCCATCTGTGTTGGTAGTTCCAATTCAAAAGTGTTTTTTTAGCACGCACTTTTTCCTTTGAATATCCGACTCTTGATTTTTACCACACCGAGGCGTTTTTTAGGTTTCTAACATTCAGCAGAAATTTAATGGCGCCGGCCGGTAAAAAACACTAGATTCGTAAGACTTAATTACCTTATCCAACTACCCCATGAAAAAGTTTTTATTCCTGTCTTTATTTATCGTTCAGGTGTCTGCACTGCTTGCACAGGTTCCGCAGGCTATGACGGGACAGATGGTTGTCAGAAATGCGGACGGAAACCTTATTCAAAACAGCAATGTTGGATTAAAAATTTCTATTCGACAGGGATCGGAGAATGGCACAGATGTGTCTGTTTCCAGTCAGCTTGGCCCAACAAATGCGAATGGACTTCTTACATATTCCATCCCTGCAAGCACAATTATTTCGGGAGATTTTACGTCTATTGACTGGTCCAACGGCCCTTATTTTCTGATAACAGAAGTTGATCCTGCGGGAGGAACTGATTATACCATCATTGCATCAAGTCAGATGTTGAGTGTACCTTTTGCACTTTATGCAGCAAACGGAGGTGTGCCCGGACCACAAGGCCCCCAAGGAGTTCAGGGACCACCGGGAGAAACCGGCCCGCAAGGAACACCGGGATCTACTGGAGATGTCGGGCCACAGGGCGAACCGGGTGCACAAGGGCCGCAAGGCGAAGCTGGTATTGGATTAGTAAATAACGGCCTTTGGATTACTGGCACCAATTACGAACCTGGCGATTATGTTTTTGCCCCATCTACTCAGGATCCGGATGTGAATTCGCTCTGGATTGTACAGTCAGAAACTGCTTTTTTCTCTGCACTTCAACCCTCAGAAGATACTGCAAACTGGATCGAGCTTGAAGCGCCAACAGGACCTCAGGGTCCTCAGGGCCCGATGGGTGCGTCAGGCCAGGCTGGAACCACTGGTGCTCAGGGACCACAAGGTGAGGCTGGTGCTCAGGGAATTGCTGGCCCTCAAGGTCCTCAAGGTCCTCAAGGCGAAGCAGGTAGTACGGGTGCCATTGGTCCGCAAGGCGAAACGGGCTTACAGGGAATTCAGGGTCTTCAAGGTATTGCTGGGCCTTCCGGGCCACAAGGTCCCGAGGGTACGCAAGGCGAACAGGGAGTTGCGGGCATCGGTTTGGTGAACAATGGCAATTGGGTTTCAGGCACGACCTATGACCCGGGAGATTATGTATTCGCTCCGTCTACGCTTAATCCTAATGTTAATTCGCTCTGGATTGTTGAGTCTGCCAATCCATTTGTTTCATCAATAACGCCTTCAGATGACGATGTTAATTGGGTGGAATTTGAAGCACCCGCTGGTCCGCAAGGTGCTACAGGTCCACAGGGTCCAATTGGATTGACGGGAGCGACTGGTGCCCAGGGATCAATTGGAAATACCGGAGCCATGGGTCCGCAAGGTCCTGCGGGTAATACCGGTGCTACAGGCGCCGCGGGTTCACAAGGACCAATAGGTCTTACAGGAGCAACCGGCGCTCAGGGTCCAATAGGCAATACCGGAGCAACTGGTCCGCAAGGTCCGATAGGTAATACTGGCGCAACGGGTGCTACCGGTTCCACTGGTGCTCAAGGACCAATAGGTCTTACAGGAGCAACTGGTCCGCAAGGTCCTGCCGGTTCTAGCGGTGCTGCAGGAGCAACGGGCCCACAAGGCCCAATAGGTAATACTGGTTCTGCTGGTGCAACAGGCGCAACTGGTCCGCAAGGTCCCGCTGGTCCGACGGGTGCTACCGGTGCCACTGGAGCAACCGGAGCGACGGGCAGTGTTGTCGCTACATTTAATCTTACAGGCAATGGAAGCAACTACCTTTTTGGAAGTGCAGCGGACTTTAATGCATCGCCTTTTAATGCTGACCCCACAATTTACCTGATGCGCGGACTAACATATCAATTTGTGGTTAATGCCAGTGGACATCCTTTTAGAATTGCGACTTCCAATGGCGGTCCGCAATACAATGTGGGTGTATCTTCGAATGATGTGGCTGTTGGCACAATTACATTCAAAGTCCCACACGATGCCCCGGCGAATTTGTACTACTACTGCACTGTGCACGCTTCAATGAATGGTGTATTTGTTATAGCACCATAATTCAGGCTTCTTTATGAAAAATATTCGAAGGATTAATTTTTCAAAACCTTGAAGGTTTTAACGAGGCGATCGCCATCCATAATTTTTAGAAAGTAGGTTCCGGCAGCCAGACAATCAGTGTCAATGTCGGTTATTGATGCCAGTATCCCCTGGTATTCGATCAATTGCCCATTGATGTCGTACAATTGATAGGACAATTCTGCGCTCAATTGGTTTTGAATATTCAACTTGATTTCATCCAGGGTTGGATTTGGATACACGGAAATGGCATAGTTCGACAATGTGGCGACCATGTCAACTTCCGAAATTTCGTAAGGCTGCTGAACGCCTTCTGCAGACGAACCACTAGAGCTCGTTGAGGTGATATAAGTTATTTGTCCGGCAGAAAAGCTGACGGATCCGCCCGTGCCCACGGCATCGCCACCCAAACAAACGAGGGCCTGTTGTGAATAAGCACTAGTTGTGGTGACAACAACCAGGAAAAGCAATAATGTTCTTTTGTTCAGCATTGTATGGATGTCAAATGTAACGAGAATTCAGTTTCAGCGGATTACTTTTACAATCGATTTTTTCTTAGGCGTGCAAGGCTACCATCGGAGTGAACCTGAATTCCGAATTAAATCATCGATAATCCCAGAGTGTTGTTTTGTCCTGGTTCCTCTCTTAGTTTACCACCAATTTGCCTTGTTGTAAAAGGCCATAGTGGGTGCGAATTCGGTATGTGTACAGTCCGCTGGCAAGAGCTGTTATATTCAATGAAACGAAACTATTCATGGACTGACTCATGATCATTCGACCACTCAAATCAAATATCAAAATGTCAGCTTTCTCGCCGGAATGAATTTGAATATTCAAAATGCTATGTGTGGGATTTGGAAACACGTCAATGCTATTTTCCGAAACAGCTTCAATGCCCACCGAACAATCATACGTTGTGTTATCATACGCAAACGAATCCACAAAATTGGGCAGTCCGTAACTGGCGTTACTGTTACCAAGGGAAAGTCCATTGAGTTCATAATTGCAGTTAACCCCGGCTTCGTTGGGACTGTTGATTACACTGAGATAAGGAGCGCCGTATTGGGTGATATAGATCTTGCCATCGGAGCCCAGTTGCATGCCATAATCTACAGATGGGTCATTTTCGTTGATAATGGTTTTAGAATTGCGAATGGCTTCGGGATCGCCGCCGCCTGCGCTGAGGTCGTATTGGATGGTTTTAATATTCCAGGTGAAATACAATTTGCTGTTGTCGGACGAAAATGAAACACCGTAAGCATCGTAATTCAAATCATCTGTTGTGTGGAGATTGATGAAATTGGAAAGCTCTCCTGTTGTTGCATTAAAATCGAAAACTTCGCGCAAAGCACCGCCATTGGCGCTTCCCAGTGCAATTTTGCTGCCGTCAGGAGAGGCTTTCATATACCCAATGGCCGAAACGGGTTGCGGTGAAGTGGTGGTATGCAATGAGCCAATCTGCGTGATGATGGGTTCAGCAATTCCCAATGATGTGACGAGATAAGCATAAAACATATCGGTATTAAATGGATGAACAATCACCCAATAATCAATTCCATTGGCGTGTTTGATGCCGGTCATTTTTTCGCCCGCATTTTCCAAAAGGAAGAGGTTTTTTTCTCCATTCTTAATTCCGCCCAGACCTTCATCCATGCACATATCCACGATGGAATAGTTGAGTCCGTTGGCGAGGTTGTTGTTAAAATCGTCAAGAGTAAAAAGGTAAAACAAACGTTCATTGCCGGGTTTGGGAATGATCAACGATGACTGTGTGGATGAATAGGTTCCGAGCAACCCATCTCCGTTGTACATGATTTCATGGTTGCTGTTCCAGGCGGTTTCTCCATTGGAGTAGAACAGAAGTGACCCGGTATTGTCGCACATTACGGCGGTTCCTTCTGCGTGACCATTGGTCAAATAGGTTTCTCCGTCGTTTAATACAACGGGCGTTCCATTGTTAAATTCCAACCCGGCGTGATCTCCGAAATACCAGATATTGGCCTGATTCTGACTCTGTGAAACAAAGGGCAGTAGAAGAAGGAGGAAGTAGATTTTTTTCATGGCAAGGTGTATTAATGAACCATCCATTTGGTAGTTTGAACGGGTTTACCTGTCTCGGCAATTTCGATGAGATACATTCCGGAGGCAAACTGCTCCGCTTCTATCTGAAAGGAAGTGCCCCGAAGGTTGTTGTGTTGAAAGACGATCTGTCCGGCAAGAT
>JBJXFC010000185.1:0-10576 GCA_046153915.1 Flavobacteriales bacterium
TAATTTAGACGAGTGAGATCTGAGTCGTCTTCTGACGGTCCAAGCATCTCCAATATTTCGGACTTCGATTTACCGATTAACAGACTGTCATTCCTTAAGTGACCTGTCATTCGCCCGCGAAGATATCTGTCTCCACTTTTCCATTCGGCACTATTAAATGGCAATGGTGTATCATCGGAACAGCCGAAAAGAGTCGCAGATGCAATAAGACAAGAAATAACGAATCTAGCAAGCGAATATGTCATGTTAACGCCTCTTATTTTTTCAACCCCTCTTCATGAAAATAGATCGGAAGGAGTTGGCGAATGCCACTGATGCGGTAGATCTTGCCTGTTGTGCCCCGCATAATCAGGGTGATGGGAGTTTTCTGATTCATCTCGTATTCGAGCATTGCTTGTCTGCAAGCTCCACAAGGTGCAATGGGATGATCGCTAGGGAATTTTTCGGAGGCCGCTGTAATGGCCACTTTGTGAATGGGCATGCCCGGATAGTGCGCACCGGCAGCAAAAAACGCTACGCGCTCTGCACAAAGCCCGCTTGGATAAGCCATGTTCTCCTGGTTATTGCCATGAATTACCAGCCCATTTTCCATGAGCAATGCCGCGCCAACCTTGAACTGACTGTAAGGAGCATAGGCATTGTTTTTTGCGAGAATGGCTTCCTGCAAAAGACGCTGCTCATCCTCTGGCAATAATTCAGGTGAGTCAAATTCCTCTACCTCGGTGGTAAAAATCATGTGGTGAAGATACTAGGAGCTTATTTAAAAATGCTTACATCGCGGCAAAGGCCGAAATGTCGTTAAGCTTTATTTTTTCTGAAGCAAGACTACAGCCTGCGCAGTAATGCCTTCGAGGCGACCCACAAACCCCATTTTTTCGTTGGTTGTCGCCTTGATGGAGATACAGTCAGCTTCAATTGCCGAAGCTGCGCTGATTGCGGCTTTCATGGCATCGAGATGGGGAGCAATTTTGGGTTTTTCGAGCACAACGGTAGAATCAATATTCACGATTTCCCAACCCTCATTTCTTACAAGGTCCACGGTCTGCTTCAAAAGTATTTTGCTATCAATGCCCTTGAACTCGGAGCTGGTATCCGGAAAATGATAACCGATATCTCTGAGGTTGGCAGCTCCAAGTATTGCATCGCATATCGCATGCAACAATACATCCGCATCGCTGTGTCCAAGTGCTCCGCTTGTGTGAGGTATTAGCACACCACCCAGCCAGAACTCTCTTCCTTCTTTGAGCTGGTGGACGTCAAATCCGAGGCCTACGCGTAATTTCAATGGGTTGATTTATTCCTCGCTATCGCCTTCAGAACGTTTACCACCCTGACCAACTGCAAAACGCAATGAGAAGCGCAAGGTATTGGCAAGTGGATTTTGTTGTGTTGTGCTGATGAGGTAACTCATGTCGATTGTGATTACCTGGTATTTCAAACCAGCTCCAAGGGTGATGAACTGACGATTCCCTTTGGTGTAGTTTTCATAGAAATACCCGGTGCGGAAAGCAAATTGTTTGTCGTACCAGTACTCGAATCCACCACCGATATTGATCTCACGAAGTTCTTCTTTTAGAACACTACCTGAAATGATACTGCCTTCGTTGTCTACATCACCAGGAGCGTCGTAGAATGATTGAACAATACCCGTTGCAGTTCCTACATTGGGATCCAATCCGGCAACAATGGAGTCACCCTCTGCACCATAGCGTGGAGGCGTTGGAACCAAAAGTTTATTGAAGTCGAGTGCAAATGTCAATTGATTGTAATCATCCATATTCACGGTAAGAGCAGTACCCAATTTCAGATTGGTTGGAATAAAATCACGCTCTTCACTATTGGTATAACGCATCTTATTACCAATGTTTGAAATATTGACACCGAAATTGAGGCGAGAATCTTTTCCACCAATTTTGATATCATCATTGGTATAAAACATGGCAATATCGACTGCCAGGGAACGTCCAGGTTTACTTTCGGCGCCGAGCACATTGGTTCCTCCGGTGAGATTGGAGTTCACAAAGCGGGCAGAAACACCGCCACCCAATCGCTCACTGAATTTCTGTCCGAAGCACAAATCCAATGCGAATTCATTGGGTTTAAAGTCCCGGATAACAGTGCCTACCTCATCCGTAAACGTGATATTACCTAGTGTGAAGTAGCGAAGTGATCCTCCCACCGTTTGATTTTTGCTCAATCTTTTGTAACCGCTCAGGTAGGCAAGACTCATGTCGTTTACAAGTGCACGCAGCCAGGGGGAATAGGAAAGCGAGAACTCCATGTCTTCCTCAACGAAAGCAAGTTTCGCAGGATTCCAGAATGTGGCGTTGGCATCGGGACTAAGCGCAACCCCGGCATCTCCCATAGCTCCGCTGCGGGAATCTGGCGTAATTTGAAGGAAAGGAACAGCCGTTGTAATGGTGTTCAATTGCCAGGTACTGCGCTCATTATCACCACCTCCGGTGAGTTGTGCTTGTGAAAAAAGTGCTGGCAATAAAGCTGCTGTTAACAGCGAAAGACGTATTTTATACATGAATATAGTGTTCAAGGGCGCGCGAATATACGAGCGTTATTTGTTTAAGGTTTTGGTCTTGAGGCGTGTTTTCGGATTCTTTTGTTGCAAATCGTACTATTCAACCCTCTATTTTAAAATTACGAGTTTCTCAAATTGTTCGGCTTTTTCTCCGGTTTCATTGCGAAGTTCTACTTTATAAACGTAAACTCCCTTGCCAATAAGATCGCCGAAATCGTCCCGGCCATCCCATTTAATGCCGTCCACCCTGAAACCATTCTGATGGACTTGTTGTTCGATCGATTTTACCAGTTTGCCGCTTACTGTGAATATCTGAATGCGAACATCCAGCATGGCACACGCCTGATTGTGTTCAAACATGAATTCTGTGCTGGTTGTAAATGGATTAGGATAATTCAGGACATGCTGCAACGCAATGGAACTGTTCTCCGCCACCAGAAAGTTCAACGAAGCTGTATTCGAATTATTGTGCACATCCCACGCTTTTAATACCATGTTGTGCTCTCCTTCGATGAGATCAGTCATTTGATAACGCACTTCGCCACTGCGGTATGTATCCAGATCTGTCTCATAATACTCATTGAGTATCAGAGGGTTTTGGGTGTCATTATCGACGATTGCCGTGATGTCGTGGCCAATGCCGTTGCCTACCGTATTGATACCATTCTCATCGCTCAATTTGGCAATAAGAATCGGGGATGTATCCGTAATTCCTCCACTTACAAATGTGGAGTCATTCATAAAAAGTTCGATTATGGGTCCAACCGTATTCAATTGTGCATTGGAAAGCGAACTTCCAATATTGAAATCCTGGTAAAATCCATGTGCATCGTCGTTTCCGGCTACAGCATAATAACTGACCCTCCCGGAATCTGCGGTGTAATTGATGTCGTAAGGAACGACAAAACGAAAGTCGAAGTCGCCACCGTTTACACTCGCTTTTCCTTTGAAAATGTTTTTATTGAAGATGTCGTATTGCTGCACTGCGCCGCCATCATTGTTTTGGGTATATACGCGCGTTTTTTTGTCAAATACTGTTGGGTAAACAAAACCGTTAAATTGGTTCAGTTTTGCTCCGTCTGCGTCTCCTATATAACCCTGAATTCGCACTTCCTGCAGCGCCTTGAGGGTATCTGCAAAATTCTCCACCGGTATCGAATTGATATGGGTGGTATAGACTTCGTATTTTGGGTAGGCCATGCGCAAAGCCGGATCTCCAAGCAACGAAAAATTGGGTTTGCTGGAGTTAAAACTATCTGCTACAGCATCGTTTTTCATCAGCATATTGAGCTGACCCAGCGATAAATCCTGGATATTGTCGTCGTCAAAGGCAACTTGAAAGAATCCTTTATTCAATTCGTCATTGGCGCCTGTGTAAACAATACGCGTGGTGGTGAACATAGCGATAGCGCCTCCGTTCGGGTTCATCACCAGTATTTCGCCGGCGGTATTAAATTCGGGATCATCAAAACGGGCAAGCTCGCATGTGGCTGTGAGGAAAACAGGCAAGCGGGTTTTGTTCGACCAATTGGCAATTGTGCTCAGATTGAGACAACGTTCATGGGCCCAACCGCGCTCACCTCCATGTCCGGCGTACATAACCAACAATGCACCATTTTGAACCCGGTTGCGAATGGCGTCTTCTGCTTCGGGATAGCGCTCACCGCCTGGTGTGGATTGCTGTGTATAGGCGTCGAGGTATATTTTCAAAACATCGTATTGCGGGTGTTTGATATAAATGCTATCGGCCATTTGATCTGCAATACCAAGGTGGCCCGGTTCATTCGGATTTCCATTGCCATCCTGGTCATCGGCCACAAATACAATCTGATTTCGCCATGGCCCGTATGGAGAAGCCACTTCATCTCCAAGACACGAAGCACTTCCGTCTACTGTGGTGTTGGCAGAAATATACGTTCTTACTTTATCAACGTAAGCCAAGCCTTCTGATCGGTCAGAAGCAGGAATTCGGCCCACTCCGCAATCCAGCTTGTCTGCATTGGTTCCCGTCTCGTTGTCATCCAGCGTTACGAAATAATCGTCGCTGCAACTCGAGCCGGTAGGGCTTAACGAATTGTTTGTTTCATACACCAGCACATTTTTACCCAGCTGATTTTCGATTCCTTTGGTTGCGGCATAATCACCATCACCAAAGAGCAGCAGATTTGCCGGCATTAATTCCGGATTGCCCTGGGCGCGATCGAAAAGCATTTTCATGAGCATGCGGAAGGCAATAACATCGGGATTGCCCGAACTGAATTCGTTGAAAACCTGGACAGGGTTTGTTAAAACCACCGTCATCCCTTGGGCAGCATGCAATTCAGCCAATTGTTGTGCAGCTTCACTATGTATAGGTGCAGTAATAATAACGAGGTCGATGTCACTGAGGGCATGAAGATTCTGATTTTCAACACTACCAACTGCTGTTGGCACCAAATAGCCATTGTTGTTGAAGGCGATGAACTGATGCAGGATATCGGTGGAAAGTTTCCATTCCTGTGTTGTTCCGTTGAGCACATTGGTTACTTGAGAAGGATTCAAATAATCAGTTATGTCCCAAATCATAAAAATATTTTGCGCATTGCCAAGCTGGAAAAGCCCGGTATTGCCTGCCCCGACTGTGGTTGTATCTCTGAAATGCAACTGTGAGCCCGCCATGGTAAGGCTGCGTTGCGCATTCACTGTAATGTAGTCTATCCAGATCTTTGCTTCCGAATTCCCGGGGTCAAAGTTGATTTCCACATTGATATTCGGTGTTGTAGGAGTAAAACTAATGGCTCCACTGGCCTCAACTGCATACGAGGAGGTAGCGCCATCGCCGGTTGCGGCCGGTGTCAGTGCCAATTGTTGCCCACCTGCAGTCATCGTCATTGTGCTTGTATTTACAAGAGAACGTGCCGCGATTTTGGCGCGAAGTACAGCCGGTTCACCAACTATATTGGGGAAACTGAAGGTGTAACTGCCCGTGGTATTGAGAAAATATTCATCGCCATAAAATTCACGCCCCGATTTTGCCAGATTGTAAAGGTCATTTTCGATGTATTGATAATCCTGGAATTTGGAGATCGTATGGGTTGCCGTGGCAGAGGAATTTGGAAGCATACCAATACGGCTTGGAACGGTGTCGTCAATTCGTATAAAATAATAGGCAGAATCAGAATAATAGTTGCGGGTTTGACGCATGTCGGTCACATCCAGTGTCGAGTCATAAAACGATTCCCATTTATCAGGTCCTTTGCCATAAAAAAGAATGTAGTCCTGATTATCAAATGAGGTATCCTGTTCTCCATTAATGTAAATAGCACATTTTTGAAGATCATCATACCGCGCAGCACTATTCAATTCGGGAAGCAGTGTTCCACCATTTCCATAGATATTTATCTGTTGAGGGTTTACATTATCGATATCAATTCCCAACCCGACCATAAAATCGCGATCTATTTTGTAAATTCCATCGCGCGCAATGGACATTTTATACCATTCACCTTCAGATAAAACCGAGGTTGAAGCGAATGATAATTCCCTGTTTTGAGACGGTGAACCTTGCTCGAGTTGGATGTCTAAATCAAATTCGGTAAGGCGCTCAAAACTTTGGCCACCCGATTTTCGGATGGGAAGAAAATAGATGGTTAAATACCATTTTTCTCCCCCCCGACTAACCCTGGGGAAGATTTTCCAACCGTCGCCTATTGATTTTTTTTCTTCTCCCGCAATAGATGAGGAAGGAAATGGGGCAATAGCAATGGGATTCAGTACCGGATCTGACACGTCGAAATATCCCGGAATCTCTTGGCTGTAGTAGAATACAGGAAGATTTCCAAATTCATCCAAACGGATGGATCCTTCGAAATCGAGGGTATTCACCGAGGCCTTTTCAGAACTCTTTAAATCAGTCCAATGTAACTTTTTTGATAAATGAATAGTTTCACGTCCGTAAAATTGCGCGCAAAATAGGACGGCAAAAAACAGTAGTGATGAGGATTTGAGGCAGTTCATGAAAAGAATTTCGTGGGGTTGACGCAACGGCCTAAACATTTTACTAGTCTGTTTATTGCTATTGCCTCTAAAAATTATTGTGCAAATTTGTTGTATTATTGCTAATTGAATAAATACCCTATGAAGAAATCGTTTCAATTGAAAAAAAGCCTGAGAATTCTGGCCATTGTCTTCACTCTTTCTTCCCTATTTTCAGTGGAAGCGTTTTCACAAGACCCTGAATTTACTCAATTCTACGCGAATCCTCTTTACCTCAATCCCGCTTTCGCAGGTACGGCAAGATGTCCACGTTTGGTAATGAATTACCGCAACCAATGGCCATCTCTCACAGGTACATTCGTTACAACGAGCGCAAGTTACGACCAGCACGTTGAAACAATTCAGGGCGGTCTGGGAATTATGGTTTTGAACGACCGCGCTGCTCAAAGTACTTTGAATACCACCACATTGAGTGGTGTTTATTCATATCAACAACCCATCACACGCAAATTTTCGATCAAAGCTGGATTACAGGCGACGTATTTACAAAAATCGTTGGACTGGAATAAGCTAACCTTCGGTGACATGATCGATCCACGCAAAGGATTTATCTATTCTACCCAGGATATTCCACGCGGAGGAAAGGTATCTGCGGTGGATTTTTCGGCCGGAATTTTGGGTTTCAGTGATGTAATCTACGGCGGTTTTGCGGTGCACCACCTCAATGAGCCCAACGAATCTCTGATAGTTGGAACAAGCCGATTGCCGATGAAATATACCGTGCATGCGGGTGCAGTTATTCCAATTGAGAAGAAAAAACGCGATGGCGATGCCAAATTGTCACCCAATGTTCTTTATCGCCGTCAGGGTGAATTTCAGCAACTGAATCTCGGTTTATATGTAAATAAGGGTCCTTTGGTGGCTGGTTTGTGGTTTCGCGGATTATTATTCGGAGAGAAATACCGCGATTCTTTCATCGCAACCATTGGAATACAGACAGAAGTAGTGCGTTTTGGCTACAGCTACGACGTAACTATTTCAGAACTTACTCCGTCTACAGGAGGTTCACACGAAGTGTCACTCGGAATTAATTTTGAGTGCCGCCAGAAAAAGAAGAAGTTCCGCACAATAGCGTGCCCTTCTTTTTAGTTATTGAATTTGTATATTGCAGCCGCATAAACCAAAACAATAGGAAATCATGAAAATCGTTTTGAAATCTATGGTATGCATGGGCGCTGTGGCGCTCATCGTGCTTCTCAATGGATGCGGGAAACTGCGCTCCGGAGCTACCGGTTGGTCCTACAACGAAAAGGACAATGGTGGTTTTGAGCGCCCCGAATACGTTGAACAGGAAACTGGTCCCGGTCTAATCCTCGTTGAAGGAGGAACTTTTACCATGGGCCGCGTCGAAGATGATATTGCATTTCAATGGGACAATGTTCCAAGACGTGTTACGGTATCGTCTTTCTACATGGATGAAACTGAAGTTACAAACCAGTATTGGAGAGATTATCTTCACTGGTTGAAACTTGTTTACGGAGACACCTATCCGGAGATTGTAAACAAAGCTTTGCCTGATACCAATATCTGGCGCGAAATTGACGAGTTCAATGAACCCTATGTAGATTATTACCTACGCCACCCGGCCTACAACGACTACCCGGTTGTTGGTGTGTCCTGGTTGCAGGCCAGCGAATATTGTGCATGGAGAACTGACCGCGTGAATGAAATTATTCTTATTCGCGAGGGTCTTCTCGTTCACAATCCTACTGGTCAGCAAGACGACGAACACTTTACTACTGATACATATCTGGCGGGTCAATATCAGGGTGATGCCAATGCCAGTGGTGTTGAGGATTTCAACCCAAAAGGTACCGGAACCCGCAACGTTCGCATGGAAGATGGTATTCTTTTGCCACGTTATCGCCTGCCTACCGAAGCAGAATGGGAATATGCTGCCCTGGGATTGATTGGAAACTCTTTTCAGGAATTGATCACCGACCGACGCACTTATCCGTGGAACGGTCACTATGTGCGAAATGACGACAACGGCGGAAGATTCTTCGGAACTATTCGCGCCAATTTCGTTCGTGGATCGGGTGATATGATGGGTGTGGCCGGATACCTCAATGACAATGCGGATATTTCCGCACCTGTGTTTGCTTATCCACCAAACGATTACGGATTGTATAACATGTCGGGTAACGTTTCTGAATGGGTTATGGACGTTTATCGTCCGCTTTCTCCAGAGGATAAGAGTGAATTCCGCCCATTCCGCGGTAACGTATACAAAACACGAACACTCAATCCTGACGGGACATTCGCAGATAAATACGACAAGAATTATTATGATATTCCTGGAGTGACTTATTTCTTCACACAATATCAGAAAGATGCAGGTGCTAAATTGACGGCTACTCAGTTGACCTTGATTGATGAGTGCAATCAATTGATTGCGAAAGCAACAGAGCTTACCACACAGCGTAAAGATGAGGAAGCTCAGGAAACCATGCAGGCAGTAATGGATAAGGTTATCGAAACCGAAGATCCAATTGGTGCCGATTTGCGTGATGGAATGTCTGATTACATCATCGCATCACCTGGTGAAGCCAAGACCCGCAATGTGTCTGTCGAAGAGAATATTGACCGCCGTAACTACCGCAAATCGGATTATATCGACTTTGTGGATGGTGACTTCCAAAGCAGCATTTATTACTTCGACCCTGATAAAGAACAGGATGCCAACAGAATGTATGAGTGGGGAACTACAACCCTTATCAACAATCGCGCACGTGTTTACAAAGGTGGTAACTGGAGAGATCGCGCTTATTACACAATTCCCGGTACTCGCCGTTTTCTGGATGAGCGCAGAAGCATGGCCACTCTTGGTTTCCGTTGCGCCATGGACCGCCTCGGAAGTCCGACCGGTATTGGTGGAAAAGAATAAGAAATACGTTGTTTAAACATATACGCAAAAGCCCCGTTGTGAAAGCAACGGGGCTTTTAGTTTTAGCCCATGTTGAAGCGTATTTTTGATCAATTCCTCAAAAGCCATAAAGTCTCCACAGACACCAGAAAAATTGAGAAGGATTCCATTTTTTTTGCGCTTAAAGGAGCTCAGTTCAATGGCAATGAATTTGCCGTGAAAGCACTTGAAGCTGGCGCAGCCTTGGCTGTGGTAGACGAACCTGTTGGTGCTGATCATCCACTTATAGTTCAGGTGGAAGATGCGCTTCTGGCGCTTCAGGATCTTGCAAGAGAATATCGCAGAACTTTGGATATTCCATTCCTTGCCATTACCGGAAGCAATGGAAAGACTACAACCAAAGAATTGGTTAGAGAAGTCCTTGCTAAAAAGTATCGCGTTCATGCTACGCATGGAAATCTAAACAATCACATTGGCGTGCCCCTTACTTTGTTATCAATACCACCAGACTGCCAGTTTGCTATTGTCGAAATGGGAGCCAATCACCAGCGCGAAATAGCCGGATATTGCCAGTATGCCGAACCCGATTTTGGATTGATCACCAATATGGGTAAAGCCCATCTTGAAGGTTTTGGAGGAGTGGAAGGCGTAAAGAAAGGAAAGAAGGAGTTGTATGATTATGTCCAGGAACACCGTGGTTTGTTATTCGTTAACACGGAACTGGAGAATTTGAAAGAAACTTCAGAGGGCATGCGAAGGCTGGAATATGGATTTCAAACAGGTGATTTTAAACTCCAACTCATTACGGAATCGCCGGTTGTATCTTATTTCTACAAAGATTCTGAGTCAGAGAGCGAGGTAAATACTCATCTCGCAGGTGCTTATAATCTCTACAATATTGCCTCTGCGATAGTTGTTGGGCGCTATTTTGGCGTTGAAACCGCGGCGATTCATCACGCCATCGGATCTTACCTGCCCGACAACAACAGATCTCAACTCACAAAAACGCAGCGTAATACCGTGATTATGGATGCATACAATGCCAATCCATCGTCCATGGAACATGCATTGATTAGCCTTTCCAACCAGGAGCACGCAGCCAAATACTTTGTTATCGGTGATATGCGAGAATTGGGTGAAGA
>JBJXFC010000210.1:0-2584 GCA_046153915.1 Flavobacteriales bacterium
ATTCGAAGGGAAAAACGCCATTTGGATTACACAGCGGAAGAAATGCGATCTTCATTGCAATCGTCCAACAGGCATTACTCCGACCTGAAGGAAATTTTGAACGAAGCTCTTGACAGACTTCCTCCGGTTCAGAAGAGTGTAATCATGCTTCGGGATTATGAAGGATACAGTTACGAGGACATAGAAGAAATTACCGGACTGAACGAATCGCAGGTGAAAGTGTATATCTACAGGGCACGGGTAACACTGAAGGAGTACATTGTTAAAATGGAAAATGTAGCATAAAGAGCAAATAATGAATATTGACAGAAACAATTATGAAGTATTTTTCCTCGATTACATCGAAGGAAGACTCTCACCGGAAATGGTGGAAGAGCTTCAGATTTTTCTTGCTCTGAATCCCGATCTGGATGAAGAATTGCGCGGAATTGATCAATCGGTTTTATCCTACAATGAAGAAATCTTTGATCAAAAGGATTCGCTTAAAAAGCCTGAATTCCCGATCGCACAGGAAGAGCTGGATGATATGCTGATGCTTGAATTTGATGGCCTTGCAAATGCAGAAGTGCTCTCAAAACTCGATCAACTATCAGCCCAATACGAAGCGGTTTCACGCCAGCGTAAAGCGATGCAAAAAGCTCGCTGGACTGCAGACACCGAAAATTTCGAGTTTAAATCACTGCTTCGAATGGATGCTACGCCAGATATGCAACAAACGGATATGTTGTTGGCGGGTGCCACTGAAGGTGATTTGAGCCAGGAAGAACAAACCGAGTTGAATCGGCGCATGGAGTCGGATGCTTCTCTTGCTGCATCTCTTGAACAGATGAAGAGCGCCCATGTTGCCGCTGATCAGACTTCATTTGAAAAGAAAACAGAGGTTAGTATTCCGGAATCCATTGATTATTCGGATATCAGAAATCTCATGATTGCCAAGGTAGAAGGCGATCTTACAAGAGAACAAAACGAACGGTTGTCAGCTGCGCTTGCCGCTGATTCACAACTGCGTGATGAGTTGCAGCGTTTTTATCAGGCACGCCTTATGCCCGAAGCCATTGTCTTCGAAGGCAAAAATGATTTGCGTCAAAAAGAAACGCGCATTATTCCAATGCGACGGATCCTGAGCATTGCAACATCAATCGCTGCGGTGCTGGTGTTGGTATTCTGGATAGGAAGCAACAAACCCGATCCAATTGGTGAAGTTGCAGGTACCCATGATCCCGATACAAAGTGGAACAACACACCAGAAAAAGTGGTTCCGCCATCCAATGATTCAGATAAAACGAATTCAGATATAGAGGTGAATGCGCCTGAAGTCATCAAAGAGAATCACATCGCACCAGATGAATTGGCGTATGATCATAAACCCCAGATTGACTCAAAAGAAAATGATGGTGATGATTTGCAACCAAGAAAAGCAGCACCGATTCAGTCGTTAAAGACTCTTCATGCTCCTGAGAATGCATTTGCCTTCACCCAAAGGAAAGATCGCGCCAATCCTGCGCTGGACATGTCGTTGATTCACGATACTGAAAACACTGCAGAAGTTGTTCAACCGCAGGAGAATAATACAACCGCTGAACCAGCTACCATCTGGCAACTATTAAGTGAAGTAGCTGGCGATCGATTGGAGAAAACGGCTGCTTTTGCTTTGGTAGAGCGTCAGGTAGAAAAAGTATCTCCTCAGGAACGAGATAAATTTAAATTGGAGCGTGTAGACAGGGATGAAAAGTCTCAGATCAGAATGAAACTCGGCAAATTTGAAGTGAGCCGCGATACCAAAAAAAGATCCACATCAAAAGGACGTCTTGAGCGAATCATTGACCGTTTCGTGAAAGAATAAAAAAAACCGAACGAATGTTCGTTTTTTTTTCATGCAATATTTTCCAAATCAGATTTGCAGCGGCCTGCAATAAATTGACAACACACGTTGCGAACATTCCGCAGGAATCTTAATTCCTTAACTTCTTCATGGTGAAATAAAAACGCAGCATGCGCCCTATAAAGCCCCGGATTCTTGCTTAGCGTTGGTTTTAATTTTCCGGTTTGATCGAAGCAAACAAATATTCGCGGTTCATCCGCGCAATGGATTCAAGCGAAATATTCTTCGGACACTGAACTTCGCAAGCGCCAATATTGGAGCAATTGCCAAATCCTTCTTCGTCCATTTGTTTTACCATTTTCAGAACACGTTCTTTTCTCTCGGGATGACCTTGTGGCAAAAGAGCAAATTGAGAAACCTTAGCAGCTACAAACAACATGGCACTTCCATTGGGGCAAGTCGCAGCGCAGGCGCCACATCCAATGCAGGTTGCGGCATCAAAGGCTTTGTCGGCATCGTCTTTTGGAACGGGGATTGCATTTGCATCGAGTGTGCGTCCGCTGGTATTCACAGATACAAATCCACCCGATTGCTGGATGCGGTCAAATGCACCACGATCCACCATCAGGTCTTTGATCACCGGAAAACCTGCACTTCTCCACGGTTCAACATAGATGGTGTCGCCATCTTTGAACGAACGCATGTGCAATTGGCAGGTTGTAACACCGCGGTTTGGACCGTGAGCTTCACCGTTGATGAACA
>JBJXFC010000211.1:0-8565 GCA_046153915.1 Flavobacteriales bacterium
GATGGGTGGTATTCCATTACCGAACTGCAGCTCGAAGGAAAAAAGAAAATGACGACGGTTGAGTTTCTTCGCGGATGGCGGCCTAATGCTTCGTAAATATCAAGGGTGTTATCGTGTCATCTTCAAAGCGGATGACATAACAACCTTGCGACAAACTTGCAACCGAAAGTGATTCGGAAGGTGAAATGTTTCCCTGAAAAACAATGTTTCCTGTAACATTGAAGATGCAGATTCTTTGTGGCTTCATCAGATGCTGTATAAATAAAAAGTCCGTCGCTGGGTTGGGATAAACACGGGGCAGTGGTGCTGAACTTTCCTGAATCGCATTGATAAAATCAATCTGAACGGAACTTAACAAAGAACAACCATTTGCGTCTGTGACTTCTATTTCATACTGACCTGCGGCGAGATTTTGAATAACCGAACTTGCAAGTATTCCGTCCAAATACATGTCGTATGGTGGAGTACCGCCATCAATTGTTACATCAATACTTCCCTGTGGGCCATTCTCCAATTCGTTTGTGGTGGTAACTTCAATAGCCAATTCTGTAGGCTCACCAATGCTGAACGAAGTTTGAATTTCGCAACCGAAAAGATCATAGACTGTAAATGCGTAATTCCCGGCTGAAAGGGCCGTTGAATCGGGTAGATTCCAAACTATGGAATATCCTGGTGTTCCCCCTGAGATGGAGAGTATTTCCACCATTCCATTGTTTCCTCCAAAACACGATACATCGTGGGATTGAAAAACGAGTTGAAGCGAATCTGGTTGGGCAATCTCGAAAAAATGGAAGGCCTGGCAATTGTGTTCATCGGTAACTTCAACAGTGTACTGACCCGAAGCCAATGCATCTGGATTGAGGTTATTCCAATGGATGATGTGCTCTCCGGTTCCGCCTGTAATTTCGAATGAAGCCGTGCCATTATTCAGTTCAAAACAAGACGCATTCGAAACTTCGCTTGTGACTGAAATTGAATCGGGCATGATCAATTCCACTTCCGATTCAATGGTACAGTTTTGAGCATAATTAATAGAAAAGGTATAAACTCCTGAATCTAGCGCGCTTATGGTATTTCCAAAATAATCGCCATCATTCCAGAGTACAAAATTGACATCGACATCAGTCGTTGATTGCAAGGCAATGGCACCATCGGAATCACCATAACACGCAATTTCCGTAACTTCCAATGTGTATTCGGGAAGGCTGTATTCTGAAATAACAATGGGTTCAGTATAAAACAGATGTCCTTTGTCATCCATAACAAGAGCATCAAAAACGCCTGGCTCATTCACCCAAAGTGAGTCGTTTATTGTTCCCTCATTCCATGAAAGAACGATCCACTCCTGAGATGTGAGCAGCACATTTTCTACCTCACAAAAACTTGTTTGATTAAGTGAAATGACTGCCGGAGTATTTTCTGAATCTCCTTCTTTAAGATCGAGGTATTGATCAACTGCAATGTTGTAATAGACTTCACGCAATCCCAGCGGCCAAAAAATTTCCAATGAATCAACAAAAGTTGTTTCACCCAATCCGAAGATTTCTTTACCGGAATTCTGTCCAATAAAATTCTCACCACCATGCACACACCTCAGGTATGAATGGCCGTTGGCATGCAATTTCATTGTTGTACCAAATCCATCTCTGTTTGAAAAAGTACCCTCTACTTCTATTCCCAGCCAATGATTTTGACCTCCCAAATTCTGCCATAAATCTGCCTCATACGGTGCATTGTTGGCGTTGAAGTAATCATAATATCCATCGTTGTTGATATCGCCCATGGTAGTGGCCATCGACGGACTTATATCACCGAGAATACCTGTTTCTTCAATGCCATCATAAAATCCACCATTTTGATCATTGATAAAAAATTGGTTTTGATAAGGACCATAGAATGAACCAGTGGCACTTACATACAAATCTTGCCAGGAGTTATTATCGTAATCGATCCACTGAGCTCCCCAGCAAATCGCACCTACTTCCAGGCCCAATTCTTCAGCGATCTCAGCAAACGTTCCGTCGGCATCGTTGCGGAAAAGTTTGTTGCCGTCGTACCCATTGGTGACATATATATCTAAATCCAAATCGTTGTCGTAATCACCAACCGTACCGGTCATGGCATCTATAAATACACCCGTTCCCGTATCATCGGTAACGTTGGTAAATGTGCCGTCGCCATTGTTTCTGAACATTTCATTGCGCCATGAATTGCGATCAATAATGAGGTAAAGATCTTCCCAGCCATCGTTGTCATAATCGAGCCATACGGGCTGAAAACAGGGTCTTGGCGGCAGAAAAACTCCAGATGTTAATGTTACATCGATAAAGGTGCCATCTCCATTTCCTTTGTACATGCGCGAAATGAATTCATTGCCCGGATAGTTATTCGGATTGTAATACTTTGCAAGATAAAAATCAAGATTTCCATCCTTGTCATAGTCTGTCCATGCAGCTCCAAGGTAAATGTAAATTCCCTGATTGATTCCTGAAACAGCGGTAATATCCGTAAAAGTAAGATTGCCATTGTTGCGCATAAGTTTTGGAAAGGCATTCATGCGTGTAATAAACAAGTCTGAATCGCCATCGTTGTCCCAGTCTACCCATTGAATGGCGTGCACTTGTTTGCCATCCGAATTTAGGATACCAAAATTGACCGGTTCAAATTGTCCCTGATTATTGATAAAAAACTGCGGTTCCAGAGCACCGGAAGCCATGCTGAGATCATCCCAGCCGTCGTGATTAAAATCGAAGAAACTAACTCCATTGCCATAGAGATTGCCTGCATTGAGGCTATGAATATCGTGCTGAGCAGTGACTTCCACGAACTGAGCAGTGCCCCGGGTTGAGGTGAAATACAGAAGTACTATGCAAAAAATCAGGCGGGTCATCAGGATATCGGCAAGATAGTCAAATATACAAAGCCCATGTTGCAAAGAAGCAGTTTTGCTACTTTTTCTTTCCGTAAAAATGCAGTGAATGGTGGTCTATTTCGATGCCAAAAACTTCTTCAAGTGTGGCTTTGATATTGTGAATGCGCGGATCACAAAACTCCAGCACTTCGCCGGTATCTGTGAGAATGATATGATCGTGCTGCTGGTTCTGGTAGGCCTTTTCGAAATGGGCCGTATTGTGCCCAAACTGATGTTTTCGTACCAGATTACAGGCCAATAGCAGATCCATGGTATTGTAAAGTGTCGCCCTTGAAACCCGGTATTTTTTCTCTTTCATCTTGGCATACAAAGCCTCGATATCAAAATGACCCTGGTAATCATAAACCTCCCTCAATATGGCATAACGTTCAGGCGTTTTGCGGTGCAAATTGTTCTCCAGATAACTGGTGAAAATGGTTTTGACTTTTTCCTGTATTTCGGTCTGGTTCATCTTGACACTGCAAAGCTATCTAATTCATGCGCAATTGTGAAAACTGAATTTGGGGTTTCATGTTCAGTAATTATAAGAAAATCCCATTCGAAATAGATATCAGTCATGCAATTGCAATGAATAGATTCAAGAGCTTGTCTTCTGAAGCAAACAAAAGCTTATGCAAATTCACTTTCAATGCGATCTACAGTCAATACACCTTCTACAGCTTTTAAGCGATCCATGAGCGAGTTTAGGTGCATCGTGTCGTGCACAAGCACTATCACTTTGCCCTGGAAAATGCCATCATTGGCATCAAAAGATATCGATCGCATATTCACGTTCATATCCGTGCTTATGATGTTGGTGATGCTCTGGACGATACCCACATCATCGATTCCAGAGAACTTCAGTCCTACTTCAAACTGTACGGTTTCTTTGTTTCTCCAACGCGCTTTGATTACCCGGTATGCATATTTGCTCATCAACTCCTGGGCATTCGGACAATTGGTGCGGTGGATTTTGATGCCTTCGCCAATAGTTATAAATCCAAAAACCTCATCACCAGGAATTGGATTGCAACATGGAGCTAGTTTGTACTCCATTTTTTGCTGATCATCACCAATTAGGAGTGTCTCCCCTTTCGAAGGTGTGGTAATAATCCTGGGCTCCACTTCCTCTTTTGCGGCCGCATCTTTTTTGTCGAATTTAATGCGGCCACTTTCTACTGAAAATCCTTTTAGTCGCGTGAGATCAAGGCTTCCTTTAGCAATTCGGAAATACAACTCCAGTGCACTATCGGTATCGTATTGTTTAACCAGCTCTTCGATGTTCACACTCAGCCATTCAACTTTGAGGTGACCAAATTTGCGCTTCAGCATCTCCTTGCCTTCTTCAGCAATTTGTTTTTTCTCCTCGCGCAGAGCATCCCGAATTTTATGGCGGGCACTTGCTGTAACTACGATGTTGAGCCAATCCTCTTTGGGACGCTGCTTTTTGCTGGTAAGAATTTCAACCTGATCTCCACTTCGCAGTTTGTGGCTTAGGGGTACAAGTTTAAAATTGACTTTCGCACCAATACATTGTGAGCCGATGTGGGAGTGAATGTGAAAAGCAAAATCAAGTGAAGTAGCTCCTACAGGTAACGTTTTCAAATCACCGTTTGGCGTAAAGACGTATATTTCTTCGGAGAATAACGACAACTTGAAGTTATCGATGAAGTCGATGGCATTGTCTTCCGGATTGTCGAGTACATCGCGCACCTGGTCGAGCCAGCGATCGAGTTTGCTCTCCGGACTTTCGGGTGCGTCTTTGTACTTCCAGTGGGCGGCAAATCCTTTTTCGGCCAGCTCATCCATGCGTTCGCTTCGAATTTGTACTTCTACCCATTTTCCACCGGGCGACATGACCGTGGTATGCAACGATTCATATCCACTGCTTTTGGGAATGCTGATCCAGTCGCGCAATCTCTCCGGACTGGGCTGATAAAAGTCTGTGACGATGGAATACACCCGCCAGCAATCGCTCTTTTCCATTTCCGGGACACTATCCAGAATGATGCGGATGGCGAAAACATCGTAAATCTCTTCGAATGGCACACCTTTTTTTACAATCTTGTTCCAGATAGAAAAAACACTTTTGGTGCGGCTCTTAATCTCGTATTTGAAACCTATTTTATCGAGTGATCTGCGTATAGGAAGTGTAAACTGATTGATAAATCGCGTTCTAACTGCCTGCGTTTTCTGAAGGCGGTTGATGATGTCTTCGTAAACTTCCGGGTCTTTAAATTTGAGCGAAAGGTCTTCGAGCTCTGTTTTGATGTTGTAAAGGCCAAGTCTGTGTGCCAGCGGCGCGTACATAAACAAGGTCTCACTAGCGATCTTCAACTGCTTCTCGCGCTTCATGTGATCGAGCGTGCGCATGTTGTGAAGTCTGTCTGCCAGTTTTACCAAAATCACCCTTACATCATCACTCAGGGTAAGCAGCATTTTGCGAAAATTCTCCGCCTGATCGCTGGAGTTTCCGTAATCGCTAATTCCGCTGATTTTGGTCAATCCATCGATGATGGTTCTTTCTTTCTTACCGAAGAGGTTTTGCACATCATCCAGCGTGATATCCGTATCTTCAACAGTATCATGCAGAAGAGCACAAACGATGCTGGTGGTATCCAACCCTATTTCTTCCGCTGCAATTTTGGCTACAGCAAGAGGATGATAAATGTAAGGCTCGCCACTTTTGCGGCGCATATCCTTGTGCGCCTCCACTGCCACCTCAAAAGCTTTTCGAATTCGCGCGCGATCAGCCCTCGACTTACTGCGATGACACACACGAAGAAGTCCCCGGTATCGTCTCAGGATTTCTCTGCGTTCTTCTTCGAGATCTAATGGCGTTTTGGACATAATGGAGTGCTAAATTTAAGCCAATGCATCGTATACGTGATGCATTAATTCGAAAATGACTGACAGCCCATCGTGAAAATCGACGGGAAATGAAAAGGCCTCGAAAATTTCGAGGCCTTTTAAAATTATTGGGAGGAAAATTATTCCTTGATAATGCGAATTACAGCGTTGGATTGAGCACCCACAATATGAACGAAATAAATTCCGGCGGCTTGTGTAATTTCAATTGCTGGCTGAGAAGCAATTTTGGTATAACGAGCTACCTCACGGCCTTCCATATCTGTAATCCAGATCATTTGAGCAACATCGTTTGCGTTGTTGGTCAAGATCAAATCTCCGCGGGTTGGGTTTGGATAAGCTGTCCATGTAGTTGAAGTCAATTCTTCAACACCCGACCATTCTACGAAAATACATCCAGAAGTTGCAGTGCAATTTCCAACAGTAATTTCAACTGCCCAGTTGGTCGAATTCGGCAATCCCAACTCAAGTGGATTGAATGACTGACCTGTTGATCCGTTTACTTCCTGCTCAGTATCACAATTGATCCACTGGTAGGTTGCGCCTGATTGTTCTGCAGTTAAATTATAGTTTGCATCGAAATTCACATCCGTATTCACAGTGCCAATTGTAAGAATCAAAGTTGCAGTTGAATCACAACCCTCTTGCGTTGTTCCTTCAAAAGTGTATGTTCCTGATTGGGTATATTCCACATTGTTCCATGTATAAGAGTCACAAGCCGTAACCTCTTCAGTAGATTGTGCAGAGTAGTTGATGGTCAAGGTCAGGGTATATACCTCTTCACAACCGAACTCATTGGTTTCAGTATGCTCGTATATTCCAGACTCATTGTATGTGGTGCCAAACCATGTGTAAGAATCACATGCTGTAGCTTCTTCAGTAAATGTAATTACATCTGAAATTGTGAGGTTCAACGTCACGATGCTATCACAACCAAACTGATTCACGAATGTCTCAATATATGTTCCAGACTCGGTGTATGTATTGCCATTCCAGTCATACGAAGTGCAGGTAGTAACATCTTCTGTGATATTGTCTACAGGAAGAATTTCCAAATTCAATGTCACAAGACTATCGCAACCAAACATGTTTGTGAATGTCTGATTGTAAGTTCCACTTTCAGTAAACGTCTCATCGTTCCATGTATATGAACCACAAGCGCTATCACTGATTTCGATGAAATCAGGGAAGTTTACAGTTACAACGAGGTGAACAAGGCTATCACAACCAGCTTCAGTTACATAATCAAAATCAAATGTACCTGACTCGGTGTAAACGTCGCCGTTGTATTCTACCAACTCACAACCAGAAACCTCAACTGTTATATCGTAAGAATCTACCAAGGTAAAGTTCAGTGTCAACGTGCTGTCACAACCATTTTGAGCTGTCAACACTTGCGTGTATGTTCCACTTACATCGTAGGTAGTTCCATTCAGTGTGTAAGGCTGGCAAGATTCTGCGTCGAGAACAGTATTAAATACTTCAAGTATTGTCAGAGTCAACGTAACTGTGCTATCACAGCCATTGCTTCCTTCAAATATCTGATCGTATGAACCACTTTCGGTATACGTCTCACTTCCCCATGTATAAGAACCACAAGCTGTTTCTGAAACGGCTCCTGTAGTGCTCAGGTTGATTGTAAGATTTACAGTCAATGTGCTGTCGCAACCTGCGTCTGTTAATAGCGATTGAACATAAGTTCCGCTTTCTGTATAGACTGTTCCATTCAGATTGTAAGAATCACAAGCAGTTACATCGATGGTTTCAGAAGCCGGCAAATTGATGGTGAGCATCAGAGTAACAATGCTATCACAACCCGCTGCTGAGGTATAGTTGTTTACATACTCGCCAGATTCGGTGTATGTCATTCCATCCCAGGTGAATTCATTGCAAGCAGACACAGTCACAAAATCGTTGTAAACCGGATTGATGGTGAGGTTAAGCGAAACGATGCTATCACAACCATTGGCTGCACCAAATACCTGATTGTAGATACCACTCTCCGTATACGTCACATCATTCCATGTGAATGATCCACATGCTGTTTCAAACAATTCCGTTGAAACCGAATTGTTGATTGTCAGATTAATCGTCAAAGTGCTATCGCAACCGTTTGAACCGATTAATACCTGATCGTAAGTTCCACTTGCAGTGAATGTATCACCATTGATTTCGTACAAATCACAAGCGGTTACATCGATGGTTTCAGATGTTGGAAGTGTAATAATGAGACTCAGAATTACTGTGCTATCACAACCTGCCGCTGAAGTGTAATTATTCACATACGTGCCAGACTCAGTGTAAGTAGTGCCATCCCAATCGAATTGATTGCAGGCAGTAACTTCGAGAATGTCTTCGTAAATTGGATTGATTGTAAGGTTCAATACAACAGTGCTGTCACAACCATTTGCAGCTTCATATACTTCTTCGTATTGTCCGCTTTCAGTATATGTAACCGAGTTCCAATCGAACGATCCACAAGCAGTTTCGAACAGTTCTGTTGTAACGGAATTGTTGATGGTCAAATTGATGGTCAACAAACTATCGCAACCTGCAGTTGTCAGAAGCAATTGCTCATAGACACCACTTGTATTGTAAGATTCACCATTGATTTCGTATGTGTCGCATGATACCACATCAATCGTTTCTGCGCCTGGTTCGCCGATGGTGAGATTCAGAGTAACAGTGCTGTCACAACCTGCTGCGGTGGTGTAATTGTTTACATAAGTTCCCGAAGCAGTGTAAGTTGTTCCATCCCAATCGTACTGTCCGCAAGCTGCAATATT
>JBJXFC010000122.1:0-2749 GCA_046153915.1 Flavobacteriales bacterium
GACTGGTATCCGGCCATCAGCGTGAGTGAACCAAAAAGACCATTGCCATGTCCTTCCAAAAATGAGAAGTTTCGTTCAAATCCATTGGCTACAACCAAATCCATTTCGCCGTCCTCATTGAAGTCGCCGTGCGCTACTTCGACTGAATTTCCATTCGATGAAAAGAAAATGTTGGTTTGTGCTTCGAAAGTTCCATCACCCGTATTTAGATTTATGGTAACTCCACCTCCGTTGTTATTGGCCCAGGCAACATCAACATCGTTGTCATTGTCCCAATCACCGGTGTCAAAGGCGAAACAATATGAGCCCATAAAAACGTCGTCCAACAATGAGAAATTACCTGCACCGTCGTTCTCCAGAACAGACATGGTGTAACCCGCCACAAGCACGTCCAAATCGTCATCACCATCTATGTCTGCTATTTCTACAGAGTTGTATCCGGCCTGAACGAGATCAGCAACCGTTACCACATTTTCTGTGAAAGTTCCGTCGTTGTTTGAAAAATATATACCAATGGTGGTGCCGGTAGCGGGTGAAACTGCCAGATCAGGATTGCCATCGCCATTCAGATCGCCCATCTTAATGTGACTCGGTTCTCCAATACACGGGAATGAAAAATTGTTGCCAAACGAGCCGTCTGATTCTATTTCTACAACCCAAATTAAATCGTTGTCCAAATCATTGGTTAAAAGATCTGCTATGCCATCGCCATTTACATCCCCAAGAGCAATTTCACTGTAATTGTTACTGCCAGATGGCAGGTCAACATAGTCAAACCAGGAAAATGTAGCGTTTCCTTCATTTTTGGCAGCCACAATATCGCTTCCATCACACGTGTAAAAATCAAGGTCGCCATCGCTGTCAATATCGATGAATTCAGTTTCTTTTTTAGTAGACTGTATACCGCTTACATAAGGATCAAATGTTCCATCGCCGTTGCCGAGGTGCACAGATAGTGGATCTTCTCCGCCGGATGACATTACGTCCAGATGGCCGTCACCATTGAGATCAAATACAGTGAGCATCGCCGATTGCGAAAGAGTTTCATAACGGGTGTCATTTGCGGCATCAAAGCACAAACTCTGGGCATTCAAATAAAGACCAGATGCAATAGAAAAAACAATGAGGAGAATTTTTTTCATAAACTGAATTTTAGAAAGGTTCGGAAAAAGGCCATTTGATTGCCTTTTCTGAGTCAAATATCCGATGGTTAACGATTGAAAACCAAATAGAATCGTTCTTATATACCGAAAGGTATAGTTCAGGGCAGCAACGGTTTTACTTTGCGGCTGAATGAAAAAGAGCCAGCAATGGAATGATTTACGGGACTTTCTCGATGAAAAGGCAGATTTGTACAACCGCCCCGATTTTATAGAGGCTGATCCGATTTCAATACCGCATCAATTCTCCAAAAAGGAGGATGTAGAAATTGCCGCGTTTCTTGCCGCGACCATTGCCTGGGGCAACAGAAAATCCATTGTGACGAATGCCAATCGCATGATGGCCATTATGGATATGTGCCCTCACGATTTTATTCTGAATCATTCTGCTAAAGACCTGAAGCGCACAAAGGGATTCGTACACCGCACGTTCAATGAAGAAGATTTCAGGCTCTTTATTCAATCTTTAAAGCGCATTTACACAGAACACGATGGGCTTGAACATGTATTTTCCATGGGGTTTGAATCAGGTCATGCTGCTTCTTTTGCTATTTCATACTTCAGAAAAACATTTTTTGGAGAACTTCAGAACTCACGCACTTTTAAACATGTCAGCGATCCTGAATCGGGTTCTTCGGCCAAACGGTTGAACATGTTTTTGCGCTGGATGGTGCGCAATGATAAAAAAGGCGTTGATTTTGGCTTGTGGAATACTATTTCTCCAGCACAATTATCCATTCCATTGGATGTGCACACCGGCAATATCGCCCGTAAACTGGAGATTCTCAAGCGACCGCAAAACGATCAGAAGGCTGTGGCAGAGTTAGATTCTGTGCTGCGACGGTTGGATAAAAACGATCCTGTGAAATACGATTTTGCTCTTTTTGGACTTGGGGCAATTGAAAAATTTTGAACGTATTTCTTTTATAAACTACCTATTTCCATTCTTTGTAATTGAGGCGATCCTGCTAATTTGGCACCATGCAAAAAGCAATTCCTTTTTCACCTCCACGCGTCGATCAGAAAACAATCGATGCCGTAACTGAAGTGCTCAAAAGTGGCTGGATCACAACTGGTCCCAAAACACGCGAACTCGAATCCCGCATAAATGAATACTGTGGCAGTGGTCGCACATTGTGTCTCAACTCATGGACCAATGCGGCCGAGCTCGTTTTGCGTTGGTACAATGTGGCCCCCGGTGATGAAGTCATAATTCCTGCATATACCTACGCAGCAACGGCCAATATCGTTGTGCATGTTGGTGCTACACCTGTGATGGTGGATATCGAAAGGGACGGATTTACAATTGACATTGAATCCATCGCATCTAAGGTCACAGCGCGAACCAAGGTAATTATGCCAGTGGATATAAGCGGATGGCCTGTGGACTATGACGCAGTTATGGCCATTGCGAAGAAGGATGAAATTCAAAAAATGTTTGTTCCGAATGGTGAACACCAAAAACAACTTGGGCGCATTTTGGTAATGAGCGACGCAGCTCACAGTTTTGGTGCTGTATACAAAGGAAAAAAAGTTGGAGCACAGTGCGATGTGATGGGCTTTTCATTTCACGCTGTAAAAAATCTGAC
>JBJXFC010000214.1:0-35153 GCA_046153915.1 Flavobacteriales bacterium
TCAGGTGCACAAAGTGAAACCGATTTCACTTTTGGTGGAAATTACAAAGACATCTTGTTTGTTGGTGGCTCGCTTGCTTTTCAAGGCGTGCGGTTTTTCGAAAAAGGAATTTACCGCGAAGAATTTGAACAGGGAGAGCCATTAAATAATCTAAGCTTTCAGGAAAACATTCGTGCAGACGGAACCGGAGTTGGGTTGAAACTGGGATTTATTATTAAACCCGCTGATTGGGTTCGCCTGGGTGCCGCCTATCACACACGCACAGTTATCAGCATGCGCGAAACGTATGATACACGTGTTACCACCAGTTTAACAAACGGAACATCCTATGATGAAGCTTCGCCTGTGCTTGTTACCAACTACAATCTGAGAACACCTGCCAGAATAATGGCGAATGCAGCTTTTGTACTTGGCAAAGTGGGTGTAATAGCCGTTGACTATGAGTTTACCGACTACAATGCCATGAACATGAAAGGCACAGGAGAAAATAGCTCTTACAATTACGATATCGAAAACGAAACCATCGATAAAATTTACCGTGGTACACACCGTGTAAGTGCCGGTATGGAATGGCGTGTTGCCAAGGTTTGGTATCTGCGCGGAGGGGCGATGTATCAGCAAAGTCCATTCATAGATGGGGTGGCCAACAACGATCCTACCATCAGCTACAATGGTGGAATAGGCTACAGAAACGACTACTTCTTTATTGATCTGGCAGCAGGTTATCAAACCCGCGATCAGATTTATTATATGTATAAAACCGATGAGACTACTCCCGCATCGATTCAAACCAAAGTTTTGAGAACAATGCTATCAGTAGGTTTCAGGTATTAATACTGCTATAACATACAAATGAGCCAATCAGATTTTCTGGTTGGCTTTTTTTGTATAGAAACATTCTACTGAAACAATTTTCAGATAATTTTTATTGCCATGTAGGGGTAATTGATTAATCAATTGTCATCTTCCGACTATTGAGTTTAAACACCATTACAATCCATTGACCGACCAGCTAACACAATTCACCTATTGAGACAGGAATAATCATGCAGCTTGCGATCAAATTGCGCCACCTTTTATCAATAACACAAAGTTTTATGCGTTCAAAAAACAAACTGAAATTCTTTAAATTATCGCTTATCGCAGCATTTCTTTTCGCTGCAAATTGTATCACAGCACAGAATTTCACTGTAAGTGGATCTGTGAAGGATTCCAGAAATGGAGAAGACCTGATAGGCGCTATTGTTTCGGTCAAAGAAGATCCAGCAAAAGGTGCGGCGACAAATGCTTATGGCTTCTATTCCTTAACCCTTCCAAAAGGGAATTATACATTGGTGTACCAATTTCTTGGATATCTAAAAGAAGAAAAAGCGATAGTGTTGGACAAAGATATTATCCTGAATATTCAAATAGGAGAAGAACCTACAACTACCAGTGAAGTCCTGATCACAGGAGAAAAAGTAGATAAAAACGTGCGCAGTACCGAAATGGGAGTTACGCGCATTGATCCCAAGAGTGTGGAATCTGTTCCTGTTCTTTTTGGTGAAAGAGACATCATCAAAATATTTCAGATGACACCCGGAGTAAAAAGCGCAGGTGAAGGCAGTTCCGGATTTTATGTGCGCGGCGGTGGTTCCGATCAGAATTTGATTCTATTGGATGAAGCACCCGTGTATAACGCTTCTCACTTGCTTGGTTTTTTCTCGGTATTCAATTCGGATGCATTAAAAGATGTTACACTCTACAAAGGTGGAATGCCGGCAGAATATGGAGGAAGAGCTTCGTCTGTTATGGATATAAAAATGAAAGACGGTAACTCCAAAAAATTTGGTGCATCTGGTGGCATTGGATTGATATCATCGAGGTTGACATTGGAAGCGCCAATTGTAAAGGACAAAGGATCGTTTATGATTTCGGGGAGAAGAACGTATGCCGATGTGTTTTTAAAACTCTCAAAAAATGAAAACACAAAAAAGTCAATTCTCTATTTCTATGACCTCAACTTAAAATCAAACTACAAATTCAACGAAAAAAACAGGTTGTATTTGTCCGGTTATTTCGGTAGAGACAATTTCGGACTTGCCGATGTTTTTGGATTCGACTGGGGCAATAGCACCGGCACTTTGAGATGGAATCACATCTTCAACGACAAACTCTTCTCGAATACGTCTGTGATCTACAGTGATTACAGCTACCGATTTAAATTCAATGCAAGTGGTAGTGATGTCAAATTCACTTCGTCTATTCGTGATTGGAATCTGAAGCAGGATTTCTCTTATTTCCCCAATCCGAACAACAAGATCAAATATGGCGCTAATGCCATCTACCATACGTTTATTCCAGGTGAAGTTGAGAGCGACTACGAGTCTTTCACAGATACGAAACTCACAAACCGTTATGCACTTGAAGGTGGTGTTTATTTGCAAAATGATCAGAGCATTACAGAATTCTTTGGCATTCAATACGGCCTACGTTATTCGTATTTCAACTACCTCGGCGAGGGCAAGGCCTACACTTTTGATGATGAGGGCAACAAAACTTCCGAGACGGCTTATGGCTCGTGGGAAAGCATCAAAACCTACGGTGGATTTGAGCCGCGTGTATCATTGAAGTATGAATTGACAAACGCCAGTTCGATCAAGGCATCATTCAACAGAGCTTATCAATACCTTCATTTACTTTCCAATTCCACGTCTTCTCAGCCAACGGATATCTGGGTACCGAGCAGCAACAATATCAAACCACAAATTGCCGATCAGGTTTCTGGTGGATACTTCCGCAATTTCAAAAACAACGCCTACGAATTTTCGATTGAAGGTTATTACAAACTATTGCACAATCAGATCGATTATCGCAACGGCGCCGATCTTTTCTTCAATGATGAAGCAGAAGGACAACTTGTATTTGGAAAAGGACGCGCTTATGGTGCAGAATTTTTCCTTCGCAAACAAAGCGGCAATTTCACCGGATGGATAAGTTATACTTGGTCGAGATCACTTCGCACATTTGATGATATCAACGAAGGTTCAGAATATCCATCGCGTCAGGACCGCATTCATGATCTGGCCATTGTCGCCATGTACAAAATAAACGATCGCATTCGCCTATCAGCCAATTGGGTTTACTACACGGGTTCTGCTGTAACCTTCCCTTCCGGCAAGTATGAGGTTGGGGGTGTTCAGGTTCCATATTACACTGAACGCAATGGATACCGCATGCCAGCTTATCACCGCATGGATGCAGGTATTACTATCGACACGGACAAAACAAAGCCCAGAAAAAGGCCACGAAAGTTCAAAGATTTCGAATCGAACTGGAATATTTCGGTTTACAATCTGTATGCCCGTGAAAATGCATATTCAATTACTTTCCGTGCCAACGAAGACAATCCGCAACAAATGGAAGCAGTTCGGACAGCCTTGTTCAAAATTGTACCATCCGTTACCTATAATTTCTCTTTCTAATCATGTCATCAAATATCCAATTGCCTTTTACCATGAACACATATAAAACGCGTATCCAAAAGAGCCTATTGATTGCAATTCCAGCGCTATTAATGGGAATGCAGAGTTGTCAGAAAGTCATTGAGATTGAGCTGGAAGAAGCAGAACGCCAGGTAGTGATTGACGGTGGCGTTTACGAAGGGGATGATCATATCCGTGTGCGCATCAGCAAGACCACAAGTTTTTTTGACACATCTTCACCAGAGGGAATCGGCGGAGCTGTTGTCTCTGTTACAATGCCAGATGGTGCTATTGTTCCGTTGAACGACGGCGGTAACGGCTATTACACTTCGGGCGATGTTGTTATTGCAAACAATGGAATGTATGCTCTCAAAGTGGAAACGGGAAATAAAACATATACGGCCTCTTCCTATATGTCGCCCTCTCTCCCACTCGACACGCTTGAATACGAATTCCAGGAAGCACAATTTGGTGGTGATCCCGGTTACAATGTATTCCTAGTTTTTCAGGATCAATCAGGCAAAGATTTTTACAGAATAGTAACCAAAGTAAACGGCGAATTAATGAACGAACCTTCGGATATCCTGGTATTTGACGACAACCTGAATGACGGCAATTTGATTCGCATACCTGTTTTCACCCGTTTGTTTGAACCTGGTGACACAGTAGAAGCAGAACTTCAGGTGCTTGATCCTGATTTATACGAGTTCTACCAAACCTTTGCCGCCGTAGCAAGTGAAGACGCAGGTAGTCCATTCAGTGCTGCACCCGCCAATCCTGAGACCAATATTGTAGGCGGAGCGCTTGGCGTTTGGGGAGCTTATACTTCGAGTAAAAAAACGGTTGTTCTTCCATTGTAACGAACTAATAATTGAAAGCATAAAAAAAGGCCACATACTGTGGCCTTTTTTCGTTTCATATTGACTTTTATTTCTTCTTATCAGTAACGATAAATTCCGTTCTGCGATTTTGTTCGTGTTGATCTTCCGGACAAAAGACGCCGTCTGTGCAATTGTTGAGCAATTCCTTCTCACCATATCCTTTGCTCACGATGATATTTCTTGGAACACCTTTTTTGATGAGGTAATCCACCGCGGCTTTGGCACGTTTTGCAGACAAATCGTCGTTGTATTCAAAACTACCTCGGCAATCTGTGTGGCTGCGCAATTCGAAACGCAAATCCGGATTATCGCGAAATAATTTCACTAAGTTATCGAGGTAAGGCAGGGCGTCGGTGCGAATATCCCATTTGTTGTAGTCCCAATGGATTTCTGGCAAATTGTATTTTCCGTCTTTGTTTGAGCTTCCATTGTTTCCCGTGGTTCCGCCTTTGGTGTTTTTGTCACCACCTTTGTTGCCACCATTGGTATCATTTCCTGCTGTATTCCCACCATCGTTTCCGGGGCTTACATAAAGTTCTTTCAATTCAATAACTTTCTGGAATTCGTTGTCGTCACCTACACCATCGCGCGTATTAAACGTTCCACTTTCTTTGAAGTAACCATCCAACTCCGTCGAAATCTGATAGTCTTTTCCTTTTTCAAGAATCGCCGTGAATTTTCCATCACCGTCTGTAAGTACCATTTGTTCTGTGCCATCAGTAAGATTCTTGATCAAAACTTTGGCGCCTCCCAATGGCAACATGCTGTCTTTGCCAGTAACAAGGCCTTCCATAGTTACTTTGTTATCTTCGGACACAAAGCTGTAAATTCTATCGCTTCCACTTCTATCACTGCTCAAATAACCACTCTTTCCATCGGCGTTCCAAACCATCGAAAAGTCGTCTCTATTGGTATTGATAGGATAACTCACATGCGCAGGTGCACTCCAGATCCCGTTGATTTTTGTGCTCGAGTGAATATCGAGTCCACCCAAACTATGGTGACCATCGCTACTGAAATAAATGGTGTTTTCATCGGCAACAGTTGGGAAAACTTCATTGCCTTTGGTATTGATATCATCTCCGAGGTTTTTTGGTGTTCCCCAGGTACCGTCTGCATACTTCGATTCCCAGATATCCATTCCACCTTTACCGCCTGGCATATCACTGCTGAAATAAAGTGTGTTTCCATCGGGAGAATAAGCAGGGTGAGCAAACATGTATTTTGAATCACAGAATGGAACCAGTGTGGGTTTCTCTGGTTTTCCATCGGGCCCAAGTTTGCTTGCATACAATTGCATGTTGCTTACGCGCTGATCATTTCCGGCAAGAGCGCCACCATTTAACTGGAAACTACGAGTGAAAATCATTGTCTGACCATTTGGCGATACTGTTGCAACTGCCTCATGGTATTTTCCATTTACCACTGGCAGAGGTTCTGGTAAAGTCCAAGCAACGCCATCTTGTTTCGAATAGTACAAATCGGTATAAGCCTTATTGGTATAAGGATCGTGATCACCTTTGGTAGCAGGGCTGCTGAAAATCAAACCTCCGTTGTAGGGATAGGCCGAATAAACTCCAAACGTATTGGGAATATTTACCGGATTCACCTGAAACAAGAGTGAGTCTTTGCGCATATCGTTTAGTTTCTTACAGCCTGCTAAAAGGTCTTTTGCTACTTCATTATTGGGATCACGGCTGATAATTCCTTCGAAAATTGGTTTAGCATCTTCGTACTTTCCATTTGCCATAAGCGCTTTAGCATAATTGATGCGATCGCGATCCGTATTATCCGTAGCAGTAGATGAAAGTGCATAACTCGCTTCGGCCTTGCTAAACTCGTTAGTAAGCAAATAACTTTCTGCCAGCATTCGACGTCCGGGTGCATCTTCTTTTTTCTTCAATCCTTTCTCAAGGAAAAAAATAGCATCCTGGTATTGAAGTTGGTCGAATGATTCTTTGCCATTTTTGATGTATAGTGTTGAACAACTGCTCATAAAAAGAGCCAGCGCAACTACCATCACCCAGGGATGAATTCGAAATGAATTTTTCATATGTCTTTGTTCAGGTATAAAACGAATCAGCTTTGGAAAAAACCCATTACTGAATTAAAAATATCTTGGCGATCTTGCTTTGATCTCTACACTTTTTCCGAAATCATAGCCGAGCATGATTTCGTGAGCGTTGCCCACTTTGTATGTTTGAATGGACGAAAGTGTATAATCAAATGCATAACCCACACGAAGTTGATTGGTAATATTCCATTCTGCCATCACGAGTAAAGCATCACCTGTTCTCCATCCGGCACCAACCCAAAACTTGCGCAAGAACAACACATTGCAATTCAGATCGAGTTCAACTGGTGCATTGCCCTGCACTTTGATAAGCGCACTTGGTTTGATAGCCAAATCAGGTGTTGGTTCAAAAACAATTCCTCCATTGATGTAAAGGTGATTTCTGAAATAACTGTTTAAACCCTCGCTGTTGAAGCTCACTTTTTCGTCGATGGCTGCAACACTTGGTATAGACACACCAGCGAACCAATTCGAAGTGTAGTAATAAAGCCCTGCTCCAAAACGAAGTACAGATTGACCTTTCAGATTGGATGCATAAACAGGATCTTCTGTATCCCAAATAATGGCTTCTGTAAGATTAGCTGAGTAGCGTGACAATCCGATGCGCACACCACCGCTCAGGAAACCCGGTCCGAGTGAAACACGCGATGCCAAATTTCCGGCCACGTTAAACTCTTTGATAAGACCAATTTGATCATTGCTCATATTGAGTCCAATTCCGAGTTTGTTGTTCATGATTGGACCATCCAGACAAAGGGTTTGAGAAGTTGGTGCCTTATCAAATTTAGTCCATTGGCTGCGGTGCAGAATAGTGCCGCTCCAATATGGATGTGTTCCTGCATAGGCCGGATTTAAAACCAGACTATTGAACATGTATTGACTTATCATGATCTCCTGTTGCGCACTTGCCGCAACCGTCATGAAAGCTATTGTAAGGAGAATGAGTATCTTTTTCATATGTGTCATCGATTCTTTCTTTGTACTTTGATTGTGAATGGAATTATTCTCTGCGCAGGTCTACGTATGTATTAAATTCCTTACCGCAGCCTTCGAACAATACGAAGTAAGTGCCATCTGCCAACACTCCACCATCCTTCGTTTGCCCATACCAGTCGTTGTCGTAATTGTCTTTCTCATAAACCAAATTGCCCCAGCGATTGAATACTTTAAACTGACTTCCGTCGCACAAATAAGCACCGGGTATATAATAGGTATCGTTAAATCCATCACCGTTTGGCGAAAGACCAGTAGGCAATTCCAATTCTTCAGGCTGAGTCAAAGTGATCAATGTATCCAGTGTACATCCATTCGCATCAGTGATAGTTACCACGTATTCACCTGCACCCAGATTTTGCGGATTTGATGTAGTATCAGCCACATCAATAGGCGACCAGTCGTACGTATAAGACGGAGTGCCACCATTTACATCAAGCAAAATGTAGCCAGAAGTAGCGCCCGGTGCTCCTACGTTGTAATCACCAACAACGCTCACAGTAATATCAACGCTCAATACGGAAGGTTCTCCGATAGAGAATGGTTCTGTTCCGCTGCAACCAGCTTCATCCTGCCATTCCATGGTGTAGCTACCTGCAGGCAATTCGCTGATTGAAGACCCTGTTCCAATTTCCAGACCTGTTGCATCGAACCATGTGATAGTCACGTTGCCACTCGCTCCGGTTATTGTTGCCGCGGCAGATCCATCAGAATCGCCATTGCAATTTACATTGTCTGTCTGCACACTTGCATCAATCGGATTATTCTGATCAACTGTGTAAGTTGCTGTAATAATGCAGCCATTGGCATCCGTAATTGTCACCGTATACGAACCTTCACATAGATCTGTCTGATCCAGTTGGTCCTGAATAACTCCAGCGCCGGTCCATACAATATCAAAAGGTGAAAGCCCGCCCGTGAGAGTAACATCTATTGCACCATTGCATTGACCGCAAGATGCATTGGTGATATTGCCCGTAATTTCCATCACAGGTTCCACATTGACAGTAAAGCATACTTCAAATGAACAGCCGTTCGCATCGGTTACTGTGACACAAACTTCACCATCTGCAGAGACAACAATACAATTTGTAGTTTCGCCGGTGCTCCATGCATATGCATATGGTGTTGTTCCACCACTTGCCAGAGCGCACAGATCCATGGTTCCATTTCCACAATTGTATTGATCGGCGATAGTTGCAGAAAGTGGAAGAGGATCGATGATAGAAACTGTTGTCAACTGACTACAGCCCATCATATCGGTTACTTCCAGTGAATAGTCGCCTTCACAAAGTCCCGAAAGATCTTCATCGGTAGAATTGAAATTATTAGGTCCGCTCCAATCATACGAATACCCTGGTTCTCCTCCGGTTACCGTTACATCAACAGTTCCATTGCATGCATTGTCGCACAAAGGCTGCACCACGTCAATTGGATCTATTACAATTTGTGTTGGCTGAGTTAGATCCCATTCAATAAGAAAAGCACAACTGTTGGCATCGGTAACAAGCACTTCATAATGGCCTTCACCTAAACCAGATTGAGATAATTGTCCATCAATTGTCCCTGCACCAGTCCAATCCAGATTATAAGGTGGAACCCCACCACTTATTTCTATTTCGATATACCCATCGTTGGCATTAAAACATGAAATGTTATAGGCATCTTCGTAATACAGCGACAAAGAATCGGTGTATGTAAGTGGTAATTCTGGTTCGGTAATTTCATAGCACAAGGTGTCGGTGCATCCCTGCGTATCCAATACAGAAAGGCAATATTGACCAGCAATCAAACCAGTTATGGTATTCACATCACCGCCAATTGGAAGGTTATTTTGGTCGGTCCATGAATAAGTATAGCCGGGAGTACCACCTGTTACATCCGCAACGATCTGGCCGTTGTTGTCGCCGGTGCATTGCAAATCAAAAATTTGTTCTTCGTCCTGCACAATTGCAGAGAGATTGATTACAACTTCTTCAGGTTCATTCACTGTAACATTCAACGTTGTGGTACAATCATTTTCATCCACAAAATCGAAAACATAAGTTCCCGCACACAGCCCAGGGAAGGTGGTTGGTTGACCACTTTGTTCAACACCCATAAATTCACCATTTATGAAACAATTGATAGGTCCACCAAATTGCGAAGTGCATGTTATGATGATTTCCCCGTCACAAACGCTATTGCAGGATGCGTCCGTTACAGTAGTCACTTCACAAACAGGAGGTACTGTTTCTGTTACTTCGAATACGTAGGTTTCGGAGCAACCGTTGCTATCGGTAACAATCAAAGTAAATATTCCTGCAGGCACACCGATAAGTATCGCAGCATTTGAAGCATTGCCATTGAGATCTCCAGACCAATTGTAGAAATACAATCCAGAACCGCCCGCAATTCCCGGATCGATATTGCCACCGGCAGGATCAGCACAAACGATATTGGTAATAACAGGGGTCGATGTAATAGGCTCTGGTTCTGTGAGTGTAATACATGTTGTGGCAAGACATCCGTTCGCATCTGTAACGTTTACGCCATAACCACCTGCAGGCAATCCGCAGAGGTTACTTGCAAAATCAGGATTGCCGTAATCTGTAGGATTGATAAGAGCGCACTCAGCACCCAACCAGTCGAAGAGATAACATTCCGGAGCATAGGTATTACAATCAGGTGTTCCACCCGTTGCAAAAACGCTGATGCAGGCATCAGTGAGACCGTTGCAACTTACATTGTATCCACCATCAAATTCTGAAAGCACAAGCGTAATTGAAATCAATTGTGGTGCATCCAACGTGAAAGTTTGTGATACAACGCAGTCCGAAATTGTATCTGTAACCTCAACTGTGTAATCACATTCGAACAGATTAAAAATGTCTTCGTCTGTTGATCCACTGAAAAAACAGCCCTGAGGCGCAGACCATGAATACGTGTATTCACCAGAACCATTAAGGACTGTAATATCAATACTACCATCATTCTGTCCAAAACAAAGCGGATTGGTTAGAACACCTTCCACGGTAATTTCTTCAGGTTCATTAACTGTGAACGTGAAAGTTTCTGAGCATTCTTCAGCACTGATTGTTACCTGATACGTTCCTGCACAAAGATTATCAACATCTTCCGTTGTTGGGGCCTGACCGCTAAAAGGACCAGACCAAACATAGTTGTAAGAACCCGGAGGATTGATTGATACATCAATCATTCCATCGCATGAATTGTAGCACGATAAATCAGTAACAACGCCTGATGCAGTGAATACATCATTCTGACCGACGTTGATCACAAGACTTGTTACACAACCCAGCGTATCAGTAATGTTGAGTGTATAATCACCAGAATTTAATCCTATGATAGTAGAATCTGAAGGACACGGACAACTTGGTCCATCCCATGTCCATGTATAAGGATTGCCATGACCACCGGTAAACCCTGTAATTTCAATTGCACCAATTCCTGCTTCTGGCGCACCGCAAGGATTTGGAGTTACTATATAATTTGCACCAATTGAAGGAACACATGTCAGGATGAACGATTGCGAATAAATACAACCATTGTCATCTGTTACTGTTACTTCATATTCGCCGCAAGGTGCATTGACCAAATCTTCTGTTGTAGAAAAAACAACCTGCTCGTCTACGTTGAACCAGGAGAATACATAAGGCAAAGAACCACCTGTAACCAACAGATCAATAGATCCATCTTCACTACCAGGGCAACTTGTATTAAATCCGCCTTCGTAAACAGAAATGGAATCAACCACCACTGTCAACGGATCAATTGGATCATTGATTACAATGGTGACAGCTCCGTCACTTGTACAATTATTTACGTCAGAAACGCTCACGTTGTAAACGCCGCTGCCAAG
This sequence comes from Flavobacteriales bacterium, assembly GCA_046153915.1. Lineage (GTDB taxonomy): Bacteria > Bacteroidota > Bacteroidia > Flavobacteriales_D > Sanyastnellaceae > JANNVZ01. The sequence continues at coordinate 11,275 of JBJXFC010000214.1, forward strand.
GTCTGTAGCCACAGGTCCGGTCAGTCCCGGAATTTCTTGCCAGGTGAACGTGTAAGGGCCGCAGCCACCTTGAGCATTTACGCTTGCCTCTCCGGTTTCTACGCCTGTGCACAACAAATCGACAGTACCTGTTACTTCAATAAGCAAGGAGTCTGGCTCCAGAAGTGTGTATACCTGTTCTACCTGACAACCCGCGTCATCAGTAACTACGATCGAATAATCACCTGCGCATAAGTCAGAAAGATCTTCATTAGAAGAAACAAAACCGTCAGGACCAATCCAGTTAAAAGTAAATGGACCAACACCACCAGCCATGCTGATATCAATTGTTCCATCACAAGCATTGTAACAGGAGATCGGATTGCAGGTATAATCACTGAATAGTGCTGTTATAGCCAGTTCATTGGTTTGAATGATAGTTGCACATGCCTCCGCAATACAACCAGCACCATCAGTCACGGTTACACAATATTCGCCCGGTTCGAGATTCGCAATATTTTCATTGGTTGAGGAGAAGCCATTTGGTCCAGTCCATGCGTATGAATATGGCTCCACAGCATCGTTTACAGTAACAGTGATGCTACCAGCACCATTCTCGAAACATTGAGAATTGACTGCCGTGAGATCTACGCTAATGGCAGAAACCTGAACCGTAATTTCATCGGTTGCGGTGCAGGCGCCAACCTGTGCTGTAAGCGTATAGGTTGTGGTTTCTGTTGGGCAAACCTCTACAACGAGGCTCTGAGGATCACTCACTGCGCCGCCAGTCCATTCAAAAGTACCCAATTGTTCGGCGATGGTATTGCCAGTCAGCTCGATGCATTGACCCACACAAACGGCGGCCTCATCAGGTGAAATATCCACCTCAAGGACGTCGTATATGTAAAAATTGACACTATCAATTGCCGTATTACCAGAGCAGGCAGGGTTATCCAGGTAAATTGTGAGGTATTCGATTCCCTCCGGAAGTCCATCTGCAATTGCGTCAATACTCAGTGAAACCGTGGTTTCTCCAGCCGGAATTTCTATTGTATTTATTTCAAAAGGAACACCTGTTCCGATGGTTGGAGTGTAATCTGTGCCATTGGTCGCAGTTCCTCCTACCCAGTAATTCACTTCCTGCGGAGATGCATTGGCAATTTCGCGATTAAATGTTATTGTACCTGTATTGCAACCCTCAACCATGTAATCCAAACCATTCGAAGTGGCCGTTAAAACAACAACCGGAGTAGATTCAATGGCTTGAACAAAAACTCCAGAATCATATGTGCCATCTACACCATCAGCTATCACAAGAGTAAGATGATAGGTCTCGCATGGAATAAGTCCGTTAATTTCGGCAACCAGACCAATAGTAAATCCATCGTACTGGATTTGCTGACCGTATGGATTTTGGTTGTCGTAGAAATACTGGGTATTCTCCAGGTGGTTCACATTGTTGATTGCAACAGCTTCAAGAGTTACCGGAACAAGTGCCAAATTTTGATCACCGGTAATGCCGGGACCTGAAATGTAAAATCCAAATACGTCGTTGAAACTGGATCCAACCCACTCCTTGTATTCTTCAGAAGCAAAGGTGTACTCAAATCGCAGGTCGAAACCCTGAGGTGTAATGTCGAATTCTAGTTGACAAGCATCCTGTGTGCAAACGGCAAGATTGCAATTGCCTTGCTGGTATTGCTCCAGCAGGTCGCTACCCGGCGTGTTGTTGTCAAACAAGTCACAGGGCGGACCATTGTTGTTAAATCCCGGTGAAGTACACCAGCCGATGCTGTTGTTGGGTCCAACTGCATATCCTGCGCGACCAGTGGTAAGAAGAACCCCTGAATGCGTGCCAATCTCAGTTCCTGCAGAATTGTAATAGGCATAAGAACTATCAGCACCGGTAAGAACTGCATTTGCGATTGTGACGCCGCTTCCAACAAGACTCTGAGCCATTTGAGTAGCGGTCTGGTTGTATTGAACGGTTAACTGCGCTTCTGAGTGTTGAAACCCTGCAACGGCAATCAAACAAAGAAGAAAAATTTTTGAGGTATATTTAAGATTCATAGAGAATGTATAACCTGGTTAAAACAAAGGATGATTCATTTGCCGCACTTTTCCATACGGACATTTCAATTAATTTCTTGCTGTTGAACAGGCTTCAAAAAAGCGATCTGCGTTAAAATCCGGAAGTACGACAGGATTTGACAATTGCGCATTGGCCGAAAGGGTTTGAAAATCCAAAATATTCTTAGCCATATCAGAACCAGCAGCGCTCGTTGCACGAATTGTTAGAATCTGCATTGGAACACAAGCCAATGTAACTTCAAACCGGCCATCTGCCTTGAGGGCATGGTAGAGGTTTGGATAATTGTCTACGTTCAGGTTTTCTATGCGGACAAAAAAGGTCGAATTTGCCTCAGCCTGATTGGAGTTTTGTGAAATCCCGGCTGAAGATAAAGCAGCCAGCAATAGCGTCATGGAAAGAATTCTCAGACAGTTCATGGGATAATTATGGTTTTATTATTAGGGCGGAAAGAATGCGTTTCAACATCGAACACGGTGCAAATATGGGGATGTATCTCATAAAAAACACTTTAAACGGCAAAAGGGTTCTATAGGTTTCAAAAAATGAAGACTAATCGTTCCTTTTCATAGACTAAACTCAAAATCAAATGGTTGAGTGCAGATTGCGTTGCCTGTTCAATTCGTACATAATTATGCCTGCAGCGACGCCTACATTGAGCGATGACGTCTTGCCTGTCATGTAGATTTTTCCAAGCTGATCAGCAATCCGAATGATTTCGTCCGAAATTCCGGTTTCTTCATTGCCCATAACAATACAATGAGGCCCATCAAAATCAAGTGAATCGATCAGATCGTTGGTCTTTTCTGTGCAGGCAGTTACCCGGATGCCACTCATTTGAAGATCCTTCACCGTTTTAAGCAATGAACCTACGCGACAAACGGGAATGTTGAACAAAGCGCCGGCAGAAGTCTTTACAGCGTCTTCATTAATCTGAGCGCTCCCTTTTTCGGGAATGATAACGGCATGAAATCCCTGGCATTCTGCACTGCGGCAAATGGCTCCAAAATTTCGCACATCGGTCACACCATCCAGCATTATCAGCTTGGCTGTTTCACCGCTTTCAAAAACATCAGCAATAATGTTGGACAAATTGCCAAATGCAATGGGCGATACAAACGCCAAAACTCCCTGATGATTGGCTTTGGTAATTCCATTGAGTTTTTCAATGGGCACCATTTGGATTGGAATCTGATTCTGATTTGCCAATTCTCTAACCTGTTGAAAAAGTTCTCCTTTCAGGCCCTTTTGCATAAAAATCTTGTCAATTTCTTTGCCGGCTTGAATGGCTTCCATGAGAGGCCTCATTCCAATCAATAAATTGGAATAGGTCTTCCTCTTCTCGGTAGAATGAAACCTTGGGCGTTGACCTTTCGATGGTAGATCTTTATTCAAGAATCGATGATTTTTGCATGAACCGCAAATGTAGCTATTCAATTGATTTCACACTTTGGCGATCAGGTAATATCCTGCCGTGATAAAAAAATTGCGAACGAAAGGTATCTTTCCCGGAAAATCCCAAATGACTCTTGGCTTCAGACCAAATTTTGTTTCATAATTCGGGTTGAAAAGATAATGCGTCTTTTTTAGGATTGTAAATCCTTCCTTTTTCAAAATTCGTTCAAACCTCTCAATGGTAATTCCGGTTTGTTTGATTTCTATCAAATCATCAATGGTCTTTTGCGATTCGCCTCCTGCCTTCAAAATTGTTTTGTAAAGGAAAGTTGGGAGAATATGATAATAGGGTAACTTAGACAAGAAGCGGTTCCTACAAATTTGTTGATGACCACCAAACGGATTGTACCATGGTGGAAAAGCCAGAAAAAATACCGATTCTTTGGTCATGAATTGTTTTACAAACCCCATGAATTTTTCCTGGTTGTGGATGTGTTCTATAACATCCCGCATGATTAACACGTCGTACTTGCCATCGGATGAGGTTCGGTTGTACATGTCATCGCAAATCAGATGCAGGTTATTTGCACGCGGATGATCATCAAGCAATTCATGCGCTTTATCAATTCTCGACTGCACAATATCAATTCCGGTCACCTTGCAATCCGTCTCCAGGAAAGCTACAAGATTCCCACCTTCTCCGCAGCCAATTTCAACAATGGAACGAGAGCCATCAATGGTCTTAAATTGCCCGATATAGGGAATTACAAACTTGCGCGTGGTTTGATCCTGTTCCCTGAAATACTGTGTACGATCGACGTGTCGGCTTTGCATATTTCAAATTCCAATACCTGTATGTTTTTTCAACAAATTACAAGGATGGATTAATTTTTTTGAAGTCTTCCACGATCGAGGATGCGAGGTCCGAGTGCACCGCGGGCCTGGTATTTTCCGCGTTTTCCTTTGATGATATATCCAACGAGAATTTCGTGTGTAAATGGACTCAATGCTTTCGCTGCACCAGTTGTAAAATCAAATGAATACCCCAAAAACATGTTGTCCAATTGCCCGGCAACATTCAATGCAATGGCATCTTTGTATCTTACAGAAAGACCACCCCACACGATGTCGCGGTACCCCAATTTCAAATTGATATCCAATTGAACGGGAGTAACCGGAGTGAACTTCATAAATGCACTTGGTTGGATATCGAAATCATCGTTGATGTTGTATTTGAAACTTCCCATAAACTGAAAGTGACGCATATTCTTGTTTCCCTCACCATTAATGGGGCCTTCGAGTTTGATTCTATTCTGAATTACCTGAGGAATACTAAAACCCGCATAATAATCCTTTCCGTAGATCATCATTCCAAAATTGGCATCCACGTTCAGACTGCTTTCTGCCTGACCACCATTTAGTTCAATATCATCTGGCTGATAGACTACAAGTTTTGAATTATCAAATTTAAATTGTCGCGCAGTGATACTGAGACCAAAACTAACTGCATCGTAATTATTGAGGTCGATGTGGTATGCTCCCGTCATGTCAAGCCCGGTGCGACTTATTGCTCCTCCGGTATCATCATGGGTTATAATTCCTCCGAACCCCGAATTTTTTGGACCCTGAAAGTGACCGCTCGCCATAAAGGTAGTTGGGGCGCCTTTAAATCCTGTCCATTGATTGCGGAAGGACAAATAAAATGGAATCTGATTAAGTGTTCCTGCCACCGCTGGATTCAGAAAATAAGGATTGTACATGTATTGCGTCATCCGCACATACTGCTGAGCCTTCCCGACCTGGGTGAAGAGAACCGCAACGAATAATAGTGTAAGTATTTTTTTCATTTTGATTTCCCTTTGCATTAATACTTGATTGTTACTGTACCCTGTATTGGATCTTTGTCTGCTGCATATTCTATTACAAAGTAATAATCCGCAATTGGCAAGGCCTCGTTTTTGAATGTTCCATCCCATTGTGAGGTGTAACCGGTGCTTTCAAAAACGACCTGACCCCATCTGTTGAAGACCTGAATTTTTGCATTCGGGAAAAATTCGAGACCACCAAGAATCCAGGTATCGTTTACGCCATCACCATTGGGTGTAATACCCGTGCTGATGAAAAAACACCCTACAGTAGGTTCAACATAAACTTCTTCAGTAAGTGTGCAGCCAATGGCATCTGTTACAATAACAGTATAGGTTGTATTGGAAGCCAATCCAACAGCCGTAGCAGTTGTCTGTAAATAATCATCATTCCACAAATAACTAATGGGAAGATTGCCATTCTGAACAGCCATTGTTGCAGTTCCGTCCACTTCATTCCAGCAAGTCTCTGGCGAAGAGTAAGGTGTTAGCACCATATCGGTAATAATATCTGGCACAATCTGCAGATCCTGCTGAATGATACAGCCCGTTTCGTCATGAAGTTCAAACTCGATTTCCATCTCACCCAAACCAGTAAGATCAAACGTAACACTATCCACTTCTGTGAATTCAATTGTTTCGGGATCGATAAACAATGTAAGCTCTCCGGTTCCACCGCTGATTGTAACGATAGCCTGACCATCAAACATACCGGTGCAGGTCGGCGCATTCAGATCAACATCGATTACCAAAGGATCAGGTTCTATAATTTCAAATTCGATTGAATCCGCGCAATTGAAAGCATCGAGGATGATCATTTCATATTCATCTGCACAAAGAGAGGTAATAGTGCCATTCACTGCTCCGCTGATACCGGTTGGCGTAAGTGAGAATTCATAGGGAGTAGTACCACCAATAACTTCATACACAACGCTTCCATCGCAATCGCCGCCACAACTCGGTCCCTGTGTAGAAATTACACTTGCTTCTAACAACGCAGGTTCAGTAATAATAACGTCTTCGGTATCATCACAACCGTTGTCATCTGTAATAGTGTATGTATAAGTTCCAGGTGCGAGATCTGCAATGGTTGTTGGCACTGGCAGATTGCCTGGACTTAGTACAAAAGGCTCTGTACCGCCGCTATTTGCAACATCCACTTCTCCATTGGCCAGACCAAAACAGGTAACATTTGTTGGAGTCAGAATCAACTGCAATTCTCCAGGTGCAATCAACTCAAGATTTTCGACGAGCATTTCACAACCTTGCGCGTCTGTAATAAGCACCTCGTATACTCCTGCGCAGAGATCGGTATACTCTGCGTTATTTCCTGAACATGGGTCCGTGCAGTTGCCTGCGCTGGGCGTTAGTTCGTAGGTGTAATTGCCAAAACTTCCCTGAACATTGGTAATTTGAATGAGTCCGTTGCAATCGTTGAAGCACAATTCGGATTGCACAAATGATTCGTATGTAATTTCCGTTGGTTCGTTCACAGTGATCGTGTCCGTGAGAATACATCCATTGTCGTCCTCAATTACACATTGATAATCACCGGCACACAGCGCGTTGGGATTGGCTGGCCCGCCACCAAGAATGGTGCACACTGTATTGAAAGGTCCGGTACCTCCTAATATTTCGTATTCAACCGTTCCATCACAGAATCCAAAACAACTGGCGTCTGTAACGGTAGGTGTAGCCGAATATTCAGCGGGTTCTTCAACATCGAACGTATCTGTGAGTTCACAATCATTGGCATCGACTACGGTTATATCGTAAGTGCCTCCATCAAGTTCATCTATGGTAACGTTAAGTGCACTATTTCCTGTAAATGTTTCAAACAAATTTCCGTTGTAGGTCCAAACGGCAGTTAAGGCTCCTGTGCCGCCAGAAACACTTCCTACGATGCTACCATTGTCGTATCCATAACAAGGAATGTCAGTCACTACCGGATTGTAAACCAAAGCAGCAGGACATGCGATGTTGATGGTAGTATCGAGCTGACAATCGTTCTCATCTATAAGAAGAATATCATAAACGCCACACGCCAAATCGGTGACCACATCTCCACAATTGTGTTGAACGCCATTCATGGAAAGAGCAAGAACACCGGTTCCTCCTCCACAATCGATTGTAATTTCGCCGGTAGTTTCACCTGCACAAAGCACAATTTCTGTAAGTTCTACGTCGAGTGTAAGTTGCACGGGTTCCACAACCTGAAAAACGGCAGTGGTATCGCGACAACCTTCACTATCAATCATCGAAACAAAATAAGAACCTGCCTCTATTGGATTTATAATCAACCCGAATTCTTCGTCAACATAATCAGTTATATCATTGGTCAATGTATTGTGAAGCTGATAATCTACTGCACCATTGCCGCCATCACTAAGAGATAACTGTATTGCATCTCCAAAACAACCAGCGCTTCCAACCAATGGAGTATTGTCCATGGGATTTGCAAGGCATGGATGGTCTTTTTCGAAACATATATTGAGTGCCGTTATGGGATTTTGATCGTTGTTATCTACTTGAGTCTGGGTGCGGTATGATAGATTAAAACAACCGCTGATAGGCCCGCAACTTGTGAATTGTGCGATTTTTATCCTGTTATCCGGACCAGCGTATGCCGCGGAATTTGAGTTGAGGCAAGAGGCGACATACATCGCGTATTCATCCCAAAAGAAACTTCCACCATCGAAAAAATCGCCATTGGTTGGGCCCTGAAAAGCATCAATCCATTCATCGCAGAAACCGATGTGGTTGATATCAATATCGCAGGATGGATCAGAAGCACAATTTTTCCCCATCGTTAGGAAGGAGTCAAATTCGGACGTAGGAAAAAGATTAAAATTGTAAAAACAGGTGTTCTGAAATCCGAAGGGAGTTTCCTGTTCGTGTTGAAATAATCCGCAAGGAAAATCAAAAAATGCGCTGCTATCAGGATCTTGTACACAATCCGGAATTCCTTCTGCAGCGAAAATAGTACCGAGGTAATTGCCGGGACCGGTAAATACCACATAGACTTCGTACATCACGTAACCGGTAAGATCTACCCCGGGTTCGCCGTAATCGCCATACAAAACCGTTGTTTCTACTTCAACCGGAACTGCTGCCAATTGTGCCCTGGTAAGGTAGCTCATTGAAAATAAGATGATTCCGAGTAGAAATAACCTTCGGCAGATTTGTTTCATCATAATCGATTTGGTGCTATCAGTTAAGTCGCACAATGCTTGGTTTATGTTGCTTCACACCCGATAGATGTAAAGGCATCGGTGCGAATGTAAGAACTGGACAGGGCAATTTAGCCTGAATAACAGCCAAATTTCAAATGCGCACGTTGGAAAACTTCTCTGGCATTCCAATAAATAACGTCAATAACCCCCAATGAGTCAAATCAACCTAAAAACGGATAGCGATAATCGACAGGTGGGACGAAGGTTTCTTTGATTGTACGAGGAGAAACCCAGCGCAAAAGATTGAGATAACTTCCTGCCTTATCGTTGGTTCCGCTTCCTCTGGCGCCGCCAAATGGCTGCTGACCAACAACAGCGCCTGTTGGTTTGTCGTTGATATAAAAATTACCTGCGGCATTTTCGAGCACTCGCGTCGCCTGATCGATGGCATAGCGATCGCGCGAAAGAATTGCGCCAGTTAAAGCATATTCGCTTGTATCATTAACCAAATGGAGCATATCACCCCAGTTGGTATCTTCATAAACGTAGATGGTTATTACCGGACCAAAAATCTCTTCGCACATGGTCCTGAATCTGGGATTGGTGGTATGCACAATCGTCGGTTCTATGAAATACCCCACAGAATCGTCGCAAGTTCCACCTGCAATGATTTCGGCATCGGGCTGTGTTTTCACAAAATCAATGAATGACTTGATTTTATCGAAAGCGCGTTTGTCAATAACCGCATTGATGAAATTCGAGAAATCCTCCGGGGATCCCATTTTAAACGATTTCACATCTTCCAGCAGTCGCTTTTTCACACTTTCCCACATGGATTTGGGAATGTATGCACGACTTGCAGCGCTGCATTTTTGTCCCTGAAATTCAAACGCCCCGCGTGAAATGGCCGTAGCAACTTCATGAGGATCAGCACTCGAGTGTGCAACAATGAAGTCTTTTCCACCTGTCTCACCTACAATTCTCGGATAGGTTTTGTACCGGTCAATATTGGTCCCGATTTCTTTCCAGAGCGATTTAAAAACGGCAGTACTGCCCGTAAAATGCAATCCTGCGAAGTCCGGATGCTTAAAAACCACATCACCAACAACAGGTCCTTCGGCAGTCACCATATTGATAACCCCATCAGGCAAACCGGCAGCTTTAAACAATTCCATGATCACTTGCGCACTATATACCTGGCTATCAGCCGGTTTCCAAACAACAACATTACCCATCATGGCAGCACTTGCCGGCAAATTGGCACTGATAGCAGTGAAATTAAATGGAGTTACAGCAAAAACAAATCCCTCCAATGGTCTGTATTCCAAACGATTCCAGATACCCGGTTGTGAGCCAGGCTGATCGCTGTATATCTGTTGCATGTAAGCTACATTAAACCTCAGGAAATCAATCAATTCACACGCTGCATCGATTTCTGCCTGAAAAGCATTTTTACTTTGTGCAAGCATAGTTGCAGCATTCATTTTCATCCTGAATGGTCCTGCCAACAAGTCGGCGGCTTTCAGGAAAATGGCTGCCCGCTGTTCCCATGGCAACATCGCCCAACGCTGACGAGCAAGTAAAGCAACTTCGATAGCTTTGGCTACGTGGCCTGCATTCCCATAATTAAATTGGCCCAGGATCTTTTTGTGATCATGGGGTGGAGACATGTTTTTCTTGTCGCTGGTTCTTATCTCTTCGGCCCCGATGTAGAGCGGCACATCAATAGGCTCTTGATTATACAATGTGTGATAAGCCTTTAACAGGGCTTCTTTTTCTGCTGAGCCCGGGGCGTAGGATTTTACCGGTTCGTTGACCGGAATTGGAACTTGAAAAACTCCTTTTGGCATGTGAAAAATTTAGAGGTGCGAATGTACATCCTACATCCTAAAATCGCAGTAACGTAAAATTCAAAACGGCCAATTGGTCGTAAAAAAAACACAATTCGGGCAGATTTAATGCAAATGCTAAAGATTACATTTGGAATCCAGTCTTGAATGACAAATATTTGAAGCCTTATCTTAGATCATCACCCATGAGTAAATACGCATTGCTTCGCCAGAACATTGAGCGAAGGGTTAAAATATCAGATCAGGAATGGCAAGCACTGAAGTCCATTCTTGTCGAAAAACATGTTGCCAAAAAAGATTTTCTGCTCAAGGCCGGAGATTTTTGTGAATTCAATCATTACATTCTGAAAGGCTGCACGAGGACATTCTACACAGATGACAACATGCATGAGCATATCTTCCAGATTGGATTTGAGGATTGGTGGGCTGGCGATATGATGAGTTACCTGACCGGAGAACCTGCGCATTATAGCATACAGGCACTTGAAGACACGGATGTAGTCATGATGCGCATGAAAGAGTTCGATGAAGTTCTGTCGACTTATCCTAAACTGGAGCGCTTCTTCCGAATTCTGCTTCAGAGTGCTTATATCGCCGGTCAAAAACGGACGATCGATACCATGAGTAAAAGTGCGGAGGTTCGGTATCTTGAGCTTGTAAAAAAATATCCGCAAATGGAAATGCGTGTTGCTCAACAGCATATTGCTTCTTATCTGGGCATCACTCCCGAAGCTCTTAGCCGCATCAAACGGGGAATAATTGAAAAAAGCAGGAGCCATTGATTGGTAGAAATGGTGAAGTAATTCACAATTTGATATCATTCTGGTTATAAACTCCTGATAATTTTTACTCTCAAAGTGATAAAGATCAAGAGAATAATATCTCCAAAATAGCGAAATTTGCATGGAAATTTTGATTCCGCCTAGTCTTAGTTTTATATATCTAGGTAACCAGTGCAGTTTAAACTCAAGAGCTGCACTTCCGAAAAAGTTTGGAAAAGTTTGGTTAGTGTTAAAATGAGTCCGTAAAAAAATCCTGCCAGATAAAGGTTCCACCCTCTGGCAGGATTTGCTTTTTTAAGGGACTTTCAGAACCAAATGGCTCACCTTTCTATATTCGCTCAAAATGACTTTGAACCGTCGCATACTCCAATGTGGTATCTGCATCCTTGCTCTTTCAGTGGTTCTACTTTCCTGTCGAATTGAAAAACGGCATTATACGCGGGGCTATCATATCGAAGTCTTTTCATTGAAATCGCATCAAGCGCTATCAGAGAATCATAAATCAGCGTTGCCTTCTTGCAGCAATTCAGTGTTCGTGTTGGATTCTTTGCCCGAACTTATTCCTGCAAAATCTGTTGAAGTATCAACTCCAATGGATGCCGCAGCGCAGCCTGGAGCAGATGTTGAAGTATCATTAAAGAATACGGAAATTCAATTACAAGAAGAAATAAAAACTTCAGACATAGCCAGCACTCCAGGCGGACAGCAACAACCAAACACTATTACCTCCCAAGTTCATCCTGCTGCTGCCGGAAGTTTACTCTTTGGAATTTTATCCGCACTTTGTTTTGTTGGATTGTTTATCACAAGTTTCAGTCCATTGGCATTGGTCATTGGACTCATAGCTGGCCTTTTCCTGTTTGCCATACTTGCAAAATGGCTTTCCAAACGGGCATTTGAAGACATGTATCATGCACGAAGTCGCTACAGTGGCAGAGGACTGGCCGCTGCAGGACTAGCACTCAGCGTCATCACGGTCGTGGCGTTCCTTGGCCTTCTTGCAGTTATACTTTTTGGAATCGGATTTGCTTCTTTGGCATAGTCGTCCGGCGAAAAATCAAATAGCCGTTCTTCCCGGATAAACCTTTAGCGCTTCGTGAAGGCAAGTAACTGCAGACCGCAAAGATTCCTTATTCAATACATAAGCTAGTCTAACTTGTTTAAGCCCTGGTTCCGGTCTGGAGTAAAATCCGGTAGCTGGCGCCATCATCACCGTCTGATTGTTCCACTCAAAACTCTCGAGCATCCATTGACAGAATTTATCACTGTTATCTATCGGCAATTGTGCAATGCAATAGAATGCTCCCTTCGGCTTCGGGCAAATGACCCCGGGAATGGTATTGAGGCCATCTACCAGAATATCTCTTCTTTCCACATATTCTTCAACTACACCATCAAAATAGGATTGTGGAGTTTCCAGGGCATACAAAGAGGCCATCTGACCGAAGGTTGGGGGAGAGAGTCGAGCCTGCGCAAATTTTAGTGCCGCCGCCATCACCAACCGATTGCGTGTAATCATAGCTCCAATGCGTGCACCGCACATGCTGTATCTTTTACTTACGCTGTCTATCATGATAGCATTGTCTTCCAGTCCTTCCAGATTCATAACAGAAAATGGCTTCGCCCCATCGTATGCAAATTCGCGGTAAACCTCGTCTGCCATAAGAAAAAGATCGTGCTTTTTCACCACGTCGCGCAGTTGCTCCAACTCAGCCTGGCTGTATAAATATCCGGTAGGATTGCCTGGATTGCAAATCAGAATTCCTTTGGTGCGTGGTGTGATGAGTTTTTCAAATTCTTCTATGGGTGGCAATGCAAATCCCGTTTCGATATGACTCATTACGGAAATTACTTTCACTCCTGCCATCACTGCAAAACCATTGTAGTTGGCGTAAAACGGTTCGGGAACAATTACTTCGTCACCAGGATTGAAGCACGTCATAAAAGCAAAAACCAGAGCTTCACTGCCACCGGTTGTAACCATGATGTTTTCACGAGTTAGTGAGATTTGCTTCGAATCATAGTAGCGAATAAGTCCATCCCGGTATGCCGCAATGCCTTCGCTATTGCTGTATTCCACGACCCTGAGCTCAAGTTCTTTCATCTTATCGCGCACCACTTGAGGCGTTTCAATATCCGGTTGACCGATATTGAGATGATAGACTTTGCGGCCCAGTTTTTTGGCAGCTTCAGCAAATGGCACCAGCTTTCTGATAGGTGAAGCGGGCATATCATGCGCTTTCTGACTAATATTCGGCATAACTCAATTTTTTGAGGCTGCGAATGTATGGCTTCTCCTAATCTTTCAAATCAATCCACATGAACTTGTGGGGCCCTATATTCCTAACTTCATAGATTTCATCCAAAGCATTAAAACCAAGCTTGTGATAAAAGGGAACAGCATTCAATCTGGCATCACACCAAAGCACATCCACATATCGGTCCTTTAACAAGGCTTTTCCAAATTGAATAAGTGCTTTACCTGCATCGCGTCCCCGAAAGTCTGGATGTGTTGCCATAGCCCGCAAACGATAAGCATGGCGCGATTCTATTTTGGTTGAAACGGCAGGGAAAAATGAACCAATGGAAATTAGGATGTCCTCTTCAAAAACGCCTAAATGGAATCCATTTGGATGGTCGTCTATATCGATGACACAATCCGATTCTTTTTCGATATGAGGCCAAAGAACGCGCTGTCTGAGCGGATACGTAGACGATGCGGGTATAACTTTTACCTGAAATGAACTCATTGGATTTTGACAAAACGTGCAGTAGAAACCGCTGAGCCATTGGTAATGCGTATCGTATAAACATCAGAGGCCAGAGTGGAAAGATTTAACTCCCCACTTAAAGCAATACCTGAAAGCACAAGCTGACCAAGGCTGTTGTGAATCTGATATGAGCATTTTTGATGGTCGATGGCAAGATTCAAAACAAGTATATCCGCTGTTGGATTGGGATAAATACTGAATCGGATTAAATCCTGCTCTGTGGTCTGGAGTGCACTACCGGAGAGCAATTCCAGACGTTGATTCTCCAACACAAAGCGCATCAGCGACATTTGCTCCTGGGTGAACATGTTGTAGCATACATCCTGGGTATAATCCATATAATTTTCCAGTTGATCGGGAAGATCGCCACCACCTTCACTGCAGGAATTGGCTTCATAATCGCAGGCGTATTGATCACCCATTCCGCAAAGTGGAGTGTCTGTCATGCCATCATCTTCGGAACACGGATCTGCAAACAATTCGTCTCCCCAGGTATGACGAAGCCCCAGGTAGTGACCAATTTCGTGTGTGAGCGTGCGGCCTTTGTTATTGTCATCGGTACCATCAGCGCTGGCCTGTGGATTATTGCGTCCAACGGTGGTGTAATGCACAATGACACCATCATCACCGGGATTAGGCGCACTGCTGCCACCAGGCCAGTTGTCAAGACCAGATGGCGGATAACTCAAACCGAAAATTTGTCCAAAGAAAGATACTTCGATATTGCATACCCAGATATTTAAATAATGCTCCGGATCCCAGCCATCCGCTCCGCCAGTAACGTCGTATTTTACTTCGTCCAAAGTGTTTTCCTGAGCGAAAAAATCCAGATTAAATCCGGTTCTTTCTGTGAAGTGATGAATTATTCCCGTAGTTGGATTTCCATCCGGATCAAAATCTGCGAGTTCAAATTCGATCATACAATCTGCGGCCACAGGCAAAAACTCTTCGCGTGTTAGCGCTGCATCTTCATTGAGACGGCGATAATCTTCGTTGATCACTTCCATTTGAGAATGAACAACACTATCTGGCACATTCTGCTCATTTGAATTATAAACGATATGGAAGACCACTGGCACAAAATATACACCTTCACCACCGCCGCGATCCGTGCGTTTTTGCTTCCAGTCGGTAAGGGCAGATTGATAAGCCCGATACCATTCCTGATCATGCGTTTTTTTCATCCGGATGAAATAGTCGAACCCACAATAAACAGGATTTTTTTGTGACAAGGCTGCACCCAGAGATGCTATGCAAATAAAAATTATAAGGAAGAATTTTTTCATTTCGTGAAAAGGTAAAGTGTTTCACAAGAATAAAACAAAAGGCCACTCCTGCGGGGAATGGCCTTGTAAATATTTTGAGATTTTGATTTTATACCAGCATTTTAACCGGATTCTCGAGGAAGGATTTCAGGGTTTGTAAAAACTCTGAACCTGAAACTCCATCTACCACGCGGTGATCGCAGCTCAAGGTTACCTTCATAACGTTGCCCGGAACCACAGCACCATTTTTCACTACCGGTGTTGATTTAATTCCACCAACAGCCAGAATGCATGCATCGGGCGGATTGATAATAGCTGTGAATTCTTCAATACCAAACATGCCAAGGTTGGAAATGGTAAAAGTGTTTCCCTCCCAATCGGATGGTTGAAGTTTTTTGGTCTTGGCTTTTTCCGCAAACACCTTCACTTCCGCACCTATTTGAGAAAGTCCTTTTTCATTGGCGAAACGCACAACAGGCACAAGCAATCCATCTTCCACAGCAACTGCAACTCCGATATGCACATGTTCATTGTAACGGATTTTATCGCCCAACCAGGATGAATTTACTTTTGGATGTCTCCGCAAGGCCATGGCAGCGGCTTTCACCACCATATCATTGAAAGATATTTTGTGTTCACCAGATTCATTCATGGCCTTTCTTGCTGCGATTGCCTGATCCATATCGATCTCCATGGTGAGATAAAAATGGGGGGCGCTGAACTTGCTTTCGGCCAGACGACGGGCAATTGTTTTGCGCATTTGCGAAACATTCTCCTCGGTGAATTTTTCTGTTCCCGAAGGCAGGAATGCAGGCGCTGCAAATATTTTTGCTCCGGAGGCTGCCGGGCTGAATGCTTCGATGTCGCGTTTTACAATACGTCCACCGTCACCGCTGCCAGCTACTGTAGCGATATCTATGCCTTTATCTTCTGCAATTTTTCTTGCGAGAGGAGATGCTTTTAATCTGCCATTGGATGATGCAAGCACGCTCACAACTGCCGCAGTTGCTGTTGCAACCGAAGCCACCTGTTCTGTCGCTGGTGCAGAAACGACAACTGGTGCAGCGGCAGCAATAGGTGCTGGTGCGGCAGATCCTGCGGCGAGCAAAGCGCTGATGTCTTCATCGGCTTTGCCTACAATCGCAAGCAACTCGTTTACCTTAGCTGTTTTACCGGCTTCGATACCAATATGGAGAAGCACGCCGTTGTAGGGCGATTCGTAATCCATGGTGGCTTTGTCCGTTTCAATTTCGGCAAGCAATTCACCTACTTTCACATTGTCGCCCACTTTTTTGTGCCATTTAGCGACCGTTCCTTCGGTCATGGTATCACTCAGTTTGGGCATTCTGTCTACTTCTGCCATGATATAGTTTATTGTTTCAAAATTGGGTATTAATCCTTCACGTATGGATAGTCATCCTGCATGTAAACATCTTTGTAAATCTCCTCTTTTTCTGGGAGAGGAGATTCTTCGGCGAATTTCACGCTTTCATCTACAATGGTTTTCACGTCATTTTCCACAGCTTCAATTTCCTCTTCAGACATCCACTTTTCATCGCGAATCCTGCGCAACACGTGTTCGATCGGATCCTGCTCCTGGTATTCTGCCACTTCTTCTTTGGTGCGGTATTTCTGTGGATCACTCATGCTGTGACCTTTGTAGCGATACGTTTTGATATCCAATAGCGTTGGGCCCTCACCTGCTCTGCCGCGCGCTGCAGCTTCTGCGATGGCGTCACAAACAGCCTCAGGGCGCATGCCATCCACTGTTTTTGCCGGCATCAGATATGAAGCACCCAACAGACTCAAATCGGTTACGTTGGATGTGCGCTCTACACTTGTTCCCATGGCGTACTGGTTGTTTTCGATGATGAAAATAACCGGCAGTTTCCAGGTCATGGCCATATTGAAAGTTTCATGCAGCGCTCCCTGACGTGAGGCACCATCTCCGAAGAAACAAAGTGTAACATGGTCTTCACCGCGATACCAATCCGCAAAGGCAATTCCCGCTCCCATCGGGATTTGCGCACCCACAATTCCATGTCCGCCAAATAGATTTCTTTCCTTATCAAACATGTGCATGCTGCCGCCTTTCCCTTTTGAAAGGCCGGTGGCTTTGCCATACAACTCCGCCATTACTTTGCGGGGATCACTTCCCATAACGAGCGGGTGAGCGTGATCGCGGTATGCAGTAATCACTCTGTCCGTAGGGCGAATTGCCTCCATCATTCCACTGAGAACCGCTTCCTGACCAATATACAGGTGGCAAAATCCTCCGAATTTTTGTTGGATATAGAGGTGACCACATTTCTCTTCAAATCTGCGCATCAACAGCATTTCGCGGTACCATTTCACATACGTTTCTTTGGTAAAACGCGCAGCATTTGCAGCAGTTCCATTCGATTTCGCTGCTGGTGCAGCCTTCTTCACAGTTTGAGTTGCCATGATTTCTTTTCTAAAATGCGGTCAAATATAGCGGATGATGGCTCCACAAAACGGATGATTCATTGGTTAGTGTACAAATAACACTAACTTTTCTCTTCTGGGATGTGTGTAAAAATCTGCCGTATTTGATTTGGGCATTATACTTGATTTTAGTTTTACGCACGAATCGCCTGAAATTGTTACTATGAAATACTGCATCCTCATACTTGCCTCCCTATTTACACTCACTTCCGCCCATTTGCCTGAAGAAAAAGTATATTCCAAGACAGATCTGCTGGGACAGTTTGAGCCGTCGAAGCATGAAGATTTCAGTCTAATTGCCAAAGAGCACACAACCAAAGACGGCATCTACATGCGCAAGGAAGCCTACCAGTCGTTTTTGCAAATGGCTGCTGCGGCCAAAAAAGAAGGCGTAATTATTACCATTATTTCAGCTACTCGAAACTTCAATTACCAAAAAGGAATCTGGGAGAAAAAGTGGCTTCGTGATAAGTACAAAGGCTGGAGTGAACTTGATAAAGTAAAAGACATTCTTAAATACAGTTCGATGCCGGGAACCAGCCGCCATCACTGGGGAACTGATGTTGACTTTAACAGCGTAGAACTCTCCTATTTCAATTCCGGTGCGGGTTTAAAATTGTATACCTGGCTGGTGGCTCATGGTGCAGAATATGGATTCCATCAGACTTACACAGATAAAAAATCGGGTAGAACAGGTTACGAGGAAGAAAAATGGCACTGGAGTTATATGCCTATTGCCAAAGAAATGCTCAAGCAATACAATGCCACTGTTTCGTATGACGATCTGAAAGGCTTTTCCGGGGCTTCGTCTGCAAAAAGTGCGGATGCAATAGCGCTCTATGTAAATGGTATAGATCCGGCATTAAAATAAAAAACCCGGATAAAATCCGGGCATTTTCTGAGGGAGGACGGTGGGTTTCGAACCCACGACCACTAGAACCACAATCTAGTGCTCTACCAACTGAGCTACGACCTCCATGTAAAATTCGGGTGCAAATTAAATGCAGATTTGACTAAAGGACAACAAGTTTTTTTCAAATAGGCCGAATTCATCGATTGCAGGAGAATAAAAGCATTAGTCTCAGTAATCTTGCCGATTCAAAAGAACATCTGCCAAACACGCCATTACATATCCTATTTCTGAGCTCCTGGTATCCAAGTCGAACCCATTCCACGCTTGGAAATTTCGTTGAGCGCCATGCCGAAACAATAGCGCTGCAGCAGGATGTCACCGTGTTGTATGTTACCTTCAACACCGATATCACTTCCCGTTTTGAAATTGAAGAGCATGTAAAGAATCGTGTAAAATGCACCATTGTTTATTGTAAGCCCGGCATTTTCAAGTGGTTTATTAAATGGCGCGGATTCAAGCGCGGCCTTACCCACCTCAAATATTCAGGCAATTTTGATTTTGACATCATCCATCACAATGTGATCTGGAAAGATGCCTGGGAAGCCTTAACACTTAAAAGGTGGTGGAGAAAACCACTTGTTATAACCGAACACTGGACGGGTTATGATCCCGCCAGAAAAAAAGAACAACCTTTGCTGCTGCGTCCTTACGCGCGATGGGTTGCTTCCAAAGCTGATATGATTTGTCCGGTAAGTCTCGATTTGAAAAACAAAATGATGGCTTTCGGTCTACAATCTAAATACAGAGTTGTGCCCAATGTGGTAGATACAAATTTGTTTTATCCGGGTCATAAAGATCAAGAGAAAAGGCGCTTTTTGCATGTCAGTCATTTGATTGATTCACACAAAAATGTTTCAGGCATACTGCGCACCTGGAAAAAAGTAAGCGATAACAACAAAGGTATACATCTGCAAATTGGAGGCGACGGAGATTATAAAATGTGGGAATTGGAAGCCATCAAACTTCAAATTGATCTTTCAACCATTTCTTTTTTCGGAGAACAACTTCCAACAACAATTGCTGGAATGATGTCACAAGCGCATTGTCTGCTCCTATTCAGTCACTACGAAAATCTGCCCGTGGTTATAGTTGAAGCAATGGCAGCAGGCATGTTTATTATTTCAACCGATGTAGGCGGAATTAGCGAACACGTAAACAGTGATCGCGGAATCCTAGTAAATGACAATGACGAAGAGGCCTTCAGGAGTGCAATTGAAACGGTTGCTTCTGACAATTTTTGGCTTGATGCGGATAATCTCAGAAAATATGCTATGGACAACTTCAGTGAAATGGCCATAGCAAATGCATTCACCGAAGTGTATTCTAACCTACTACCGTAACATTATTTTTTGGCGACAGCCTTGCGAAAAGTGTGGCGTGTCCGGAAGATGAAGGCCGGATCTGTATCGTACTTTGAATATTCAAGCATTGAAAAAGAAGTTGAGGTTACAACAATGGTTTTTTTCGTCGTCAAAAACTTTCTTTTCTCTTTACCAGTAAACTCAAAGGACATAACTGTGGTATCACCGCTCATGCGAAATTCGGTCACTTTCCATTGAATTCCTCCCATATTGACAACTTTGGGATCAGCAGTCAACTCCAGCTTGTCTTCTCCGCCTGTAATAACGCCCTCGCCTTCATCATACTGAATTTCGAATTCCCACGTTTTGCCATTCCATTTGGTAGTGCATTTGGCCGGCATCGAGGCCTTTTCTTTACCATCTTCACTCACCGAAAATTCGAACGATCCATCCCAATCACCAACTACGCGCTCAAATTCTTCTGCCATGGCAATTGAATCGGTTTGAGCATTGGTAAAAAATGGAACCAGCGTAAGAGCCAGCAAAAAAATGACGTATTTCATCAGGGTATGGTTTGAGTCAGTTAATGAACTCAAAGGTAGTGCATTGATGTCTTTCACCATCAGTTAAACATTAAATTATCACCAAAAATCAGCACATAAAATTGTGCCGCCTAAGTTTTTTGCTTTTCTCTTTTGGCTGCTGGAAACAAAATATTATTGAGAATAAGACGGTAGCCGGGCGAATTTGGGAACAGATTTAAATCAGTTGGTGGGTCGCCCACGAGGTGACGATAATCTTCCGGATCATGGCCGCCGTAGTAGGTCCATTGTCCCTGACCCAATTCACCGTGGATGTATTTTGCGCATTTCAGGCTCTTGGTTTCTCCCATGATGGTGACGTTTGGTTTGATGAATTGCTCACGAAAAGAAGTTGTTTGACCCATAAATCCCTTGATGACCTGCGTGTGGTTTTGGGTGAGTATTGTAGGAATGATATCCCACTTTGCCGAGAAATCAAACAATGTAAAAAAATCATTGAGTTGATTGATTTTGCCATGATCGTCGGTTCCATCAATATCACTGAATTCGTAGACATTGGGGTCTTTGTCGAGTTTGTAATCCTTGAATGCAAAACCCGACTCAAAGCTGAGCTTTTGTTGTGATTGCGGATCACTGGGATCGCCATCAAAAACGCTTTCAACAATATCCACGCTTTCTGCAGCTAACGAAATGTCAAAAGAGTCGGTACCACTGCACATGGTAAACAGAAACCCTCCACCCAAAACAAAATTGCGAATATTCACTGCTACTTGTCTCTTCATTTCACTTACTTTGGTAAAGCCCAATTTAGTGGCCATGGCTTCCTGCGAGCGCACCTCCTCCTGATACCAGGCTGCATTTTTGAAGCTTCTGTAGAACTTACCATACTGTCCTGTGAAATCTTCGTGGTGCAGGTGAAGCCAGTCGTATTTATTCAGTTCCAGATTGACAATTTCTTCGTCATAAACCACGGTATAGGGTATTTCAGCGTATGTGAGTACGAGCGTTACCGCATCATCCCATTGTTGTTTTCCGGGCGGACTGTACACTGCAATTTTCGGAGCGACTTCAAGTTTTACCTTTTCCATATTCACTTCCGGATCAGCGATCTCATTGTAGATTTGCTGTGCCTGAACATCTGCAATTACCTGAAAGCTGACCCCACGAATGCTGCAGGTATTCTGAATATCTTCCAATCCCTCACAAAGAAAACTACCACCGCGGTAATTCAAAAGCCATTCGATGGAAACGTTGTTCTGTAGAACCCAATAGGCCACCCCATATGCTTTGATGTGATTTGTCTGACTTTCGTCCATGGGAATGAGAATTTTACTCGCCGAAGCCTGGAAGGCAAAGAGCGCGATAACGAAAGCAACACTGTATTTCTTCATGAAGATGTAATTCTTAAAAGACCTAACAAAAGTAGGGCAAGAAAATTTCATGCCTGAAACGTTTTGTATTTATTAAGGTTTTATATCAACAGTGAATTCCAACTCGCTAAGAGGGGAATAAGAATCACCTTAGAAAGGTGCTTCCTCGCCACCATATCCAAACGGCTCATCGTCATCTCCCATGGTATTGAGTTTGGAAGAAATGGTAATCGTTGTTTGAGGTGGACCAGAACCCGACGAAGTCTGCGTAAATCCTGAGTTGGCTTGCACAGCCTCACCGTATTGGGGATTGTCAAAATCGTAGCCTTCAAGGTTGGTGAATTTCGCCAAACGGCCAATAAAGCGCAGTTTGACATCGGCCAAAGCACCATTTCTGTGCTTAGCAATGATGATTTCTCCAATACCGTTTGTCGAATTGCCTTCCGCATCTTCGGTAATTCCGTAGTATTCCGGGCGGTAGATGAATGCCACTATGTCTGCATCCTGTTCGATAGCACCCGATTCGCGCAAGTCTGAAAGCAAAGGCCGCTTATCACCCCCGCGCGTTTCCACCTGACGACTAAGCTGTGAAAGCGCAATTACCGGCACATCCAGTTCCTTCGCAATTCCTTTAATAGAGCGAGAAATGGTCGAAATTTCTTGTTCCCGGTTTCCTGCTTTGTTATCTCCGCCCACGGTCATCAGTTGCAAATAGTCGATGATTACCATTTGAATCCCGTGTTGTGCTTTTAGTCTTCGGCATTTGGCGCGTAGCTCAAATACAGACAATCCGGGAGTGTCATCAATGAATATAGGAGCTTCTGCAATGCGTGAAATCCGATTGTGAAGTTGGTGGAATTCATGATCCTGCAAATTGCCTTTGCGCAGTTTTTCGCTGTCGATTTCAGTTTCACTGGAAATAAGACGTTGAACCAATTGAACACTGCTCATTTCCAGAGAAAAGATTGCAACCGGTATTTGAAATTCGACGGCCATGTTGCGGGCCATGCTCAATACGTAAGCTGTTTTACCCATACCTGGGCGTGCAGCAACAACGATCATATCGCTTCTTTGCCAGCCACTGGTAATTCTGTCGAGAGCAGTAAAACCGGAAGGAACACCGCTCACACCTGTAGAATTCTGACGAGCCGCTTCGATCTGGTCGAGGGCCGTTTTGATGAGGACACTCATCTTGTCATAGTTCTTGCGGATATTTCCTTCAGCAACCTGGAAGAGATTGCTTTCAGCTTTATCCAGCAGATCAAAAACGTCGGTTGATTCTTCATACGCATCTTTGATCACTTCATTTGAAATACGAATCAATTCACGCTGAATGAATTTCTGAGCGACAATGCGGGCATGTGTTTCAATATTGGCAGTAGAAGCAACTCTGTTGGTGAGTTGAGAAATATAAAGCGGGCCACCGATCAATTCGAGTTCACCTGTCTTGCGCAAACCTTGTGTAACTGTGAGGATATCGATAGGCTCACCTTTTTGAAAAAGCGTAATGATGACAGCATAAATACGCGCATGTGCTTCCTTATAGAAACTGGAGGGTTTCAAAATATCGATGACGGTATTCACCGCATTTTGCTCGAGCATCATCGCGCCAATAACGGCTTCTTCCAAATCCACAGCCTGAGGAGGAAGTTTCCCCATCTCCAGGCCCATGGTAGTGTTCATGGCCTCGCGAATGTTTTGAATACGTTCCCTGCGCTTATATCTGTTGTCCTGATCGTTCATGCTTTTCTCCCAAAAATCCCTGCCCGTCTGTTTGCGGAAAGAGGGGGTTAAAATTCGCTTCATTCAACCACTCATTTCCCATTTAATTCTGAACAAAGGGCATGTTTCTGCTAACTAAAATTTGTTCATTATTTTAGTTCGTTCTTTTTCAGATGGAATATCGTGCAATTGTGGCAATTGGGCCGATGCTATGTAAAATAGTTTTCAACCGGATATTGACTTGCCGCTATTATTTTGTAAAGGAATTGAAAACCTTTTGATTGCGTTCAGGAATTAAAATCCTAAAAAAAACGAGAAAGTACAACTCAGAAATTCTCACTTTGTAAAGTCAAAAGGCAGGCATCGGGATATAAAAAGAACCCGGCGTTCTTGAGA
>JBJXFC010000218.1:0-16900 GCA_046153915.1 Flavobacteriales bacterium
CTGGGTTTTGGTGCGTTATTGCCCCTTCTATGCAAACCACTGCCGCCATCATTGCCACCATTGTTGCACTTCTTCTTTTGTTTTTCCTTGCCTACAAACGTTTTGTAAAGCCGGTTTCAAAAAAGTACGTGCTACCTGAGCCACTGAAACTCATTCTTCGCGACCAGATTGGGTTCTACCGTGCTCTCGATCAGGCCGGTATGTCCGTTTTTGAGAATGAAACGGCCGAGTTTCTTGCCAGGGTGAACATCACCGGAGTTGATACCACCGTGGAAGACATAGACCGCGTTTTAATTGCCGCAAGTGCTGTCATTCCGTTGTTTGCTTTTCCCGATTTTTTCTACCACGATCTGATGTTTGTAGACGTTTACAAGGATGTATTTAACCACGATTTTGAAACCACTGGAACCAATCGCCGCATCATGGGCATGGTGGGAAGTGGAGTGATGAATGGCCGCATGGCACTATCACAAAGAGCATTACGCGCGGGTTTCAGTAATGAAACAGACAAACGAAATACAGCAGTGCATGAATTTGTGCACTTGCTTGATAAAGCCGATGGAACAATCGATGGTCTTCCTGAATTGTTATTGGACAAACACCAAACCCTGCCATGGTTGGAATTGATTCGTCAAAAAATGGTGGATATCCGCAATCACGAATCTGACGTTGACTCTTATGGCGGAACAAGTGAAACGGAGTTTTTTGCTGTTGCAGCAGAGTATTTTTTTGAACGTCCGGAGCTTTTCGAACAAAAACACCCGAAGCTCTATAAACTTATGTCTGCTGCTTTTAGACGCGAACCTGCGGTAAAAGGAAAAAATGGCTCAGGTATTCCGGATCGCAATGAGCCTTGTTTCTGCGGAAGCGGGGAGAAGTACAAGAATTGCCATGGGAAGAATGTTATGTGATGTAAAACAAAAAAGCCACCCCTTCCGGAATGGCTTCTTAATATCTGATCGAGCGATTTCAGTTCTTTATTGCAAGCAATTTTCTGGTTCAGAATATCTTTTACTTCCAGATTTGATCAAAATGAGATTTGACAACGAAGTCATCTTATTTGCCGAAGAGCGATTGTAGGCGACGGTAACCTCGCACGGGGTAAGTGTACTCCATTACCCTCTTAATGAATTCTTTTGTAACGGGATTTTCGTTGCGGTTGACGAATGATGCCACCAGGAAATAATTACGGACACTCTTTTTATGGGTTTTTCTATTCGTTTGAAATCGGGCGTTAATACTGAGAGTATCGCCTCCATACAAAAATTTGAATGAAAATAAGAGTGTTTCAGATGACAGAGAGATATTGCATTGTTCTTCCGCAAAATCAGACTCGGTCAAACCTGACTTCAAATCGAACTTAAAGGCTTTCGCGTAATCTGTTAGCCAAAAGTAAGCAGGAGGATAGAGGGTGAAAATTCGGTTTTTCCATTGCTGTCCCAGTATTTTTTTCTTAAACGAAAGTGATTCACTTTGAAGCTCAGCAATACTGATGGTTTCCTTCTTCTTTTGTAAAACAAGCTCACCGGTATCAAGCCTTTTGTAGTCTTCCATATAGCGGTCAATGGCAGACTGACTGTCGTGATGATCCGGAATCATCCAAGTGTCACCTGGATACAATACGACAGACCTAACCTTGATTTCATTTTCAATAAAGCGATGCACATCCTGGATGCGGTTGATACCATCATTCATATAAGAATTTTCCTCATGGCAGAAGTAGATATAGCTTGCAAAGGGAACAATAATGCTTGGTTTTAAAACTTCACATTGAATCCGAATACGTTCAAGTTTTTCCTTACTTGCAGCTAATCGTCTATTCGTTTCGTCTGTATTACCAATTTTATTGGCATACCCAAATTGAGTAAAGAGTACATCAACATCACCTACACTGTTTTTGATTTTTCGGGCGTCATGTTCATGACGGATCACGCAATCATTTAGGTTCAAAAGTTTGACTTTATCCGTTTTCAAATAAAGCCAGGAATCACCTCCGAAGTGAGGATTGCACATGCATTCGATTTTCGGAGAAAGCGAATAGAACGTATTTGATTCCATTTCAATTACATTTCCGAATCCTATTTTTTTACAGTATTCTGCAATTTTCCTATCCGAGGTGTTTTGGAAGAGAACCGTAATGTTTTTTCTATGTTCTGCTGGAATTTTATTGAGGTTGGGCGGGCTAAAATGGTCTGGGTGTTCATGGGAAAACCAAATATGCGTGACCTTCAAAAAATCATTGGGCTGAATGACAGATTTGGCTAATAAGGCCCAACCATTATCGAATGCAGTGCCTTCATACCATGGATCAGTGATCAAAGTAACGTTGTCGTATTCAAGAATATAGGAGGCGTGATTTACCCAAGTTAACTTCATTGCAGAGTGGTCTTATTGGTTTTGATTTTAAGGCTAAATGTATAGGCTTGACAAATGTACAAGTTTCTTGTTGGTGAAGGTCCAGGACCTCATTTTAAAGTAATTAATGAGACCTATATTCATTTCACAGTCTACTGTATAATAAATAATTACGAAGCAAAGGGTTAGAAAACGCAGTTTATGAGTTAAATCATGTTAGGTTTCTTAATCTGGTTGACCGAACATTATTTTACAGAATATATGATGAGCTTGGAAGTTGCCTGTAACTAGTTTAAAAAATAAAGGCGCTCCTTGTGGGAGCGCCTAAATTATTTTATTGTATATCTTAGTTCAAAGCAAAACGCTTGAATTCTGTTACAGTAAGATCTTTGTCTGCTGTTTTCAGGTACTGAGATACGGATAGTTTGGTGTCTTTGATAAACTCCTGGTTAAGCAATGTGCTCTCTTTGTAGAATTTATTGAGACGGCCCAATGCAATTTTTTCAGCCATTTCTGCTGGTTTGCCTTCGTTGATGGCTTGCTCTTTTCCGATTTCAATCTCTTTCTGTTTTACATCTTCTGGAACTGAACTTTCGTCAACAGAAACTGGAGCCATAGCGGCAACTTGCATTGCTACGTCTTTTGCCATGTCTTCTGGGACGTTTTTGCTGTATCCAACTACCGCAGCCAACTTGTTGCCTGGGTGATTGTAAGCATACACTTGTTCTGCGCTCACTACAGCGTAGTAAGACAGATCAATTTTCTCTCCGATTTTACCAATTTCTTCAGTGATTTTATCGCTCACTGTGAGGTCGGTGCCGGTGTAGTTCAATGCTTTCAACTCATCGAGTGATGCTGGTTGTCCGCTGATAGCAATGTCGAGGATGCTGTTTGCAACATCACCGAATGCAGCGTTTTTTGCTACGAAATCGGTTTCACAGTTGAGAACAATCATCACACCACGCTTGCCACCATCTACTGTTTTGGCAATTACCAAACCTTCAGAGGCCTCGCGGTCGCTGCGGTTGGCTGCTACTTTCTGGCCTTTCTTGCGAAGAAGGTCGATTGCAGCATCAAAATCTCCATTGGCTTCTACTAAAGCATTTTTGCAGTCCATCATTCCGGCACCTGTAATAGTGCGGAGTTTGTTTACGTCTGCAGCTGTAATATTCATGTTGTTATAATAAAATGGTTGGGTTCAAAAATGGGTTTGTGTTTGCAAAAGGGAGGTTAAAGCAAAATTATGCTTCTGCTTCTTTTTTAGCACGTGGTCTGCGACCGCCTTTGCCATCGTTTGGCTTGGATGTATTTTCAACCGGCGCTTCAGCAGTTTCGTTTTTATCCTTCTCTGTTTTGCGCTCAGACAATCCTTCTGCAATTGCTTCGATCACTACTTCCAATACTTTGCTGATACTTTTTGTAGCATCATCATTTGCTGGGATGGCGAAATCTACTTTGCGTGGATCGCTGTTGGTATCAACCATTGCAAATACCGGAATACCAAGACGTTTGGCTTCGGCAACTGCAATGTGTTCTTTCATGATGTCAATTACGAAAACCGCGGCAGGTACACGGTTCATGTCTGCAATAGAACCAAGGTTCTTCTGCATTTTAGCCAATGTACGGTTCAGTTGGAGACGCTCGCGCTTGCTCAGGGTAGCTGCTGTTCCGTCTACTTCCATTTTCTCGATGGAAGACATTTTGCGAACTGCCTTGCGAATAGTAACGAAATTCGTAAGCATTCCACCAGGCCAGCGCTCTGTAACGAAAGGCATACCAATAGCAGTGATTTTTTCAGACACAATGTCTTTCGCTTGCTTTTTAGTAGCTACAAAAAGGATTTTTTTGCCTGATTTTGCAATTTGTTTCAACGCACCTGCAGCTTCTTCGAGCTTCACTGCAGTTTTGTTCAGGTCGATAATATGGATACCTTTCTTCTCTCCGAAGATATAAGGTGCCATGTTGGGATTCCACTTGCGGCTGAGGTGACCAAAATGTACACCTGCATCCAGCAATTCATCAAAAGATACTCTTGCCATTATTGTTGTTGTTGTCTTGTTTACGTTCTCTAATTGGTCAATTTCCTGGTAGGAAGGGGATACCGGTAGTCCGATACAACCAGTGTTTCCAGCTGGCTAACTCGCTTTCGAGTCCCGTTCGTCCAGAAAATTTGGATTCTAAACAAGCAGTTCCAAATGCTCCGGCGATTAACGCTTGGAGAACTGGAAACGCTTACGTGCTTTCTTCTGACCGAATTTCTTGCGCTCAACCATACGTGGGTCACGTGTGGTGAGACCTTCAGTGCGAAGAATGCTCTTCCATTCCGGATTAATCTCGATCAACGCTTTGCTGATTGCGAGACGAAGGGCCTCTGCCTGACCAGTGATTCCACCGCCATCAAGGTTTGCCTTCACATCGTATTTGCCCTCATTGCCAGTTACTTTGAACGATTGGTTCACTTTATACTGCAACACAAGGGTTGGAAAATATTCTTTGTAGTCTTTTCCGTTGATAGTACAATTGCCTGTTCCTTCGCTGAGGTAAATGCGTGCAACTGCTGTTTTTCTACGTCCGGATGTATTGGTAATTTCGGCCATCTTGATTTAAATCTTAGCGTGTAGTAGTATGAAGTTTTGGCTGTTGTGCAGTTTGTTCGTGCTCTGCACCTGCATAAACGAAAAGGTTGCGATAGATCGCACGGCCCAGACGGTTTTTTGCAAGCATACCGCGCACACCCATCTCAATCATAGCGGTCGGATGTTTTGCCATCATCTCTTTTGGAGTTGCAAAACGCTGACCACCAGGGTATCCGGTGTATCGGATGTATTGTTTTTCATCCCACTTATTGCCTGTAAGTTTTACCTTAGTAGCATTGATTACCACCACATAATCGCCACAATCAGCGTGTGGGGTAAAGTTGGTTTTGTGTTTACCACGAAGGAGGAAAGCAATCTCACTGCATACACGGCCCAAAGTCTGGCCTTCTGCATCTACCAATATCCATTGTTTATTGGCTGTTTCTTTGTTTCCTGATACTGTTTTGTAACTGAGCGTATCCATTACTGTTGATTTCTAACGCTTTTCATTTTTGAAAAACGGGCTGCGAAAATAGGATCATTTTTATTTCCTGCAAGCACTTTTCAACAATCTTCGATCAAAATCTTTTGAACCCCCCGTCAAATCTCATTTTTTATATTCGAAATCACAGAGGTGCCGAGGCCGCTAAACACCAATTTTGGGCAATTTAGGCCTTTTTGAACCTTTCAACGGTTTTGTGAACATCGGAATTGACTCGAATTGGCCTCTTTTAATTAACGTCTCCCTGTCATCTATTTAAACTGAATTCAAAATTTTGTGCTTCCCGCGCCGTTAAGTTTGCCACTTGTGAAAGGTGTTTATACCAACATAGGACGTTATTGTATCTTCTTGACCAGTGTTTTTACCAGACACGAGCGCAGAAAGATCTATTCCCGCTTGATTGCTCAGGAACTTGATAAGATCGGCCTTCAATCGCTGGGCATTGTCTGTCTCCTCTCCCTTTTTATGGGAGCTGTTGTTACACTGCAAACCGCTGCCAATATTGATAGTGGCTGGATTCCACGTTGGACCATTGGTTTTACCACACGCCAAACCATGATTCTGGAATTCTCCAGCACCATCGTTTGTCTTGTGCTTAGTGGTAAAGTCGGGGGAAGTATTTCATCGGAAATCGGTACCATGCGCATCACCGAACAAATTGACGCCATGGATATCATGGGAATCAATTCTGCAAGTTATCTGGTGCTCCCCAAAATCATAGCTGCAGTGTTCATTTTTCCATTCCTCGTTGTTATTTCTATGGCTCTTGGAATAACGGCAGGTGCTATTATTGGTGCTTCGGCCGGTGTAATTTCTCCTACCGACTTTGAATACGGACTTCAATACGATTTTGAGCCTTTTCAGGTGTCCTACACTCTTATCAAAACCGTGGTTTTTGCATTTCTTATTACATCAGTAAGTGCCTATCATGGATATTTCACCCGCGGTGGCGCTCGCGAAGTAGGACAGAGCTCAACCAAAGCCATTGTGTATAGCATGGTGCTCGTTCTTTTGGCCAACGTTATAATCACTCAATTACTTCTCCTCTGATACAGGTCAATAACATATCCAAGAGTTTTAGCGGCAATCCTGTGCTGAAAAATGTGAGCGTCGTTTTTCATCCCGGAAAAGTGAATTTTATTATTGGACGAAGTGGCTCGGGCAAAAGTGTTTTGACCAAATGCATCGTTGGTCTAATGGAAGTGGATAAAGGAGAAATCATCTTTGATGACCGCAATTTCACGAACCTCGATCGCTGGGACCGCAAATCCATCCGCCAGGAAATGGGCATGCTTTTTCAGGGATCAGCGTTGTTTGATAGTTTGACTGTAGAAGAAAACGTGAATTTTCCTTTGCGTTTGTTTAGCAGAAAATCCAAAGCTGAAATTGATGAACGTGTAAAATGGTGTTTGCAACGCGTCAATCTCGAAGGCAAAGGCCATTTGTATCCAAGCGAGATTTCGGGCGGAATGCAAAAACGCACGGGTATCGCACGTGCAATCGCCATGAATCCCAGATACCTTTTTTGTGATGAACCCAACAGCGGCCTCGATCCTCAAACGGCCATCATTATCGATAATCTTATACGTGAAATTACTTACGAATTCAAATCAACTACAGTTGTTGTTAGTCACGACATGAATTCGGTAATCGAAATCGGCGACCACATCAATTTTATTTACAACGGCGAAATGTGGTGGCAGGGAGATAAACGTGCCATTCTTCACTCAGACAACAAAGAATTGAACGACTTTGTATTTCCTTCTGAGTTTATGAAGGAGATACGTGATAGTCTGAGGGGGTAAATCAAAACCCCAGATCCTCTTTCGTCAAAGTTGTCTTAAAATCTACCGGGAAATTTTTTGCAACTCCCAATGCCTTTCCTTTGATGCTTCCCTTACCCTCCATGTTGTAGGTTGTTTTGAATAACATCCCAATCACATTGCCCATCATCGCATTCAATTGATCCGGGGTGGCTTTGATAGAAAAAGTCTGTGTGGAGGTGGTCTTCTTGGGAATTTCTATTTCAGACAATAAATCTGCACTGCCAAGCGGTTTGCCATCCAGCGTAAAATCAATGTGGCATTCTTTCAAGGTAATCTTATACCAATTGGGATTGGTGATCGACACCTGAACATCACCCGTAAGCCCATCGCTCGAAAAATTGGTGATGTTTACATCAAGCACTTCTTTGACTTCGACTTCTTTGTACATCGTGCAGCCAGATGTGAGCATCACAAAAAGGGAAACGACCAGCATCATCAACGCTGGTCGTTTTAGTATTGATATCGTATTCATCGTGTCGTTTTCTCCAGACCTCTAAAAAATCAGGCCAGAATTTTACTTCGCAAAATAATGATGGAAATACGGAATGGTTTCGATCCCTTTATAGTAATTGAAAAGTCCGTAATGCTCATTGGGTGAATGCAGCGCATCACTGTCAAGACCAAAGCCCATCAAAACTGTTTTTACTTTTAACTCTGCTTCAAACAATGCAACAATCGGAATTGAACCTCCACCGCGTGTTGGAATTGGTTTTTTTCCATAGGTGTGTTCCATGGCATCGCTGGCTGCCTTATAAGCTTTGCTGTCAGTAGGAGTTACCACAGGCTCACCACCGTGGTGTGGTCTCACATGCACTCGAACGCCTGCTGGTGCAATTTTTTCGAAGTGATTTTTGAAGAGTGTTGTTATCTCATCAGACACCTGATCGGGAACAAGGCGCATTGAAATCTTCGCAAACGCTTTGGATGGCAAAACTGTTTTTGCTCCTTCGCCAATATATCCTCCCCAAATGCCATTGCACTCCAATGTTGGGCGGATACCTGTGCGCTCATTCACTGTATATCCCTTCTCACCCCATACGTCAGCAATGTCGAGGTCTTTTTTGTAAGCCTCTAAATCAAAAGGTGCTTTGTTGAGTTCTGCGCGTTCTTCTGCGGTGAGAACAGCTACTTTATCATAAAAACCTGGAATGGTGATGTGGTTGTTTTCATCATGCATGCTGGCAATCATTCTGGCCAGAATGGTGATAGGATTAGCCACAGCACCGCCATAAACACCGCTATGCAAATCGCGATTCGGACCGGTTACTTCAACTTCGACATAACTCAATCCGCGCAGTCCGCAGTCAATCGATGGTGTATCGTTGGCAATGATGGAGGTATCACTGATGAGAATAACATCGCTTTTCAAACGATCACGATTCGCTTTTACAAACGGACCGAGATTATTACTTCCACACTCTTCTTCGCCCTCAATCATAAACTTGATATTGCAGGGAAGTGAGTTGGTCGCATGCATGGCTTCAAAGGCTTTTACATGCATAAAGAACTGTCCTTTATCGTCGCATGATCCGCGGGCGAAAATGGCCCCATCTGGATGCACATCTGTTTTGCGAATGGTTGGTTCGAAAGGCGGCGTATGCCACAGCTCAAATGGATCTGCAGGCTGGACATCGTAGTGACCATATACCAAAACAGTGGGTAAAGATGGATTGATGATTTTGTCGCCATACACAATCGGATGTCCATCTGTTTTGCAGACTTCAACATTGTCGGCTCCCGCTTTGCGCAAATGATCGGCCACCATATCGGCGCATGTGGCTACGTCGTTTTTGTATTGTGGATCTGCGCTTACACTTGGTACGCGAAGTAATTCGAATAACTCGTCCAGAAACCGCTGTTTGTTTTTTTGGATATACTCCTGAGCTGCCTGCATGTTTTATTTTTTTAGGAAGGCCAAAATTACATCAACCCATCCTTCATCAGGTGAAATGTGATAAATGGCAGATATTTCTGGTCTTTGAATTAGGTTTGGGCCATGGGCAGTCAACACGCCAATTGCATTCTCTGCGGAACGACCGCGATTCGAGCCTTGCCCGGTTATCAGATTGTTCAATTGAGCAAATGTTCCCAATGTGGTTTTGTGTTTGCCGCCAATAAACCTAGCGATGGCGAGTTAGAAGCCTATTACCGCAACTACGGCATTAGCCATTACTTATCTCCTGTTACCGTTAAACGCTACAACGAATGGCTGGATGATTTTGAAAATTACCGTCAAACCGGAAATATACTGGATGTAGGTTGTGGCAGTGGATATTTTCTGGATGAAGCAAAAAAGCGCGGTTGGAAAGTGTTTGGGACGGAATACAGCGATGCACTTGTTGGAATAGCGACAGACAAAGGAATTACAATGCAGCAAGGTGGTTTGACGGATGAAACGTTTCGCGATTTCCAATTTGACGTGGTCTTGTCGATCGAAGTGATCGAACACATCTACAACCCGACAGAGGAAGTCCGACATATTCACCGACTTCTTAGAAAGGGAGGATTGTTCTTTTGTACCACACCCAATTTTAACGCAATCTCCAGGTTTTGGCTCAAAGACCGCTACAACATCATCGCATGGCCGGAGCATTTGGGATATTTTACCCGAAAAACACTGAAGTATTTGCTCAGGAGTCAGAATTTTATAACGCTAAAAACGACTACCACTGGATTCAGTTTTACAAGAATGCGCGTGAGCCTTAGAAAGAGTGAACAAAAGGTTGTGTCAGCAGAATCGGATGATGAAATTTTGAGGCAGAGAGCGGAATCGAGCTTTTTTCTAATGGCCGCAAAGAATATTCTTAATTTCCTGATGAATATCACAGGCACTGGCGTTTCGCTGAAGGGCTGGTTTATAAAGAAATAGAAATTCATTTTTGGAATTCCGCAAACACTGACTCAAAGATTTGGAAGAATGCGCCTGCGTGCGCAAAATTGCACCCCGATGAACCAACCTGGAAATCCGGTTTCTTTTGAGAATACCGAAATAGCCTTTGGCAGCAAAAGCAATGCTGAATTGCGAAAGGCGTATTATTTGTTTAAACTTATTGGCAATCCCAATATGGTTTCCTTCGGCAAATGGGCTACCAACGTAGCTCTCGGAATCCATTTTCCCATTGGATGGGCCATCAAAGGAAATATCTTCAAACAGTTTTGTGGAGGTGAAACCATTGATGAATGTGCTCGTGCCACGCAGGTACTCGACCGTTTTCATATCGGTACCATTCTCGATTACAGTGTGGAGGGCAAAGAAAGTGAAGCCGATTTTGAGGTGACAAAAGCCGAAACGCTCCAGACTATTAGCGCTGCACATAACAATCTTCACATTCCTTTTTGTGTCTTCAAAGTGACCGGCATTGCCCGTTTTGGGCTGTTGGAGGTAGTCAATACCAAAGGACCGATCAGCAACGAAGAGGCTTCTGAGTGGCAACGTGTGCGCAACCGCGTAGACGAAATTTGCGCGATGGCTGCCGAAACAGGAACTCCCATTTTTATTGACGCTGAAGACAGTTGGATTCAGGATGCCATAGATGCACTTGCCGACGAAATGATGGCGAAGTACAACAGAGGTCAGGTGATCGTTTACAATACGGTGCAATTGTATCGCCATGATCGCCTTCAATTCCTGATAGATTCGCATACCCGTGCGAAAGCAGCGGGTTTCAAAGTAGGATTTAAACTTGTGCGTGGTGCCTACATGGAGAAGGAAAGAGCTCGTGCCGCAGAAAAGGGCTACATCGATCCGATTCAGCCCGACAAGGAATCATGCGATCGCGATTTTGATCTTGCCATTCGTTATTGTGTCGACAATGCCAGCGAAATTTCAATCTGCTGCGGTTCACACAATGAAAACAGCAATTTGTTACTTTCTAAACTTATGGATGAAAGAGGAATTGATCGTGCTGACAAACGCTTCTATTTTGCTCAGTTATTTGGCATGAGTGATCATATCAGTTTTAATCTGGCCCATGCCGGATTTAACGTGGCCAAATATGTTCCTTACGGCCCCATTCGTGAGGTTATACCTTATCTCATTCGCAGAGCTCAGGAAAACACCAGTGTGAAAGGACAAACCGGGCGTGAGTTGAGTCTTATTCTGAAAGAAATGCAGCGCAGAAAGCTGGGCTAGCGCATCATCATCCATTCTTTTCCGCTTTTCCAGAGCATTTGCAGAGCGATAAACAGCAAAAACACTCCGAAAAAAAATTTCACGGTATTCGTTGGGAGTTTGAGCGCGTATTTGGAGCCAAAATAACTGCCGGCTATAAATCCAATAGCGATGATGAGCGCATATCCAAAATGCAGATGGCCTTCGCGGTAATAGTTCATTGCCCCTAAAATACCGACAGGAAGCAGTAATACAGCCAGACTTACACCCTGGGCGTCCTTTTGATTCATCTGAAGGAAATAAATCATTGCAGGTACAATGATGATTCCTCCTCCAACTCCTACAAAACCGCTCAAAGCACCGGCCAGAATGCCTACAACTATGAGGATGATGAATTGTGATATGCTGATGTCCATTTTCATGTGTATTACCGCCCAAATGTATAGAACCGTCTTGTCGACCTTGGTAAAATAGCAGACATTCTTTGTTTCCTGTGCTCAAAGGTTGGGATATCAGGAATGAACTATTCTTTGCAGCGGTATGAATTTGGCGTGTATGAAGCCATGAATGTTTTCTAAAAAATAGAAGAATTTCATCCATTGAATTTCAATCTCGCCGATTACATTTGGCCCACTAAAAAATCAAAACATGAATTTTCCAGCGGATTTAAAATATACCAAAGACCACGAATGGGTTCGCATCGAAGGCGACATAGCCGTTATCGGTATTACCGATTTTGCGCAAGGTGAATTGGGTGATATTGTATTTGTCGAAATTGAAACCCAGGGTCAGTCTTTCGCTGAACACGAAGTTTTTGGAACGGTAGAGGCCGTGAAAACTGTAAGTGATTTGTTTATGCCAGTTGCGGGCGAAGTAGTAGAGGTAAATGCCGGTTTGGCTGATGACCCGGCTTCAGTAAACAACGATCCGTACGGAAAAGGCTGGATGATAAAGGTTAAAATTGCTGCCGGAGCAGATTTGAGTGGCCTCATGGATGCCGCTACTTACGAAGCTTCTATTTGATATAGCCTCAAATTGAAATTACGATTTATATCGATTGCCGCTCCGATTGTCTGGGCGGCTTTTGTATTTGTACTCCATGTAGTGCCAATCGAACTCGATGACGATTCCTCCTTGCGAGTGCCACATGCCGATAAATTGGTTCATTTTGCCATGTTTGCCGGTTTATCTTTTTTGCTGATTCGATTATTTCAGGTAAGAACAAATGGGGCGATAACTACAAAAAACATTGTTGTTGTTGTTATGGCTTGTGCTTGTTATGGTGGCTTACTTGAATTTATACAAAGCCTTACTCCATCCAAACGCGACAGCGATAGTATGGATTGGTGTGCCGATCTGGTTGGCGTTGCGGCCGGTACATTTGTAGCCTGGAAAGAATGGTTTGCTTTAATCTTTCTTCATCAGATTCGGAAAACGAAGTAGAATTTTATCGAGAATATTTTCCATACGTTCCGGCCCTGTTCCATTTACTATTTCGAAGGTTCTGCCGTCTTCAACCAAATCATTCTGATAGATCTGAAAAAGGCGGTACCGATCGTGCGGATTTTCTCTCAAAGGATCAAATTCCCAGGGCAAGTCTGGCTCGCATAACAAGTAGAGATCAAAATCAAAAACACGTCGATACTCAGCAATTTCTTCATCCGATTTGCCTACAACTTCGCGCCACCAGATATCTAAAACGTAAAATTCAGTGTCCACTACAAGGGCATCCAGGTTGGCCTGAAACGCTTTGTCAAAATTTGCGGCTGTTTTGCATGCAATGGCCAGAATGTCGTCTGATGTGTATTTGTATTCTTTACCC
Source organism: Flavobacteriales bacterium (assembly GCA_046153915.1). Lineage (GTDB taxonomy): Bacteria > Bacteroidota > Bacteroidia > Flavobacteriales_D > Sanyastnellaceae > JANNVZ01. The sequence goes on from JBJXFC010000218.1 coordinate 13,193, forward strand.
TTTTTTTCCAGGTATTCACGTGCGAATTCACGAATTAAACGTGTATCAAAAACCTGCGCAGCCAGCCATGCAGCCAGTGTTGATTTTCCGGTACACTCAGGACCTGTTATTGCAATGCGTATCACGATCCGAAAATATGAAGTTCAAAATAACCATCTATGGACATAAGAAGATAGACTGCAAACATAAACGCTCCAAGATATAGTTTTCTCAACGAAAACAGAATGATTGATGCAAAGTTTACAACTATAAAATACAGCCAGTTTTCATGCACAAAATTCATCATCATCCAGGTTGCGATTATGGCGAATACTGTGGTAAAGGAATCCAAAAAAGGAAGTGCAGCATCCGTTCTGCGTTTTAATAAATACCCGGAACACAAAGCGCCCAGAACTCCACAAAAAATGAATACAATGTGAGTGTTGATTGACCAATGATTTTTTGACCATGCTCCATCCAATTGAAAAAAGCCGTAGACGGTTACCGCGATATAAAAGACCTGCAACGCTGCATCAGCGTATATTTTTTTATTCCATGCGAGTGAAAGAAAAAACACCGGACTCAGTATTCCAAATAAAAAACACCAGTTATTCTGGTTGAGATACAAATAGGTGTAGGCCAGACTGGCGAGTACTGCTGCTATTTCTATGGCTTTTTCCTTTCGCAAAATGGTGCTGGATACCCTGCAATGTTAGGGCATAAAAACAGTGCAATACTTAATCGGTAGATAAGTCGCTTCTTTCTTCTACCTGTTTTTTTGAAAAAGAAACCAGTAAATTGAACAAAGCCAGGTTGAGCGAAACGGCGGGCATCAGCGGCCAACTTGCATTGTAAGCAAGTTCGTTGTTGGCGAATAAAAGAAGGCCAATGAACACAAAAATGCACGCCAGCAAAGTCGAAAAAACAGTGTAAGTTACTGGCAATTGGAGGGTCCGGGTTTTCTTGATTTCCTGTTCGTCGAGCAGTTCCGATTCTTTCGTTTCGTAAATGGAATGAATCCCCAGAATAAAATAGGCAGTCAATAAAATTTCTACGGATAAAATCGACCAAAGAATCAAAGACAATGCGGTAAAACTGGTATCACTCATGGTGAGCTGCACAACCACAGCCGAACAAAAGAAAAAATTGAATGTGCCCCAGATTTTCATGTATATCAATGAGGTTTTATTTTTCGGAAAGCTGTTAGAATATTAAAACTGACAATCATTAACGATATTACAAGAACAAATATTGCAGGAAATGTCGCATCGTATAGTATTTCTGATGAGGGAAAATTCATATAGTGCATTTCGGCGTTTAGCTTCGCAAAGTACAGGAACGAATTAGCGCCTCCAAGAACAGTTATGATGCAAAGTGGAACCATAAGAATTGCGTACCAAAGTGGCATGCACAATGCAATCGGGTCCTGTCTTTCAGGGATTTTTGAAGGATTGGTGAGACGCGTATTTTGATATTTGCGGAGATAGACTATCGCCATGATCATTTCGATTGTAAAGTACCCAATCAGTATCAGATATACATCCATGCTCTGAATATTGATGAGTGCCATCATAGTACTGCTGAACAACAAAATCAGCGAGAAACAAATCAGTAATTTTATCCAGGCAAAAACGCGCATAATTCTTTTCAATTTACGAATGTAATACCTTCCTTTCCATACCTTCGCTCAAATCAAATTTTCTGTATGTTCAGATTTATTGCTGCCTCCTTTTTTTCATTGTCGATAGCGGTTACTTTGTCGATGATGGATTTTGGATTTTCATCTGCTCAGTCAGCGGCAGACGAAGGCCATGGAATCAATTCAGGTAGCCGCAAATACTACGAATACCTGCGCCATCGCGATCCAAAAACAGGCGCAGTTCCTGTTAACATTCGTCAAAGAGAACTTGATTTTGTGAGTCATCTGCCGCACAGCAATGATCGTTCGCTCGACTGGTCGCACCGCGGACCATTCAACATTGGTGGTCGCACCAGGGCTTTTGCGTTGGATGTGCTGAATGAAAACACGATGCTTGCGGGTGGCGTCACCGGTGGCATGTGGAAGAGTACTGATGGTGGCAGCGCATGGACAAAAACAACTGCATTCGCTGATATACACAGCGTAAGTTGTGTCGTACAGGATACGAGACCCGGACATGAAAATACCTGGTATCAGGGCACAGGTGAAGAATCGTATGGTGTCGTTAGCGGAACATCCTTCACTTCACAATTTAGTGGTAATGGTATTTTTAAAAGCACTGACAATGGCGATTCATGGACGCAGCTTTTTAGCACCGTAAGCAATACACCAGAAAACACCTTGCAAATTGGCAGTTATGATTTCTCGTGGAATATGGCCATTGATCACACCAACCTGGCAGAAGAAGAAGTGTATGCTGCCGTTTACAGCGGAATTATTCGCAGCACAGATGGCGGTAGCACATGGCAACAAGTGCTCGGTTTCGGATCGGCCGGACAAGAATTTACCGACATCATGATTACTCCTCAAGGCGTGCTCTATGCCACACTCTCTTTTGCCAATGCCAGCAACAACGGGGGCTATTTCAGAAGTACGGATGGAATTAACTGGACAGAAATTACTCCCACGGGCATTACCAGTCAAAGAAGAACTGTTATGTGTGTTAATCCACAGAATGATAACGAGGTCTATTTTCTTACGGAAATTATTGGCACATCATTAAGTGAAGTTGGACACACACTTTTTAAATATACCTACGTCTCTGGTGATGGCAGTGGTAACAATGGCACTTGGGAAAATCGTTCGGTGAATTTACCAGATGGATCGTGCGAATTGTTTATCGGCAATGATTTTGAATTCGAAACTTTCCGAACTCAATTTAGCTATGACATGTGTATCGCACATCATCCTACTATTCCCGATTTGCTTTTCATTGGTGGTATCAATATCAACAGGAGCACAAGTGCATTTTGGAATGATGATAGTGAATGGATTGGTGGATACCGTTGCAATGAAGAAGAACCATGGTTTTATGTTTATCCAAATCACCATCCTGATCAGCATTTTATGGTTTTTTCGCCCTCCGACCCAAATGTTATGTATAGTGCAAACGATGGCGGATTGTATAAATCAAATACTATTCTGGATCCTACCGTTACGTGGACATCACTCAATAACGGCTATTCCAATGCTCAGTTTTATACCGTGCACATGGAGCAGGGGCACACAGAATCTGATTTTGTTTTTGGAGGAATGCAGGACAATGGAACCTGGATTACAAACAATACAACTGCAAATCAAAATTGGAAGGAATTACACAGCGATGATGGTGCTTATGGCGCATTGCCTGAAGGTCGTGCTTTTGTGATCACAAGCAGCCAACAGGGAAAAATTTTCAAGAAAACCATGGATGCGGAAGGCAATCTTACGGGCACAAGACGTATCGATGCAGATCAGGGACCCGCTGCACTTTTTATCAATCCGCTTATTCTTGATCCGTTAAATAATGTGGACCTCTACCTCGCCGGAAACCGCACCATCTGGCAGCTTCCGCGTGTCGATACGTTTTTGGTAAACAACGATTACCTCACCGAAGTGGACAATGATTATTGGGACAATATCAGCGAAAGTCTCATACCGGTAAGCCATGGAAGTATTAGTTGTCTGGACAAAGCGATAGAAGACAATACCATCATTTTTTATGGAACAACAGTTGGCAAACTTTGGCGTCTCGACAATTGTTTTGAAGC
>JBJXFC010000221.1:0-6201 GCA_046153915.1 Flavobacteriales bacterium
GTTGTGAATGAACATTCAATGCTAGACCGATTACTTTATTTGCAAGTTCATTTTCAGTCATAGATATTTAATTATTATTTTTCTTATAGAATAGGGCAATCTAATTTTTAACCGCGAAGACGCAAAGAAAAAACGCGCAAAGAGCACAGGGTTTTTTGACCGAAGGACAAAGAAACGACTATGGGATGCCATCACCCGGAGATAAACGTATACAAACGTTTACCCAACAAAAAACCCCCCGATCACTCGGAGGGTTTTAACTATGTTTATTTAAAGAGGATTTACATCATTCCGCCCATGCCACCGCCCATTGAAGGCATGGAAGCTCCGCCTTCTTCTTTCACATCGCTGATCACACATTCTGTAGTGAGCAACATACCTGCAATAGAAGCTGCGTTTTCCAATGCAACACGAACCACTTTCGTAGGATCGATTACACCAGCAGCAATAAGGTTTTCGAAAACTTCAGTGCGGGCATTGTAACCGAAATCATCTTTGCCTTCGCGCACTTTATTTACGATTACTGCACCTTCACCACCTGCATTTGCAACAATCTGGCGAAGTGGTTCTTCGATAGAACGAAGTACCAAAGCAATACCTGTTTGTTCGTCTTCGTTCAATCCTTTCAATTTCTCAAGACCTTTTGAAGCGCGTATAAGAGCCACACCACCACCCGGAACAATTCCTTCTTCCACGGCAGCGCGGGTAGCATGCAATGCATCGTCTACACGGTCTTTTTTCTCTTTCATTTCTACTTCTGTAGCAGCTCCGATGTACAATACAGCAACACCACCAGCGAGTTTAGCAAGGCGTTCCTGCAATTTTTCGCGGTCGTAGTCTGAAGTTGTTTTGTCGATTTGAGCTTTGATTTCAGCAATGCGGGATTTAATTGCATCTTTAGAACCTGCGCCATTTACGACAGTTGTGTTGTCTTTGTCTACAGTGATTTTTTCTGCGCGACCAAGATCTTCAAGCGTTGTGTTCTCCAGTTTCAAACCAGTCTCTTCGCTGATTACTTTACCACCTGTAAGAACTGCAATGTCTTCCAACATGGCTTTTCTGCGATCACCAAAACCAGGGGCTTTTACAGCAGCAACTTTCAGTGAACCACGTATTTTATTTACTACTAGTGTTGCAAGAGCTTCGCCATCTACATCTTCTGCAATGATCAAAAGTGGACGACCTGTCTGAGCTGATTTTTCCAAAATTGGAAGAAGCTCTTTCATAGTACTTACTTTTTTATCGTAGATAAGGATATAAGCATTTTCGAGATCTGCTTCCATATTCTCTGCATTCGTAACGAAGTATGGAGAAAGGTAACCGCGATCGAACTGCATACCTTCTACGATTTTAACTTCGGTTTCAGTTCCTTTTGCTTCTTCAACCGTGATCACACCTTCATTGCCTACTTTCTCCATCGCCTCAGCGATAAGGGTGCCGATGGTTTCATCGTTGTTTGCAGAGATAGAACCAACTTGTTTGATTTTAGCAGTGTCGTTTCCAACAGTTTTGCTCAGTTTTTTCAATTCAGCAACGATAGATTCAACTGCTTTGTCAATTCCGCGTTTCAGATCCATTGGGTTTGCACCGCTGGCTACGTTTTTCAAACCACCGGTAACGATAGCCTGAGCGAGAACAGTTGCAGTTGTAGTTCCATCACCTGCGATATCAGCAGTTTTGCTGGCAACTTCTTTCAACATCTGTGCTCCCATGTTTTCGATAGGATCTTTCAATTCGATTTCTTTGGCTACCGTAACACCGTCTTTGGTGATTTGTGGAGCGCCGAATTTTTTGTCGATTACCACATTGCGGCCTTTTGGGCCCAGGGTAACTTTAACTGCATTTGCCATTGCGTCAACACCGGCTTTCAGCTTTTCGCGAGCGGTGGTATCAAAGGTTATTTCTTTTGCCATGATCTTTATTTTTTCTTTGTGTTAGGGTTCTTTATCCTGTTTTAAGTTAATCCTGCTGTTTTATCAGATGATTGCGAAAATGTCAGATTCGCGCATGATGAGGTATTCTTTACCATCGATGGTAATTTCGGTACCTGAATATTTGCCATAGAGCACGGTATCGCCGCTTTTAACGGTCATGGGCTCGTCTTTTTTACCGGCACCAACTGCCACAATGGTTCCACGCTGAGGTTTTTCCTTGGCAGTATCCGGAATAATGATTCCGCTGGCCGTAGTGGTTTCGGCTGCACTTGGCTCAACCAACACGCGATCTGCGATAGGGGTTACTTTAACTGACATGTTTTAAGAATTTTATGGGTTAATCTGTAATTTTATTGAAATAGCGGAAAATTTCCGCAACCGCGATTGTCACCAATTGTGCCAATGCCAGAAAGCGAAAAATTTGTCAGGTATAAACAAAAAAAATGTCAGTGAAACGGTAATTCACTGACATTTCGGTATGTCCTTCAAAGGAAATTTGTCTGTAATTCGGGATTATTGAGCAGGAGCCGCATCACCACCGCCTTGCTGATCGCCACCACCCTGGGTATCGTCAGTTTGTTCGGTGTCTTCGGCTTCTGAACCACTACCGCCAATTGCGTTGCCAGTGCTGAACTGGCTTGCTGCTGCCAGGCACAACACAAAAAGCAGGATGGAAAGCACCCAGGTAGCTTTTTCAAGGAAATCGGTAGTGCGCTGAACGCCACCAACCTGTGCTACTCCCTGGAAACCGGTAGCAAGTCCGCCGCCTTTGGGGTTTTGAATCAATACAACCAATGCCAGAAAGAGGGCTACGATAACTGCGAGGTAAACGATAAACATGATTTTATGGTTTTTTGAACTTGTCTAAATTTTTTAATTGGGCGGCAAAGTAAACACTTTTTTCAGGATGAAGCTCAATCAATTTTTTGAAAGCTTTCCGGGCCTTGTCCAAACGGCCCTGGCGCGCATACAACTGAGCCATGGTCTCGGTTACAGGAAGATGGTCTTCTTCCACACTGTCTTTGGCAATATTTCCGGGCGTGTAATCCGTGGTTTTGCCTCGTGCAATGCGTGGATCCTGACGTATGAAACGATCGATGAGATCACGTTTATGTGTCTCGTAATCAGTAGACTGAATGCGTTTTGAACTGTGCGATAGGGTAGATGTCTCTTCCTTGTTGAGCAATTCATCCACATCCTTATCCTCCCCTGTTTTTTCTTGTTGTGCCGTATTTGTTTCGGCTTCGCTGAGGTGTTTCCAATCTGAGATATCGGGTGAATTTGTCTCGTCAATGGGTTGTTCCTCAGGATTTTCGGCAAAATGCACCTGCTGACTTCTGCGGTAGACCCATGCAGCAAAGCTGGTATCTCCGGCCAATGGCTCTTCTGGCGTCGATCTGGAAGAAACCGGTGAGGCAATATCTTTTTCCGTTTCGCCAACTTCTTGTTCTATACTGGATTGTATGGCTTCCAGAAGTATTTCACGTTGAAGATCATCCATTTCTGGAATAGAGGTCTTCGGAGGATTTCCTGTTAATTCTGATGCAGTGCTGGCTTCCTTTTCGTAAACAGGCTGTGGTGTTATTTCAGGAACTTCATCAACGTGAAATGTTATTTCCCTGCGTTCTGCCACCACTTGATCCTCAATGGATGCAGGTGAAGTTGGGGTGATACCCTTCTCATCCAAAATAAAATCAACCAGTCCGGCAAAATCATTTTTCGCTACCTCTTTCTCCTGTGAAGGTGGTGGAATTGGAATTTCTGCGACTGGAATTGAAATAACGGGTGGTTGTTCGACCATTGGTGTCGCTACTGGCGCCGTTTGTTCAGCCCTGGGAAGTGAGATGATGGGTGTTTCAATAACCGTAGCTTCTTCCTTGAGATAATGGTACAGTTTTTCGCGGTTTCCTGAGTAAAGCGAGGCTTGTGCTACCTGGTCTGCAAAGCGATGATCTTTTCTACGCTGATACGATTTGCTGAGAAGCACCTGTGCGGCAGAGAAATAGGGATATTGTTTCGAGATGCGCTCAAGATCCTCCGGACTCAATTCCATGAGCAAATCCGGATTTTCCAATACCTTATGTATGGTGTCTTTGTGCAGCTGAAAAAAATAATGGGAGGCAAATTTACCAGTTTCCAACGCTGGCATTGAATATTTCGATGGTAAGCTGCTCATTTATCTCTTTCCAGAGGTTTTCTTCGACGGAAAACAAGTCAGAACCGGCATCGAAATCAGCGAATTTAGAGAAGGACCTTTCAAAACTGAGATCCGTTTCAATGGTGTTCACATAATTGATCTTCACACTAATAGTAAGTCGGTTGAGCGATGCAGTTTCTGAAGCACCGCCTTCTACAGCCACCGGAGTGACTTTGTACTCTGTAATGGCACCTGCATATTGAAGTTCCCCATCAGTCTCCACCAATTTGAGCGGGCTTTGTGCGACGAGCAAGTCTTTCATCGATTCGGTGAGCCGTTGCGCATAAATGGGTGTCGAAAGTGCAGCCTGTGGTCTGAAGTAGTCAACAGAGAATGTGCGGGCACCACTGTATTGACCTCCGGTGAAAGATAAATTGTAAAATCCACAACCTCCTGAGGCAAGAACAACGAAGGGTAGAATGAGCAAAAAGCAGAATTTCTTCCACGTCAACGTGTATTTCAGATCAAACGAATTCATCTTCCTCAAATCGCTTAACGGATAATTGAAAACTTATTTTGCAATAGTATACTCTTTGATTTTGCGGTAGAGTGTGCGTTCAGAAATACCGAGTTCTTCAGCGGCGTATTTGCGTTTGTTCTTGTGTTTTTTGAGTGCACGCACAATCAGTTCTTTTTCGGAGTCCTGAAGTGAAAGGGTTTCTTCTACATCAATGTGTGTATGCGAAGGATTTCCATTTCCGCTTTGTGGCAGGTGAATTACGCCTGTTGAAATGGGCGCGTTGGCAGGAGCCGAGGCGCTCTGGTCGCGTGTAAAAATTTTGTGCATCAACTCGGCATTTTCACCATTGGCCTCAAATTGACCACCAGACTGAATCATGCCCAAAACGAGTTTTTTGAGATCATTGAGATCTCCTTTCATATCGAACAATACTTTGTACAATATCTCCCGATCACTCAAATGTGTTTCGCTGTTGTTGCCGGTTGCCAATACCATCGAGCCACTTCCAAATCCTTCCTGAGGCAGGTAATACCGCAATGTATCTGCTGAAACCATGCGTTCCTGTTCCAGCACATTGATTTGTTCGGTAATGTTTTTTAATTGACGCACGTTTCCGGGCCATGAATAATTGACCAGCAATTCGCGCGCATCAGAGGTGAGCTGCAAAACCGGCATTTTGTATTTCTCAGAAAAATCGGTCGTGAATTTGGCAAAAAGCATGGGAATGTCTTCTTTGCGATCGCGCAGGGGTGGCAGATAAACTGGAACCTGGTTGAGGCGGTAGTACAAATCCTCCCGGAACTTTCCGCTGCGGATAGCATTGCTGAACTCCACGTTGGTAGCGGCAACCACACGCACATTGGTTTTCTGTACCTTGGATGAACCCACTTTGATGTATTCACCTGTTTCGAGCACACGCAGCAATCGAACCTGTGTCTGCAATGGAAGTTCGGCTACTTCATCCAAGAAGATGGTGCCGCCATTGGCCTCTTCAAAATACCCTTTGCGCGCATCCGTGGCGCCTGTAAACGATCCTTTTTCATGTCCAAACAACTCGCTATCTATTGTTCCTTCCGGAATAGCACCGCAGTTTACAGCGATATAGGGCGCGTGTTTGCGGGCGCTGTATGCGTGGATGATTTTGGGAATACTTTCTTTACCTGTTCCGCTTTCACCGCTGATGAGCACAGACATATTGGTAGCCGCAACCTGCACGGCAATATCGAGGGCACGATTGAGCATCGGGTTGTTGCCGATGATTTCGAAGCGTTGTTTGACTGTAATTAGTTCCATTTTGCTACGCTCCAAACTTAATGTCAATGGAGCCGAATGTCTTTACGAATGGATGAATATTTTTTATTGCGCGGTTTTTTGTTAGGCATTTGCCTAGAATGAAGGTACAATAGGCTCAGCCAGGCCTTGCGAGTCAATTGAGGAAAAGAATAATAAAACCCTCAAAACAAAATCAAGGATTAATTTTCAAATTATTTCTTTCGAAGAAAGATGTCATCCTCCAAGGTTGAAAGGTGAAGGAGTTTTTTTACCTGATCATTTTCCTCAAATAGTTGTTGCCATCTGGAAGTAGTTGGTAACCTCTGCAATCCTGTATT
>JBJXFC010000259.1:0-17552 GCA_046153915.1 Flavobacteriales bacterium
GCGCAGCCGCCCTTTTTCTTCACCTTTTTCCGCGCCCATGACCAAATGACAACCTTGTCATCCCGAAGCGGAGCAAGGGATCTCCTTTTTTATTCCTTATCTTCTTAAAGGTGAAAGAGAGTTCCAGAAGCATATCCTGGAATTGCAATCGTTTACTCCGCTTCCCCTTATTCATTTCTAACAGAATACTTCTATTTCATCGAAAGGGATCTCCTTTTTAATTCCTTAATTTCTTACAGGTGAAATAGAGTGCCAGAAGCACGTACTGCGATTACTGCGGTTTACTCCGCTTCTTATATTTTCTGTTCACACCGAGATACTTCCATTTCATCGCAAGGGATCTCCTTTTTTATTCCTTAACTACTTAAAGGTGAAATAGAGTGCCAGTAGCAAGTTCTGAGATTACTGCGGTTTACTCCGCTTCCCCTTTTTCCGCGCCAATGACCAATTGACAACCTTGTCATCCCGAGCAGAGCGAGGGACCTCCTCAACTTCTTAATGGTGAAATAATAGTGCCGCAGGCAACATCTTGTTTGTCTTATCTAAAAAGGATTTCATTTTTTCAAATCATACCACGACGCTTCCCTGTCCTCATTGTCAAATATTCCTCTTTCAATAAATCCAGTTTTGATCAATACTCTGCGTGAGGCTTCATTCTCTTTGTGTGTCATGGCATAAATTCTCTCCGGGTCAAGATTTTTGAGTCCCCAGTCGAGAAGATGTCTAGCACTTTCAGACGCATACCCTTGTCCCCAGAATTTTTTTTGAAAACGATAGCCGAGGTCATAGAAGTTGATGAAACCATTGATTTCTTCGGTATTTAATTTATAACCCGCCCATCCTATGAACTGCTCATTTTCCTTAAGGAAGACAGCCCATCGGCCTATTTTGCGCTCTGCGTATTGTTTTCGAATAAGATGTATGACTTCTTCGGCCTGCGTGAACTCTTTTATGGGTTTGTTGCCCAGGAAGCGATGTACTTCCGGATCGCTGTCCAATTCAAAAATCAAAGCGGCATCAGCTTCTTCGAATTCACGCATAAATAGCCTTGGGGTTTCGAGTTGCAGTTTGGACATCTGTATTTTTAGAAAGTAATTGAATAGTTTATTGTATCCAGAGGAGTGAGCTTGCCCAGATTTATTTCCTGTATTTCGGTTTTACTCTGATCCATGAGGATAAAGCGATAATAGAGTTTTATGTCGCGTTGATAACAGGGTGTATGACCGATTTTTTTTTCATACCGCAATACATAGTGCGGTGTGGTATTGTTTTTATCTTCAATCCAGCATTCGGCCATGAGTACTTTGAAGTTAGGTGGATCCGCATCCAGCATAGCCAGATTTATGTAAACAGGAGCAGTAAGATCCAATTTGAAAGGGTATTTTTTTTGTATTGCTTCTGAAGTGGAGAACAATGCACTTTCTGCCGGGAAATAATCTCCAGTGCCAACAGCCTTTATCACATCAGCCGGGATGGAAGGGGAGTAAACAAAGCTGCCGTCGTCCTGCACTTTTACACGGCCCAATTCTTTGTATCTGATATCCATATTCATATCGCCCGAATTGAGAATTTCGGATTGCAGATAGACTATTTCAGCATCTTTCACGGGTAGATCAGCATGTGCCATCTTCACATGGCCAATAATGGCATCAGATGGATAATGAAATGATACAGTCACAAAGAACAGCGTCACCAAAAGTAGGTAGTGGAATCTTGCAGATAATCCTTTCATTGTCTCTTGCAATTAAACACGGTAACAAATAGCATTGATATTCATTCCAGCACCGACAGAAGCAAAAACGACCACATCGCCATCGTGCAGAGTGTGACCTTCGAGTTTGCCTTTTTTGACAAGATCAAACAATGTAGGTACTGTTGCCACTGAGCTGTTGCCGAGTTTGTGAATACTCATGGGCATGATATTGTCTGGAATTGTATTGATACCATAGAGTTTATACAACCCACGAATCATCGCTTCATCAAGTTTTTCGTTGGCCTGATGAATAAAGATTTTTTGGACGTCCTGGATATGGACACCTGCCTGATCAATACATTCCTTCATAGCAGCGGGAACATGTTTTACGGCATATTCATAGACCTTGCGTCCTTTCATTTTAATAAAACGAAGGCGGGGATCGGAATCTGGAAAATTGGATTCACCCAGAAAAAGATAAAATGCTTCGTCTATAGAATGTGATGCATTCGAATACCCAATAATGCCTTTTCCATTTTCTGCAGTTTCCTGATATTCCAAAATACAAGCACCAGCGCCATCCGAGAAAATCATGCTATCACGATCGTAGACATCCAACACACGACTCAATGTCTCAGCACCTACAACAAGACAACGTTTTGCTGCCCCTGCCTTAAAAAACATTTCGGCTTGTATCACACCCTGAATCCATCCCGGACATCCGAATAGTACGTCATAAGGAATACAACGCGGATTGTGAATGCCCAGATTGTGTTTGATGCGTGAAGCAAGTGCCGGCAAAATGTCTGTTTGAACTGTATGTTTTACAACATTGCCGAAGTTGTGTGCAACGATAATCTGGTCTATTGTTTCGGGATCAATGCCACTTTCTGCAATGGCCAATAGCGCTGCTTCTGTGCCAATATCAGAGGTGTTTACATTCGCCGGCACATAACGGCGTTCCTCAATACCCGTGATCTGTTTGAATTTTTCGACTACTTCGCTGGGAGCAGTTTCTATGCGCTTTTTATCTTCACTGAAGAAATCGTGAACGGTAAAATCGCGGTTCGTTTTTACCTCAGATGGAATGACACATCCGGTGCCTGTGATGACGGTTCTTTTCATAAATCATTGCTGCAAATCCGAATTCGGCAGAATTGTCAGAAGAGATTATACAGGCCACGAAGTTAGGGGTTGAGCGCCCAGCGAAAAAATGCTGTAGGGACGCGATGCATCGCGTCACTGCGATTGTGGTTTACCGCAAAATATTCACGTGCCCGCGCATCACGCGTTCGTCATCCGATCCTTTGAGTTGCACTATGATCTGCCAGTTGTAGGCCAAATCCTGCGCATAGTATTCTCCTCCGCGCACTTCACCTATCCATGGCTCATCGGTTTCATGCGTTTCGAAAATCAATACACCCCATCGATTGTAAATCTGGAAAGTATATTCTTCTATAAATGCTGTACCGTTAACAATAGGCTGAAAAACTTCATTGATACCATCGCCATCTGGTGTAAACGTATTCGGTACATAAACATCAAAGAGGTCGTTTATAATTACAACGTCGCTTCTTGAGGATTCACAGCCGTGTTCGTTCCAAACGGTAAGTGTAACTGGCCAGATACCCGGCTCTTCGTAGGTGTGTAGAACATTTTCCGAAGTGAATACCCAACCATCTCCGAGATTCCATTCCCATTGAACAGCATCGAAACTGGCGTCGTGGAAAAAGAATTCTGGTGTATAGATTGTAGTTTCTTCAGGATCTGTCCAGAAATTGGCAATCGGAAGATTCCACACTTCAACATAATTGTCGTATTCAAGTGTATCTCTGCAACCCTGGTCCGTTACCGCAATCAATTCTACATCATACAATCCCGGATCAGGATAAATGTGCATTGGATTTGCAGCAACACTGCCCGCACCATCGCCAAAACTCCAGATATACGATTGTGCTCCGTCGCTGTTATTGGTGAAATTTACCGTGAGGTCTTCGCAACCTTGTGCAGGATCTGCACTGAATTCAGCCACCGGTAGCGGATGAATGGTATAATCTGCAGAACTTGCAGCGGTGCATCCGAACTGATTGGTGGCAATCAATTCTACTTCGTATTCTCCTACATCGCTGAAGTCAAGAACTACGTTTGTTTCATCTGAATAAAAAACACCATTCACATTCCAATCGTAGCCGTTTGCCCATTGTGAGAAATTTATTGCATCTACATTCTGAGGGAAATAACAGGATTCAAAGCTGCTCAAAGTAAATGCACTAATAGGTTGCGGTGCGACTATCACATCCATCTGGAAAGTATCTGCACACAACTGTAAATTCTGAGCGATAAGTGTTACGGTATACAATTCGGCACCTGCGCCAATATTGATATACGTATTGCAACCATCTTCATCGTTGTCTGTATTGCCGTCGCCAAAATCCCAGGTGTAAAAATTACCGCCATTGGTCGAATTGCTGAAGCAGATATTGAAAGGTGAACAACCTACATTGTCTGGAACATCAAACGAGGCATCTGGTCCATCATACACTACGAAAGGATGACTAACTGTTGTTTCACAGAGATTGTCGCTCACGCCAGTCATCGTAACAACGTAATTTCCTCCATCGATATACTCATGAGTTGGAGCTGTGAGATCGCTGATTGTGCCATCTCCAAAATCCCAGTGAATTTCGATGCTGTTGCCAATTTCAGGAATGAACTGTACTTCGTTGAACGTGCAGATATTCGGAACATTGGTTTCAAAATCAATCACTGGCGCTTCAAAGACGGTTATGGTAATTTGTGCGGTGTCATAACTACAGCCATTGTCTACAAACTGGTAGATAGTGTATACGCCAGCAGAGTATGTGTGTATTGGATTGTCATCAGAAGTCTGATTGCTGTCACCGAGATCATAACTGATTTGTGTTCCGCCATCGCTGAAATTTGTAAACTCAACGGTAAGTGGTTCGCAGCCTTCGGTTACATTGGTGTTGAAGAATGCCGTCACAGTATTAGGCAATACGGTGATGGTATAATCAGCGGTATCTGCACCACATTCATTGCTTAGATAAAGTGTGATGGTATAATCGGATGGCAAGGAATCAGTGAAGTAGGGATGGTTAAGCGGTTCTTCCAAAGTACTCGTTGTATTATCGCCAAATTCCCATAGGAAAGTATCCGGCAAACCTGTCGAGATATTGTTAAACTCAACCACAAAAGGCGAACAGAAAACATCGAGATTGGTTCCAAATCCTGCGATGGGTTGAGGTAAGACGGTAATTTCATCCTGATCAGAATCTGAACCGCAGAAATTGGTTACAGTCAATTCGATCGGATAAATGACAACGTCATTTCCTTGCTGATAGGTAAGACCATTTGGCAAACTATCTGTGCTTGTGGTAATACTCAGATCCCAATCGTATGTCATGTATTGTCCAACGCTGAGATTGTCAAAAACAACATCCAATGGAGCACAACCCTGAAGTGGATCAATGACAAGATCAGCCACCGGTGGGTTGATGACTTCCATGGCATTGGCCGCTGTATCTGCGCATCCAGCAATGTTCTCAACATACAATGTCACGGTATAAATTCCTTCATCCGGATAGGTGTAGTTCGGTTCAAACCCTATCAGTTCAACACTATTTCCATAGTTCCATGTATAGGTATTTCCACCAACAGATGTATTGGTGTAATCTACCGGAGCGTTGGTGCAATTCAACGGAGTAAGAGAAAAATTGGCTACCGGAACAGCAGAAACATTCACAGTTGTATATGCTGTATCACTACAACCCGTTTGGGCATTTTCATACCAGTAAAATAAATCGTAGGTACCAGTGCCAATTGAAGGATCAAATGTTCCATTCGATGCATCCGTTATACCCGTTCCTTCCCATGTTCCACCATTGGCAGGGACAAATCCCTGCAGATCGAAGATGGCTGCATTGCCGCATACCGTAGCACCCGGACCCGATTGCACAACAGGCAATGCCAGAATATCCAATTCAATATCATCACTCGTAAAACAAGTTCCTGCGCCGTATTCCAATGTCAAAGTCCAGTTGCCAACTCCTGCATCTTCTGATTGAATAATACCATTGGTGGCATCAATAACTCCCGGTCCATCCCATGTAGCACCCACTGGAGAAAATCCAGTAAGTTGGTATTGACCTTCATTCAAACAAAGTTCTACATCCGGTCCTGCAACTGCGAATACGGCGGGCACAACCGTAACCTGAATACTATCGGTATTCGAGCAGGCATTTCCACCTGCAGTGAAAGTATAATACACCCAGAAGGTGCCAACTCCCGGACTGGTAAACTCACCTGATGCATCACTGATACCAGTTCCTGTCCAGGTTCCAGTGCCGCCGTTTCCATCCAGTGGTGTAAATCCGGTGAGGACTTCAGCAATTTGCTGATCACATACCTGAATATTATTTCCGGCATTTACAACAGGTAAACTATTTACAAAAACAGTTACATCGTCTGTTCCTTCGCAAAGATTGTTGTCTGTTACTGTAAGCGTGAATGTGGTGGTTGCTGGGGGAGTTGCAATTGGATCTTCTATGGTGTTATTGCTTAGCCATGCCGGAAAATTCCAACTGAGATCATACGGTGTTTCTCCACCATTTACCGTCGCATTGATTTGAGCTTCTTCGCCTACACAAATGGTAATGTTGGCACCAGCATTTACGGTTGGCAACGCATTCACATTTACAATCAATGTATCAGTTGTAAGACACGTGCCACTTCCAAGGGTATAGAGCAAGGTGAAATTTCCAGTAGCGCCGGGTGTAAAAACGCCTCCTGCTGTAACTGGAGCTCCCGGTGTTATCGCCGACCAGGTTCCTCCCGGTGTAACCGGTGCAAGATTAAATGCCGGACTACCGGAACAAACATTAACATCTGGACCTGCATTGGCTGTTGTTGGATTAACTACTGTCACAATCACATCGTCGCATCTTTCGCAAAAGGTTAGAGGATTGATATAACAATAGGTCAAAGTAACTGGTCCAAGTGCAGTCGGTGTAAAGGACCCGCCCGCAGTAACACCAGTGCCACTCCATGTGCCTCCTGCAGGATTGCCAATAAGTTGTGTTGCTATGGGTTGATTGCAAACAGTCATATCCAAACCGGCATTTGTATTTGGAAGTGGATTCACAAAAATGGTAAGCTGATCGCTGTCTGCACAGCCTTCCATATCCACCGCAGTTACTGTATACGTTGCCTGAGCAAGTAGTGGACCCGTATTGGGTGTGCAACTCAAAGCGGGAATTGTGCCGGGATTCCAGGTGCAAAAATCAATTGCGCCATTGAGGCATGTTGTGCACGTTGCGCTCAAGTCAACGTCTTCTCCCGCGCAGATTGTTACATCAGGTCCTGCGTTCATCACAGGCAGCGCAAGTACTTCGACGTTTACCTGATCGGAGGTTTGGCAAGAACCATTGCCAACATTCATAGTCAGAGTATAATTCCCTACTGTTGATGGAGTAAAAATTCCAGATACAGAAACCAGTGCACTGCCGCTCCAAGTGCCAATATTGAGAGGATCAAGATCCAGTGTTCCGGCATTCAAACAGATCGTTGTATCAGGGCCAGCGTCGGCATTTGTTGGATTGGCCACGTTGATGGTCATTTGATCACAAGCACTGCAACCTGTATTAGCGTAAGTAAAGCAATAAGTCAATAGAACCGGTCCAACTCCTCCGGGCGTAAACACTCCAGCAGAAGTAACGTTTGCACCACTCCATGTTCCACTGCCTCCCGGGCCTGTTCCGCCGGTATTTGGAGAGTAGCCCGACAAGGTGGTTGCAACGGGTTGATTGCAAAGATTGAGGTCTGGACCCGCATTGGTTGGTGGCAATGGATTTACTGTCAATGGTACAGTGCCCGTTCCAACACATCCTTCGTTATCCGATACCTGAACGGTGTAGTTTGTTGTTACAATGGCATTGGATGTAGGCGCAGTAGTATTCGGATTTATCAAGGTTGCACTGGGTGTCCATGCATACGAATTGTATGTGCCAGATCCTCCGGTTACAGTTACTCCAAGTAGTTCAGTTTCGCCAACACACATGCTATATACTCCTGCTGGATTAACAACAGGCAATGGATCAATGGTGAGTGTAATTGTTCCGGTATCAGTGCAACTTCCCGACGTACCCGTTACTGTATAGGTTATTGGTCCTGTAGGATTTGTTTGAACCGTATTACCAGTTCCACTATAATTGGAAAGATATGTCGCAGGCGACCATGTATATGTTGCAGCGCCTGTGGCTGTAAGAATTGCAGACTGTCCATTGCAGATGCCATTGTCAATTTCGCTGGCCGTAACCTGCACATCAGGAATGGCAAGAACGGCAATTGGAGCGGTATCCGAAGTTGTTCCGCACGCGTTGGTAGCAGCAAGTGTTACATTGTAATTGCCTGTTGTTGCATATAGAATTGCTGGTGGATTTGCACCGGTGAAACTTGCCGGATTGCCGCCCTGGAAAGTCCACTGATAATTGGTGATGGGCAAATTACATGCATCTACAATTGCACTCGATGTGCCCGACGTATTCGCACAAACCCCATTAACGGGAGTTGTGACATCTACAATCGGAGTAGTATTTACTGTTACAGTTTCGAAGTCTTCGAATATGCCGCATGAGTTTTGCATTCTTAAACGAATCGTATAAACTCCTACACTTTGCAAAGTGAATGTTGGTTCCAGCGATGAAGCCGATGTACCTCCGGTATAAATATAATTTCCATTATCGGGGTCACATGGCAAATCACTGTAGTCCACAATCCAGGTTGTAGACGTGCTGCAACTATTTGCACTGGTGCTTGTGTTGTCTGTCGTAACATTAAGCGGCACACAGCCCGAAGTTGGATTGACCGTCATAAGAGGAACGGGAGCAGCTTCGATACAAACATCGAGCGAAGCATTGGAAGTGCCGCATGCATTGGTAGCAGCAAGTGTTACAGTGTAAGTTCCTGTGGCGGTATATACATGTGATTGACTGGCAAGGGAGGCCACAGTTACCGCGGGAGATCCGTCGCCAAAATTCCAGGTATAGGTACCCGATTGTAAACATTGACTATTGTAACCGGGAATACTTGTGTTGGTAAAAGTTACCGATGTATTTACACAAGCCGGAACTGGAGTTGCTGTAAAACTGGCTTGAGGAGTATTGTAAACTTTCACCGGGAAAATGGTCGCAACAGATTGGTCACAATTGTTGGTGGCAGTGATGGAAAAAGTATATCCAGTTGGATTGGTAGAACAAGATGACCCAGTGTAAGAGTGACAAATTTCAATCGGTGGTGGGTGATTGAGTAAGACAGTTGGGGATCCATCTCCGAAGTCAACGAGGTAGGTTGTACTCTCGTGATTATTCTCGTAATTGTTGAGTGGAAAACAAATATTGAGCGGTCCACATCCTTGCGTTCCACCAGGGTTGGCAGCACCTATAGAGGGGTTGGTAATATTCGAAACATAATACGTTTCGCTGGCAGAACATCCATTCGTTCCAACAATAGTGTAGACCAGGTTAAACACTCCATTGGTGGCATAAGTATGGGAAATACCCTGAGGTGAAGTAGCACCTGTCCAGTTGGGGGTAGCATCACCCCAGTTGATGGTATAGCTGGTATTTGTGGCTGGTGTGCTGGCATCGAAGACGGTTAAAGCAAAAGTTGGATCACCACTGCATTGGGTAAAATTTGTAATGGGATCGGTGAGTTCAATATCCGGAATACGCCTTACCGTTACTGTAACCGTGTGGGTATCTGTGCAACCATTTTGAGCTTCAACAGTAAGCGTTACCGTAAAACTTGCATTACCTGTTCCTACAGCAGAACTGAAAGTGTGGGTTGGATTTTGCGCATTGCTGGTAGGGCTGCCGTCACCAAAATCCCATGTATATTGGCAAGAAGGACAAGCAGTGGTCGTGTTGGTGAATGTGATAGGAGTATCCGCGCAAGGGGTATTGTTGGGAGCAAAAGTGCAATTGGCGTTTGGAGCGGGCAAAACGGTAATCGTTACCTGGTCGTCTTCATTGTTGCACCCGTTGCCATTGTCCAATTCCACGGTGTAAGTGGTTGTGGTTGTAGGAGACACAACAGGATTTGCCACATCGTTTGGATCGGCACCTGTATTGGCGTCCCAGTCGTAGGTAACACCACCGCCACCGTTTACAGCAGTAGGGTTTCCTCCAAGTGTTACACTTTCACCAGCACAAATGGTTTGATCTTGTCCGGCGTCCGCACTGCACTGGGCTTTGGATTCCATTCCCAATAGGAAAATGAATGACAGCAGGACACAGGTGTGGAGGGTTATGTTACGTAGAGTTAGCAATGCGAATGACAGTTGAACGGCAAATATACCTCGTAGTTAGTGTAAAATATACGGGATTGACCGTGGTTTCACACATAGGACGTTGAAAAACGTGGGGATGTTGCATCCCCATATTGGCAAGTTTTTAGACGGTGGTTTATTCTTTCTAATCGCTTTCAGACATTACCGGTCTTTTTCGATCTAAAAACATGATTGCTAGTGCTTTATGGTATGAATTCGACTTGGGCGAAATCTCCAGAATCACTGAGTATTGCCATACCGTTTATGCACAGCCTAAGTCGACTTACCCAACGATAAACCGGGAAGTAAGAATGGAATCACCGCTGTGAATACGAATAAAATACAATCCCTGGGTTAGTTGATTCACCTGGAGATTTTCATTTGCAGGTAATACAGTGGTATAAATTATCCTTCCGGAAGCATCGAGGATTTCAATAGATGATTTAAATGGTAGATTGAGCGAAATCGTTTCCTGAACAGGATTGGGGTAAATAACAATTTCCTGTGAGATAATTTCGGGAGACGAAAGCACGAGGCCATCTAAGAAATCGAAATAATAAGAATCTACAAACACATAGTCTACATCATCCCATTCTAATATATCATCAAAATAGGTAATGTCATTGTGTGAAAGAGCGAGATCGTTGTTCGCGTTCGACCATTCGTCGGTTCCAAATCCACCACCGGTTAAAATGGGTTGTTTTTGAATGAGAATATAAAAAAGGTCATCTTTGCAATCAGCATGCTCGTAATGTCCGCGGATTACCAAATCCACGTCCTGGCCGGCCACAATTCCTGATGAATTTACCAGGGACACGAAGCCCGACCAATCAAACGCAGTTGGGTCCACATTTTCCCATGAAGTTGATGCAGTATTCAGGAAATTAAAAGCATCAAATCCTTCAACGGGAATATTTGTCACCGCATCCACAAAAACAACGTAATCGATAAAGAAGGGTTTGTCGGGACCAAGGTCGTAGGAACCAATTACTCCGCAACTACAGAATTGATTCGGATTACCGCCAAACATTTGGAGGTTTTGTACCCGAACTTCCAGGTTGCAGCCAGAAGTATCGCCGCTAAGCACCACACGAATTGAATCGGGATGATAGTCGACGCAGGCAAGTGTATAATTAGACGCAGTTGTAATGATTGCCAAAAGCAATAAAGTAGAAATTGTTTTCATTGGGTTGAAGGGTTTATTAAGATCAAATGTATGGAATTTTCTAAACCCTTTTACCCCGACTCGATGTATTTGCAAAATGAATATGAACGAGAGTCTAATTTCACCGTGTCATTTACAATGTGAGACGAGATGCTTTCACACAAACTAAAGACGGGTTATTCGAAATAACCTTAAAAAATAAACAGGCATATTTCACTGATTTATCTGAGGATACAAATCCAGCCTTTTTTCTCGCGGACTTCAAGACCATCAAAACTATAATTGACCAAATAAGGATAAATTCCATCCTGCGCATAAAACTGGTCTTCACCTCCGGTCCAGGCTTGGTCTATATCATTCGATGAGAAAATCAAATCGCCCCATCTGTTAAAGATAGACATTTCGAAAATGTCTGGAGTGCAGTTGCTTTTTGCAAAGAGGAATTCATTTATACCGTCCTGATCTGGAGTGAAGGCGTTAGGTATATAAATTTCACATTGTTCTCCAGAGATGGGCTGAATGGAGCAGTCGGTAATTTCAATGGATTGACTATCTGAAGCAGTACTTCCGCAAATGCTGTCTTCCGCGAAATAAAATACTTCATACGTTCCAAAATCTTCGATTGAGGGATTAAAAAATCCTGTCAAAGAATCGAGGCTCCCAAGTCCATTTGAAGTAAAGTAACCCAAAGGAGTGAAGTTGGAGTTCAATTCTGGTCCGACGGAAGTTGAGTCACTGCACACTTCGGAACGCAGATAAAAATCGACAATCAGCGTTTGACCGTTTACAATTTCAATCTGCCGGGAAATTTCATATGAAGTACATTGTATGGAATAGGATACGGTAATGGTATAATTTCCTGCTTCGGTAAAGGTGTGAGTCGGCTCAAACAGTTGCGAGGTATTCATAGTGCTTTCTGGATCGCCAAAACTCCAGGTAATGTTGTCCAGACCGTTACTGTTATTCAACGCAAAGTTGGTGGCTGCTCCAAAACAGGTGTCAGATGCCAATATGAATCGATCTTCTTCCAAGGGTAATTCAATGCATATATTGTAGAACCAGGAATCATTGAAGGCCGGTAAGCTGAGACTTGGCTGCGCGAAGGGTTCTGGAAAGATCAGTCCATCCGGATTGTAGCCGCATGCGACGCCTGCTTCGTTAGGGAAGTCGATGGTTGCGAGGGCATCATCATCCCCCTGGTTGATATAAATTTTACAATCGGGTGCCAATTGGAAGCATCCAAGAAGCGCATTTACTTCAGCCACAACTTGACGATTTGCAATTATATCTGCAGGATTGAGCTCAAGGTCGTACTGAATAATTTTACTTGGGCCAATCATAGGATCATTTAATAAACCGGTATACACTTTTTTGGAATCAGGAGAAAACGCAACGCCATAGAGTCCGTTCACGTTATTGCTCGGGTCGGTGTCAAAGTCGTTGTCAAAGAAATTCGAGTTGCTGACTATACCTGTGCTGTTATCGAAATCCAGCACTTCGAAAGTGACATTGCTGGCAAGACTAAAGAATCCATAAGTCGCAGCAGCGATTTTTTTTCCATCGGGAGAAATTTTCATTTGACCAATGGGGCAATCATGCGCATAACCAACGGATGAAATCACCGGAGGTTGAATCCCAACTGCAGTAATGAGGTAAGCGTAAAATTCGTTGGTGCCGAATTTGTGCACAACTACCCAGGTATCAATGCCATTGCAATGGGTTGTCGCCGCCAGTTTTTCGGTTGTTTGATCGGTCACCACCTGAATGTCGCCCTCCACGTCGCCATTTCCATTGTTGAGCGACATATCGACCATCACATAAGACAGTCCTGAAAGTCCGAGTTGTTGAGAGAGTCCGTTGTAACCAATTTCTTCTGCCATTCCGAAAAGATAGAATAGATCTGGATTGCCAGGATCGGGAACAATAAACGCAGAGTTCGTTGCAGATAATCCGCCACCCAATAGCGGAATTCCCAGCGGTGAGGGCGGCCATTCAGCGAAGGATGGCATTTGAACGTTATCACTTCCCCACACATCCCATCCGCTGCTGTAGAACAGGATTTCACCGTTTTCATCACTTATTGAGGCGGTTCCTTCGTTGGCACCAATGGAAGAAAATTCAAGACCAGTATTTGCGGCGGGTGGGATGGTATTAAAATCGAGTACGCAATTATTGCCGAAATGCCAGATTAGCGCTTGGTTTTGCGCCAAAGTCAGCTTGGTTGAACATAAAACTATTAGCCCGAATAGAAGGCGGTATAAGGTATTTATCGATACATTAACCAACTAGCGAATGGGAGGTTCATGAGTGTGTGAAATTTAACAAAACATCTGATTTTATTGGTGTTTTGAGAAGTGTTTGCCAAGACGGTTTCGGATGAATTTTCGTTGCCCGGCTCAAAAGATTTTTCTGTAATCGAGAAATATTTTGCTAGTTTTCGGGTTTCACATTATTCTATGAAAGCTACGGGAATATATTGGACAATTGTAGTGTTATTGATCAGCGGCATGCTTCGGTCACAGACCCAAACGGTTTATCTGGCGCCGAATTTCAAAATCAATCTGGATACAAGTTTATTCTATGCAAGAGGAAGTGATTTACAATTACCTCCAACACGGCAAGAGTTTATCTATCGGGGAAGTGATAAACAGGAGGTAAATATTTCATCTCATCATTCTGGTACTGGATTCAAATTGACACCTGTTATTGAGCATTGGGATAGTCTGAAATTCCTGAAAGAGTATGAAAATTGCGAAATCAATCAGAAAGTACTATACGGATTTAATATATGTGAAAAAATGTGTATGATGAAGGCATGCAGCAACGACATTAGTTCTGTACTAGTTGAACAAGATCGATTTATTTACTATGAGGCCTGGAAAATGTATAAAGAAGATGTTGTTTTGTTCGTAACGGCAAATCTGAAGCAGTCAACAAGAGAAAAGACAATAAAGGCCCTGGAATTATTATTGTCGGGAATCGGGGAATTGGAGTACAATCAACTCGACAAAATGTTGGAATTGCCATGGACTCAAGAGGAATGCAACGCGCATATTCAAAGCGCTTTGGGTGATTATACCGAAATACAAAAATCTCAATATATAAAATCGGTTAGTTGTGGTGATCGCTATGACGATTTTACTATACGCATGGAAAAGGGTGATACAATTGTTGATTCGTTAATCGCGGCCGGAAAAATCGAGGAATTAGCAGTAATTTCTGCAAAAATATACTTGAGGTATTTCCAGCCAGAAATCGAGAAGTATTACAACACAATACAAAGAACGCAATTTACTTTTGAGGAATCACATAACCTCAGGCGTAAGATAAATTCTTTTGAATGGTCAATTGAAGAAATCGGTAGATATTATTTTGATAGCACGTATGGCGGTTTATTGAGTCGTGCGGATGAGTTATACCTCTATGATTATAATCCATATCAATTGGCTCAAGGTTGCCAGGAACGCGAATTTGCTCATGATCTCAATACTTATGCGAGGATTGACAATCTTTGTTGTCCAACCTTGAAAAAGTCTGAAAAGTTCAATACTCTGTTGGGAAGAGCCATACAACGCAAGTACTTCAATAAGGAGATGGACGTTGCAAATGTAGTGGTTCAACAAATAGGATCTTTGAACATTGTTGACGCTCAATTTAGAGTAAATCAAGGGTACGAATACGAGAGTTGGTTTGGTGCTTTCGTTATAGGAAAGGACGGGAGCTTTCAACTTGTTGAAATTAACTTGCCATACAACCACTATGGCGAACGTCAGACGTTAAGGAATTTGCAGGAAGATATTTCGGATGATTTTCTGGTTACAGGTAATAGTTCACTCTATTCTGATAGTTTGATTACTGAATGTCATCTTGCTCTAATAGGCGCGCAGACTTTAGAATGGACGTCAATTTCAATACCTGCTCTCAGTTCATTGAAAGGAGCTTCTTTGGTATTAAATAATATCGGTTTTAACGAGTACAATGTTCCAGTTAGGCCGTTGTATCAAATTTATCCTACAATAAATGTGGCGGAATTAGATACAGGATTGCTTCATAAATTGATAGTCGAAATGAAAAGTGAGATTAAGAGATATGTGGTCCGAGATACACTTCCGACAGCACTCAAAGATCAAATTTGGGGAGTTAAGTGGTTAGAATTAACGAAGAATTGTTTTGTGGATTTATATCGGTTTAGCGATTTGGTATCAGAGAATGAAAAAGTCTCAAAGATTGCCTACAGAACTAATTTGATATTTGATGACCTTGATGGAGACTCAATCGATGAGGTTTTTAATTTTACTGTGCACAATGGCAAACTTGTAGATTTCATCATGTTCGCAAAAACGAAAGAACAAATATCTAGGGTCTCGGGACTTAAATGGAAGAAATTGCTGAAAAAAAGCGATTACTTCATCAACCTCAGTCATCACTCGATGATTGGGCGGCATGAGTGACTAGAGGGGAGCCTAAATTTGAAGGGAGTAGGGTATGAAATACATTCGTTGTATTCTCAAAACTAAACACCTTAATCATGAGAATTTTTTACCTTGCTATTCTTGCCGGCTTGTTTTGTTCATCTCCATGTTCTGCACAGTATTTCACGCAGTATTTTGATGGAGCCGATACAGCAGACTACAATTCAATCTTCATAAACATCGATACTACCGGTGGAAACCTTTGGCAGATCGGACCGCCTCAGAAGAACATTTTTGATAGTCCTGCAACATCTCCCAATGTAATAGTTACAGATACGATTAACTTCTATCCGGATTCAGATACCTCCAGTTTTGTTGGTACGGTGCCGTTACAGGATTTTGGCTGGGGCATTTTTGCATTGCAATGGACGCAGAAACTGGATATGGATGATAATCATGACGGAGGTACCATTTCTTTTTCATTTGATAGTCTTGAATGGCAGCAAGTTTTTGATGATCCGGACGTATACAATTTTTATGGATATCAGTCAAACAATGAAGATGTTTTTGGTGACAACCAATACGGATTTACCGGAACTGACACTACCTGGCGTGATCTGTGGTTGTGTTTTGATTTGTCCTGGTTTCAGGTAAATACCGATACGGTGTTTTTTAAATTTACCTTTATGTCGGATACCATCCCATCAGATCCAAGTGAAATTCTACATGAAGGCTGGATGATTGACAATATGATTGCCCACCAGACTTTCCAGCATACCCTCGCGGAAACGGAGCAAAC
This sequence comes from Flavobacteriales bacterium, assembly GCA_046153915.1. GTDB lineage: Bacteria > Bacteroidota > Bacteroidia > Flavobacteriales_D > Sanyastnellaceae > JANNVZ01. The sequence continues at coordinate 16,414 of JBJXFC010000259.1, forward strand.
AGAGTATTTGAAGTGTTATCCCAATCCTTCCAATGACAGGTTGATGATCGAAGCCAAAAAACTGCAGGAGTTTCATATCATCGAGAAAATGGAGTTAATCAATTCATTGGGACAGGTTGTTGATAGTTGGATGAATATTCCAACAAAGTACTTTATCCGAACACAGGAATATGAAAATGGACACTATCTCTTGCGAATACAAACCAACATCAAAACAGAAACGATTCCAGTAATCATCAATCATTGATCTTTCAATGAAATCAGTTTGGTTTTATACCTTGTTTTTTGCCATCCTGAGCATTCCTTTTATTGGGTTCAAAAAGTCTCCTGACAACACTCCATATGTTTTTCCGGAGTTGCTTTTTTTTCCGGAAATGCCCATCAACCAAGAGAATCCAACAACAACACAAGGCGTGAAACTAGGTCGGTTTTTGTTTTATGATTCCATTCTGAGTCGCGATTATTCGATGTCATGCGCCAGTTGCCACAAACAAAAGTTTGCATTCAGCGATGCTCAGAAACAATTTTCATCGGGAATTAACGGCATATTGACTCAACGCAATACACCCGGATTGTTTAATCTGAGTTGGTATTCTGCTTATTTCTGGGATGGAAGAGCAGCAACAATCGAAGATCAGGTATTTCATCCTGTCAGAGATCGGGAAGAGATGAACTTGTCTTGGGCCGAAGCTGTTCAAAGAATCCGCAATCAACCCAAATACCGGCGCATGTTTCGAAATGCATTTGGCAGGACGCAGATAGATAGCAGTGATGTCGCCGCAGCGTTGGCTCAATTCGTGAGAACGCTGATTTCGCATAACTCGAAATTTGACAGAGTGCTGCGCGGAGAAGAATATCTTACCAAAGAAGAAAATCGAGGTTTTGTTCTAATGAATGACATGACCAAAGGCGATTGCCTGCATTGCCATCCCACAGATGCGGACGCACTGGGAACAACAGGCGGCTTCAGCAACAATGGACTTGATAGTATAGATGCTCAGGGAATACATCGCGATGCCGGTTTGATGGCGACAACAGGAAAGAAAGTAGACCATGGAAAATTCAAAATTCCAAGTCTTAGAAACATTACCCTAACAGCTCCCTATATGCACGATGGAAGATTTCAAACACTCGAAGAG
>JBJXFC010000289.1:0-8357 GCA_046153915.1 Flavobacteriales bacterium
TATCAAAATAAAATTATCACCTGTGCGCTTCCGAATTCTGCGGATAATCTCCAACGGGAATTGCATGCGATTTTCATAACTCCCTCCCCATCGATCTTTGCGTTGATTGGTATGTGTCACAAGAAACTGATTGATAAGATATCCTTCGCTCCCCATGATTTCAACGCCATCGTATCCCGCATCCTGAGCAAGAGAAGCCGCTCTGGCAAAATGATCAATTGTTTTTTCTACATACCACGAGGGTAATTTCCACGGTTTAAAGGGAGAGATGGGTGCCTTGATAGCGGAAGGTGCGACACTCCATGGATGGTAAGCATATCTACCGGCGTGTAAAATCTGCATGCAAATTTTCCCGTCGTGCTGATGAACAGCTGAAGTGATTAGTCGATGTTTGTTTGCTTCTTTGGTTGTTGAAAGTTTGGCGGAGTGAGGAGTCAGTTTGCCGAAAATATCGGGTGCAATTCCTCCTGTAACAATCAAACCTACATCCCCTTTTGCGCGCTCTGCATAAAACGCTGCCAGTTTTTCAAATCCGTTTTTATCTTCTTCCAACCCCGTGTGCATCGAACCCATCAAGACACGGTTTTTCAGTGTCGTAAAGCCGAGGTCAAGCGGTGAAAGGAGAAGGGGGTATTGAGGCATGCTGGTGGATGATGGGATGATTTGATAATGGGATAATGGGATGATTTTTATTAGATGTCTAACTACTAACTACTAACTACTACATACCAACTACCAACTACTTCCGTATCCAACCCGCAAAATTCTTATGGATCGCTGGCAGAGCAACGAATACCATAAGTGGAACAAGAATTAGGGTGAGTAACAATGTTCGAAGGTAAGGCGGCCAGTCGCTGATAATCGGACTGAGCACGATAAAAAGCAAAGTAATTGTAGGATAGATAAACAGCCAGATCAAAAGGGCCATTTTCCATTTTTTCGGCGGGGTCATATCTCTGGGGTCATTTTTTTTTTCGTTTACAAACGCGATGCATCGCGTCTTTACGCATCGCGACGCGTCGCGATGCTTCGCACCAGCTCATTCATCTTCGCAACATCCATTCCTTCGAGATTTGGTACCACAACATCAGCAGATTTGAGAACAACTTTGTCGCCAATTCCAATGCAAAAAAAGCCTCCTGCCTTTGCAGCTTCGACGCCGCTAATGGCATCTTCAAATACCACAATTTCGGAAGGGGTGAGATTTAATTCTGCCGCACCTTTTTGAAAGACCTCGGGATGTGGTTTAGAGAAGTGGATTTTTGTTCCGTCGATGATGGTAGCAAACAAATGGATGATGCCCATTTTTTCAAGAATCAGGATTGAATTTTTGGAAGATGATCCAAGTCCGATTTTTAATCCGTTTTTGTGAATGTCTAAAAGTAAATTGTGTGCACCAGGCAACATGTCTTCAGGAGAAACACCTTCTACATATTCAAGATACCATTTGTTCTTGAGCTCCATCAACTCGATTTTTTTATTGTTATCGAGTACGAGGTGACCCCACGATAAAATTTTCTCCAGCGAATCGACGCGGCTTACTCCCTTGAGTTGTTCATTTTGTTCTTCTGTGAAATCGATGCTCAATGTATCTGCCAATCGTTTCCAGGCCAGAAAGTGAAATTTTGCAGTGTCTACAATGACACCATCCATATCGAATAAACACGCTTTTATCATAGGGTAGTTGGTACTTGGTAGTTAGCAGTTGGTATTGGGTACTTGGTAGTTGGTACTTGGTTTCTGTCTTGAGTCTAGCGTCTTTTTTTTCACCGCAGAGTTCGCAGAGATTGCACGGAGTTGAGTTTGATTAAATCCAATCATTCGTTTATCAAATTGTCTAGAGTCTAGAGTCTGTTGTCTGGCGTCTCAAATCGCACATCGCATATCGCACTTCGCGCTTCGCCCCTCACTCCCCGCAAACACTTCCATACTCACCGATAAATATCATCAGGTCGGAAATACCAATCACGCCGTTTACATCCAAATCGGCAGGGCAATTGCAATCCACAGAGAACTGGCATGAGCCATCGTCCACTTCGGCGTAATCGTTGTAGTTTGTTGCGTTCAAATAGGTACAACCGGGAATTCCGCTTACAAAAACAAAAGGCAAACTATTCGTTTCGCGTATACATTCTCCATTGTTTACTCGTGCATTGTAAATGCCAGGAGCAGTGGGAGTATATGTCTGATCCGTTGCTCCATCAATTAAAACTCCATCCTTGTACCACCAATAGGCTGTGCCTGCCTCAACTTGCAAACTGCCGGTTCCTGTGCCAGAAATCGTTGGGTAAAAAGGACATGAATCAACAATTCTTGAAATAGTACCTGTATTGAATACGAGGAATAATTCTCCATTTACATCCTCACCAAATGCTACTGCACCTGCACCAGTTGTGAGCAAAATAGCATCATCGAATCCTCCTTGTCCATCTGAGGTCAGGGAGTGGATATCGCCGGCACAATAATCAGTAAAGAAATACAGTCCATCCAATGCAGGAAAATTCTGACCGCGGTAAACCATACCGCCTGTTATCGAACAGAAATCATCATTTCCTCCATGACTATAATCCACTACGGGGAAATCATAGAATGACTGTGATTGACAATTGGCTGTGTTGTAAGTAGCATCACCTTCATAACATCTCCAACCAAAATTCATTCCGCTCACTCCTGCAGGTTGGAAATCGATTTCTTCCCAGGCATTCTGCCCAACATCGCCTATCCACATGTCTCCGGTTGCTCTGTCAAAACTCCATTTCCATGGATTGCGAAGGCCAAGAGACCAAATTTCAGGAAGTGTATCCGCCTGACCATAAAATGGATTTGTTTCCGGAATGCTGTATGGTGAACCATTGTCAACATCAATGCGCAACATTTTACCTAAAAGTTCAAGTGGATTTTGAGAACGCGCCTGTGGGTCTCCGCTGCTTCCTCCATCGCCCATACCAATATACAGATAGCCATCCGGACCGAATGCAATGTGCCCTCCATTGTGATTGGAGTATGGTTGGGTAATGGTCATAATGGTAAAGCCCGAATTTGGATCTGCTACATTCGGATCTGCGCTTACCTGAAAGCGCTTCACTACCGTGTTACCTGCAGTATTGGTATAATTCACATAAAAATAGCCATTGGTATCATAGTTGGGGTGAAATGCAAGGCCCAGCAATCCGCGCTCTCCGCCATTCGTTATGCTTCCTGTTAAATCAAGGAATTTTCCAATGGCGGTGCCAGTATTTGTAATGATTTCGATATCACCTTCATCTTTCTCAAGTATAAAAAGGCGGTCGTCACCACAGTTGTAAATACCCACGGGCGTAAGTGCTGCTGTGTAAAAAGTCTCGAGTTCGATATCGGGTGGCGTAAGCGTTTGAGCTTTTACAGTTTGAAGGCAGGCTATACAAATAGCGCTCAGGACAAAAGAATAGAATTTCATTGTGGCAATCTTTCTGAAGGTTGGGAGCCAAATGTATTCCATAAAATGGCTTTACAAAAACGTATAACCAATTAGATTTGGGCCGGATGTTAAGAATCTTCTTTTGTGCTGTCTTACTGCTCGTTAGCCTGATTTTTCGGGCTCAGGAGGATTCTGCTTCTATCAATCCGTGGAAGAATGGCACTTTTTATTTCGCCCCACATTTTGGCTTCATAGTGCCCCATACTGCCGGAATGTTGCATCTCATTCAGGGACATTCATTTGGTGGTTCTGTGCAATACCTTAGACAATCGGGAACAAAAACCTGGGAAAATGCATGGCACAATCCCCAGCGCGGATTTGATTTTACATTTATCAATACCGGCAATGCGAGGCAATTTGGAAACCAGTTTGCTTTTTCTTACATCATGCATTTGCCAGTTTACAGGCAAGAAAGAGTGAGTTTGCATCCTGATAAACCAGGCATCCGCTCCTGGATCGGAATTGGTCTTGGTGCGGGATATGCAACAAAGACTTGGGACTTGCGTGAGAATACTCAAGCTGCAGTTATTGGCAGTCATCTCAATGTGGCACTAACGCTTCAATACCAGATTGAAGCCTTGGCATTTTCCAAAGGTTCTGTTCGAACAGGAATTCGAATTACGCATTTCTCCAATGGCTCTTACAAAACGCCGAATTTGGGTACAAACAATGCCTCTCTTGTAATTGCTTATTTGTTGAAATCCTCAATAAATACAGAGAGACCAAAATTTCTTCAGAAACATCGTTGGATGCCTATGCGCACTACCATTGGCGCGGCGGGTGGTCTAAAAGAAATTCAACCTCCTCTGGGAAAAAAATATTCTGCTTCTACATTGTCATTTTTTTATGACAAAAGAATATCATTCAAAAGTTCTTTTGGCGCCGGATTAGACCTCTTTTACAATTCGTCTTTGGTTCCTTTGATGGAGCGCTATCAGGGTGAAAAACCAAATTTCGGAAGAACAGTTCAGGTGGGAATCGTTGGAGGATACACCATGCATTTCAACGATTTTGAATTTAAATTGCAGCAGGGATTTTATGTAAAAGACAATTGGAAAAGTGATGGTAGTTTCTATAACCGTTTTGGATTGCGTTATTTTTGGAATAATCATTTCTACAATCAACTGACTTTAAAAACGCACTTTGCAAAAGCCGATTTCGGCGAACTTGGATTGGGATATGCTTTTTAGTTTGTTACAAAATAGCAATCAAGCGCGAAGGATGTGGCTCCTGTCAATCCTGGGCTCTGCCGTTATGCTGTTGTCGAATTCATGCAACAAAGAAAATGCACCAGATTGTTTTCAAATGGCAGGCGATTTTGCAACGGTGAAGCGTGATATCGACGATTTTGAAAGCATCGAATTGCGCGATTATATAACCATCGAATTGTATGACAGCTCAGAAACGTTTGTCGAAATTACGGCACCTAAAAATCTCATTCCTGAAATTGAAACGAAAGTTGAAAATGGCAAACTCGAAATCGAAAACAAAAACACCTGCAATTTTGTAAGGTCTTTCAAAAAGCGCATTACAGTCAGAATTTATGCACCCAATTTCATCGACATTCAGAATTTTGGAACTGGAGATATTCGTTCTATAAATACGATTTCTTCTTCTTATTTTAAGATTGAAAATCGCAAGGCAGCGGGTGAAATAAACATCAGTCTGATGGTGGATTCTGTTTCAATCAATACACATACAGGTGTTGCCAATGTTACGCTGCAGGGACAGGCACAGATGGCTGGCTTGTTTAATCAGGGACTTGGCATAATCGATGCGCGCAATCTCATTACATCAGAAGCGTATGTAAACAACAGCAGCATCAACGATGTGTATGTTTACAGCGATGGATATTTATTTGGCTATATTCAGTTCTCTGGAAATATTTATTACAACGGTTCACCCGATCAGATCGACGACGATATAGAAGGTTCAGGAAATATCGCTCCAATTCCTTAATTTGGCCCGGATACGGAATGCCATTTTCGTCGCTTTTACTACTAAATTCAGAATGTATGTCCTTTTCTTATAACCGTTCTCTTAAAGCTTTGCTTCGTATCAACGAATCGCATGAAATTCATTCGTTACTCGAAAAATTAAAAAACCGTCCTTTCGAAGATTCTGGACGTGATTCTTTTCCTGTAAAAGAAATGTTTAGCGCTGAAGGCAAAAAAATGCGACTCGATTTTTTGAAAGGCGAAACAGGCAAAGAAGCTCCTTTTTTGAGCGGAGAACAAGCTTTTCAGGATGCCACATCACTGGAAGGAAATATTGAGAATTTTATCGGTATGACGATGGTTCCTACCGGAATTATCGGGCCATTGCGTGTTATCGGTACCTCTGCGCACGGAGATTATTTTGTGCCATTGGCCACGAGTGAAGGAGCGCTCGTTGCGAGTTACCACCGCGGCGCCAAAGCCACACATCTTGCCGGCGGAATTCGTTCTGTTTGCCTTACTGAAGGAGTACATCGTTCACCCTTGTTCCGTTTTAAAGACCTCGCAGATCTGGGAACGTTTATTATCTGGGCGCTTAAGCAGGAACCAAAAATTCGCGAGATCATTTCACTTACAAGCCGGCATGCACAACTGGACGATATCGCAACGAATATCGAAGGCAATCAGCTTATCATCACATTTACCTATTTCACTGGTGATGCATCGGGTCAGAATATGGTGACCATCTGCACGGATGCTGTTTGCAAATGGCTTATCGAAAACGCTCCGATTAAACCGGTCTCCTGGTTTATTGAAGGGAATTTTTCGGGCGATAAAAAAGCAACCGCTATGTCATTCATGAATGTACGCGGAAAAAAAGTAACTGCAGAGATCGAATTGCCCAGATCCATCGTCGAAGGCGTTCTTAAAACCACTCCTGAGAAAATGGCCGAATACTGGCAGTCTTCAACTGTAGGTTCAATCCAAACAGGCAGCATTGGTGCACAGGGACACTATGCCAATGGTCTTGCGGCATTGTTTATCGCAACAGGTCAGGATGCAGCCTGTGTAAGTGAAGCATCAGTTGGAATCACACGCATGGAAAAAACCGAAGAAGGAAATTTATATGCAGCCGTTACGCTTCCCAATTTGATTGTAGGAACGGTTGGAGGTGGTACAGGTTTACCAACTCAACGCGAATGCCTGGAGCTCATGGGTTGCTACGGTAATGGCCAAGCCCGCAAGTTTGCAGAGATCTGCGCGGCTCTCGTTTTATCAGGTGAACTAAGCATAGCAGCCGCGTTATCAGTCGGTCATTTCACAAGCGCGCATCAAAGTCTTGGTCGCAAAAAACACGGATAATCATGGCGCAGGATTCTCTCATCAAACGGTTTTGGTTGTATCAAAAGGAACGATTTCCGTTTCTAACACACGGACTTTTGATCACATGTTTCAGCTTCAGCGCGGTTTCGTATTCACGCATTTGTCGCGATGCGACAGGTTTTATCGAATGGGAGAAATTTGCCATTTGCATTTTTAATACCATCACGATTTTTTTCCTACTCCGTGTTTTCGACGAACACAAAGACGCCGAGGACGATGCCAAATACCGAAGCGAATTGCCTGTTCCTCGAGGATTGATCTCACTGAAGGAATTGCGCAACATCGGACTGGCTGTCTTCTTTTTGCAAATCATTGTAAACGCCATTACTTTTCCAACCATGCTTTGGTTGTATGCCGGTGTGATGATTTATATGTCGCTTATGGGAAAGGAATTTTTTGTGGTGGAATGGCTGAAAAAACACCAGTTCTGGTACGTCGTTTCCCACATGTTCATCATTCCCTTCGTGGATGTTTTTGCCAGCGGATTTGATTGGTATCTGGAAGGTGTTTCTGCTCCATTTGGACTTTTATTTTTCTTTGCAGTATCTTTTATGAATGGCATTGTGCTCGAGGTTGGTCGCAAAATCCGGGCTCCCGAAAATGAAAAAGAAGGTGTATTGACATACTCGCATTTACTCGGCCCACAAAAATCGGTGTGGTTGTGGATTGCAGTATTGTTAGCTACCCTTGGTTTTGCTGCCGCCGCTGCGCATTATGCCCATCATGGAGTTGTGGTGTATGTGGTTTTGACAGCATGTTTTTTGCTCACACTCATCCCTGCAATATCGTATTTGAAATCAAAATCTGCGAAGTCGGCCAAGGCCATTGAAATTGCCTCCGGATTGTGGACCATGGCGATGTATCTCACACTTGGTGGAATCGTAAAACTGATTGAATTGATATGAGCGAAAACGCGACGGCACATAGCTGGAATATCATAACTCGTGAGTCAGAAGATAAGCTGAAGCAGAATGTGCGTTTGACTGGAGGAAAAGGACGCAATCTTTTTCGATTATCCACTTTTGGATTTCAAGTTCCACCTTTTGTTGTTTTACCTTCTACAGCACTTTTGAGTCAATTGGACCTTTCAGTCGAATCATCACACGATAATTACCTCTCCGCTATTGACGCCATTGCCATTCCTGAAGAAGTTGTAAAAGAAATTCGGGCGCACTTGAAGGATGTAAAATACGTTGCAGTGCGCTCATCAGCTGTAGACGAAGATGGCGGGCAATTCAGTTTTGCAGGCCAGTTCGAGTCGTATCTGTTTGTTGCAGAAAGTGAAATTGCAGAAAGAATCAAGGATGTCTGGAAATCTGCTTTTTCGGAACGGGTAATTGCTTACCGCAAACAAAACGGAATTCCCATTATTCAACCCATTGCCGTTGTTATTCAGGCGATGATCGAATCGGAATCTGCAGGTGTGGGATTTGGAATCAATCCAACGTCTGGCAGCAGAAGTGAAAAAATTATTTCATCGGTTTGGGGATTGGGAGAAGGATTGGTGAGCGGTGAATTGGATGCTGATACTTTCATTGTTAAGGGCGATCAGATTGAACCTTCGCTTGTATACAAATCCC
>JBJXFC010000128.1:0-3124 GCA_046153915.1 Flavobacteriales bacterium
TGTTTTACTTCAATTGGAGCTCCTTCTTTGGTAGTTGGATTTCCTCCAGCCAATGCCAGAGCGCTATAACCGCCAAATGAATGGCCAATGACAGCAATTTTATCACCTAAAATTGACTCCTTCAAAGAAGCGTCTTGAAGAAGCGTTTCAACGACCAGATGCAAGTGATAAGGCCGGTAGATCAGATTATCGATACTTTCTGAAAGGGAATTGTCCATACGGTTGTTACCGTAATGCTCAGGCATAGCCACCACACATCCATGACTTGCGAGACACTGGGCGATGTTTCGATACACCAGTGCCGTCCCACCATTGCCGTGCGAAATGATGACCAGGGGAAAACTACCTTCAGCTATTTGACCGTTTGAAACGGCTTCCAAAGAATAGGGCCCAAATGATATTGTCTCCGAAGGATCTTGAGAAGGGTAAAGTACTTTGCAATTAAAAGTGACTTTATTCTTCAAATCCTCTATTTCAAAACTTCGAAATCCACAATTCATGTTGTTGTTAGATTTTATTGAATTCGCACCTCCTTATTACCGGCCATTTTTCGCAGAAATCGGTTCTTTGAGAATAGTGTTGTTTTCCAAAAAGAATCGTCAATCAGCAACACATAACAAACAATCATCGCGGTTGCAAAATCCCAGAGGTGCATAAAAATGCCTATAAAAAGATGAAACGCAATTCCCAGTGTGAGAAAAATCCACCTGCCTTTTTTGATGAATAGGAACAATGGAAACAGCAATTGGTATGCGAGTGAAAACCAGGTAAGCAATTTGGACAAAAAGAAATGGTAAGTAAAAAATTCCCTCATCCAGGGCGAAGAAAAATGTTCGATATGCGCCGTGTAATACAATGCCGAACCATCCAGCCATTGCGTACCGCTTGCCTTGTAAACTCCTGCCGTGAAATATACAATGGCCAACTGGATAAGACAGGCTATGCGGGCTGCATTGGAGAGTGCTATACCATAATGCGAAACTGCTTTTGTATAGACCATGCTGCAAAACAAAGCCATCAGAATCATAAGTAGCAAGCCCGAGTTAAAGACCCCAACGGCCGAATAAAAAATAATGAGTCCTGTTGCCCACGCAGCTATGCGCGGAATAAATGACCATCGCTTATCCAAAATGCCCAGCAATGCGGCAATGAGATGAATGGAAAAAATACAGTTGAAACGCTGAGGATGCCAAACCAATTGATAAAAGAAATTCTCTAAAAAACTTCCCGAAACTCCATGTCTGTATAGAATTTTACTTTTAGTCCAAAGAATGTCCGAATATCCCCAGAGTGAAACTGCATTTAGAAACAGCCAGAGATAAACAAGCGAAGAGAAAATCCTCATCGAATTTTGCGCATGAACGGATTCACTGAAATAAAAAAGAATTCTATGGAATATGGATTGCTTCAAATTGGATTTTCTCCTGCATAGATTGGAAATTCAATTACTTCCTGATGATTATCATCCTTGTGGGGTGTTGACGTAAACTGATACCTGATTCGGATTTGCATCATCTCTTCACGCTTGTCTGGTTGGGCATTGCGATGCATTTTCATCACCATAAACATCGCATCGGTATATGCAGTGCTCCTCACAATTCTGTCAAATTGAATCACGCCATTGCGGGTGTAAAGATTATTCAGAAGTTGCCAGTTGAGTTGTGTAAGAATATTCTGTTCGATGGTCTCAACAGACGAATAGTCATCATAGCCATAAAAGGAACTTGCATCCTTCCAATCTGTCCATTCATTGTTGATAGCCAATCTGAATTCAAGCTCACAATTGTACCTTGGTAAATCTGGTGCAAAAAGTTTCCAGTTTTGATGGAAAACAGGTGCCATATACCGATCTGTTCTTTGATTGAGAGCAGCGGGCATATTCTCACGAAAAGCATAAACGATGGTCAGGGTAAAATGCCCGAGAAGAGCAATAACAATAGCCACGACAAAGACCTTCAATGGAAGACTGTATGTGCTTTTTGTTTCTGGCATAATGGCGCCGTAAACATATTCCATCCTGATGGTTGAAAAAAGGAATGAAACAAATACGTTTGCAGTGAATTTCAAAGTTTCGTTATGGCAGAGATAAAAGCAAATGATCCCCGTCTAAAAACCTGGGTGCATGTTCCGGAGGGGAGCGATTTTCCTATTCAGAATCTACCCTTTGGAATTTTCCGAACGGAAAGTCAATTACCCCACGTATGCTGCGCAATCGGCGAACAACTTGTGGATCTGAAAGCCTTGCATGTAATGGGTTATCTCGAAAATCTTCCTTTCAAACTGGAAGATCTCGCTTGTGACTCGCTAAACAGATGCATGGGTTATGGCAAACTTGCTATGCGCGAACTGCGAAACCGGGTTTCGAAATTGCTGCGCAGTGACATGCCCGATTTGAGAGACAAAGAGCATCATGTGAGGCAGGTACTGTTTAATCAGAACGAAGTGCAAATGCTTCTGCCCATTAAGATTGGAGATTATACTGATTTTTACAGCAGTATGGACCATGCGCGCAATGTGGGCATGATGTTCCGTGATCCCGAAAAAGCATTGTTACCCAATTGGAAACACTTGCCCGTAGGATATCATGGGCGTTCATCCAGCATTGTAATAAGCGGCACTTCTGTAATACGACCATGCGGACAAACCAATGCAAGTGATGAAACACAACCTGCTTTCGGTCCTTCAAAACAACTGGATTTCGAATTGGAAATGGCCTTTGTCACTTTTGATGGTAAACCAATGGGGCAGCGCATTTCAACAGCCGAAGCAGAAGAGTATATCTTTGGAATGATGCTTTTCAATGACTGGAGTGCACGCGATATTCAGCGCTGGGAATATGTTCCACTCGGGCCATTTCTTTCCAAGAATTTTGCCTCTACTGTATCGCCATGGATAGTGACGTTGGATGCATTGGAACCGTTCCGCATTCCGGGTCCGGAGCAAAATCCGCCTGTTCTCCCTTACCTGCAATACGAAGGCAACAACAATATCGACATTCAACTGGAAGTCGCTATTCAACCTGAACAATCTGTGGAATCTATTGTAAGCCGCAGCAACTACAAATACATGTATTGGAATCTGGCACAGCAACTTGCCCACCACACCGTAAATGGCTGCAATGTGC
>JBJXFC010000129.1:0-3301 GCA_046153915.1 Flavobacteriales bacterium
ATTCTTTGACCTCCACCATATTCGATTCTAAAATGCAACCCGAATAGTCGGTGAGAATACAGTAGTAAAACCCCGGAATACTCACATAGATGCTTTGGGTATCGTCGATCTCTTCGCCCAATGGACCTATCCAGTGGTATTCCATGCCTTCTTCGCACCAGAGTTGAACACTGTCGCCGGGGCATACAACACCGCTTGCAGGTTCCATCCAGGCCAAGGGTGCGGGTTTGGATGAAACCTGAAAATAATACGTCTGTTCATCTGAGCAGCCTTCGATAGTGCTTATTCCATATACGTTGTACAATCCAAATTCATCAATAAGAATGGCACTATCGCCCAAGAGTGTAAATGGATAATCACCGGAAAATGTAAGTTGATCAGCACCGCTGGCTACAATTAATGTTGTGTCTCCCGGACAGATAAAAAGTTCTCCGGAAATGGATATATTGACCTCTGGCGCTTCTAAAATATCATAGGTAAACCAACCCTCGATTGGCGGATAGGGTATATTACCTTCACATGGCCAGGGAGGCTCAATAGAAGGTGTGGCTATAACCTGGTACAAACCTTCTTCGGGCGGCAAAAAACAAATGGAGGGAGGCATGTTGGGAGATTGTAGTACAAGATTTCCATTTTGATAAATCATCCAATTTACCTCCACGTTAATTTCAAACAAACCAAGCAAGTTGGGATAAAGATCGACTACAGAAATTTCGACGCAATCGAAATAATTCTCGCAGGTTTGCACCGCGATAGTGTCTATAGCTGGTTGCAACAAAATTTGCAATTGCGGTGTGATAGTATCAATTGAAGTTATCACTTCGACGCTGATATAACTTGATCTTTGACATCCAAAGTCGTCCAAATAAGTGAAAGTATAAAAACCACTTGCATCTGCAGAAATACTCTCGGTGGATTCGACCATTCCCAGGCTTTCTTCGTACCACCAATATTGAGTGGTATCAAAATCTGAAGCGGTAAGCAATGCCGAATCGGGAGCACAAAGTGAAACGGTAACAGGATAACACTCCGGGTTGGCATTAAAACCCGCATCATCGATAATAGCTGGGCATTGATATGGAGCAACGGTAACATATACGGAATCAACAAATGTCTCGCATCCATCTTCTCGGATGGTCTGGGTCCAATACCATCCGCTGTTGCTAACCATTATTTGATTGATGGTGCTGCCATCGCTCCACAGATAATCGTATGCCGGTCCTATAAAACCTGAGGAGCCGGTGTTGGTGTTGAGGTATAACAGAGCAGGATTGCACATCAGAATGGAATCCGGACAAGTGTTTTCACCACATGAATATAGATACAAATCACTTGTGCAAGGCGCCACCACCGGCCTATCGCACAGGGGTGATAAAGCTAAATTTCTATTGTAATAGTCATAAGGTTCTTTGCTAAGGCTTACCGGACTTGCGATGAAAATGTCTTTATTTCCATCTGACTCTATCTGAATAAAATACGCGTAATTACTATCATCACATAATTCACCCTCGCAATTTGGGTAATAATAATTCCAAAAGTAATTGTCATTTTCTGGGGCAAAAACAAAACCCTGGCCGCTAGGCACATTGAAATAACTCGAATAACTTCCTGCAATCAATGGTTTGTCCGCTATGCCCTGATACGCAATCGCCGCGCAATAATCATCCTTTGAACTTGCAAACTGCCGTTCCCAGGTGCGGTCGCCGTTGGTGTTGAAACGTGTCACAAAAACATCTCGGTAACCCGCACTGTTAAAAATACCCTCACCATATTCTTCACTGAACTCCGACATCACACAATTGAAGGTGCCTGTCACATAGGCTTCGTTGCTGGCGCCTACACATACTGCTTTGGCTGAACAAAAATTGCTGCTGCCAGCGTGCGACGTCCACATCATATTGCCACTCTGGCCAAACTTGGAGAGAAAAATATTGAATACATATCCCGCAGGAATAAAGTCGATGCCGTCGTTGAAGATGGCCATCTGACCAGAGTATTCGCCGGTGAGAAGAATGTTGTGATCGAGGTCTGTCGTTACATCGTAGGTCACCAATTGCGAAGCGGCCAGTTTATCGAACCATTGTTCTTCGCCATTGGTATTGTATTTGATGAGAAAACCGGCATTGGCGACATCGTTTAGATGCTGTTGATCGAAGGTGATGGTATCGCTGAATTGTCCGCAGACGTAAATGTTGTTGTAATTGTCTGTTGTGACACTGAGTCCGCGGTCATCATCTGCAGCACTTCCTTTTTCGGCCCAAAGCCAGTTGCCGTCGGTATCCAGTTTGGCAACAAAGATGTCGTAACTCCAATAGGAATTGTCTTCATACATATCACTGATGAGTGTGATATTTCCAAAATGTCCTTCTTCGCGAAACTGGCCCGTCACAACAACGTTGGCATCTTCATCTACCGCAATCCCATAGCTGTAATCATCGGAGATACCACCGCATGCTTTGGCCCATTGGACAACGCCGTCAGTATTGATTTTGGTAACGAATATTTCCAGCGAATCGCCCACTTCATCCAGGGTAATACCGCCAAAATTGGCTTCATCTGAGAAGAAACCCGTTACATAGATATTGCCATCGTTGTCGCAGGCCACGGAAGTAGCCCGATCGGGTTTGGTGCCGCCCAGTTTTACGGCCCAAACGGTGTTGCCACTGGCATCGACTTTTTGCACAAATGCATCACTGAATCCGGAGCTTGAAAGGGTAGAATTGCCAAAAGTCGCCCCGGAAGCAAAATACCCCACAATAGCAAAATGATCATCGGAGGTAGCCGCCATATCGAGGGCTTCGTCGTGATTTTCCCCACCGGCGCGCCTTAGCCAATTGTTTTGGGATAAAGAAAGGAGAGAGCAGACCAGAAAGATAAACGAGATGAGAAGAGTTTTCACGGTTAGCAGGGTTTAGTGAACGAGGATTCTTCTACAAAAGAAGTGTAAAAAACCATACCTAAGATCATCAAAAAGGATGATAAGTTGCCTGTCTAGAGGGGGAGTTAAGCGGAACCTTGAAGCAGTATTACTGGGTGTTAATTTGTAAGTGAACACGAGTTATAATGTCAAAAGAACAGGGGTTTTTGATGTTCGAATAGCAGTTAATGTTGGCCTCGCTTGTTCCAAAATAGCCCTACCGTTCAGAGATTTCATGGAATTCTATGTGATAAACGAAGTTCGAAGACAGAGAAGTTGAAGGCAGAATCATCGTAATCAACGCAGGTTGCAATTTATATGGATTTTGTCATTCCAATTTGATAATTCTCGAATTTTCGCGGAAAATATTTTTGTAAAGAAATA
>JBJXFC010000300.1:0-7552 GCA_046153915.1 Flavobacteriales bacterium
GTTGTAGAGATTGAGTTTGTAGGCTGATTTATATTTCGCATAGGTGAAAAAAGCGCCGTATCCGTTCATGTTGAGCGAGACACCACCGTAGGCTTCCTTTTTATACAATACCTGCAAACCTTCATCCACTGGCTTCTGCGCCGACATGAATGAAACACTAAGTATGGACAAAAAGATGATCGCGAAACTTCTCATTTGCGTTGTAAAAATAGGGCATTTTAATCAAAACACATCTGCGTGAATACTGTTCATTGCCAAGAAGTGTTGAATTATTGCAACTGAACGCTTTAGTTTGCACAAAATTTTTTAGGAAATGAATAAAATGATGGGGGTTAGTTACGATGGCGGATTGCGTTGTTTTGCAACCCATATTAAAAGTGGAGTAACAACCATGACCGATGCTCCGCCTGACAATCATGGCAAAGGAGAGTCTTTTTCGCCAACGGATTTGCTCTGCACATCACTGGCATGTTGTATGATAAGCATTATGGGTATTACGGCAGATCAAAAAGAAATTGCCCTCGGCCATATAGAAGCCGATATTGAAAAAATAATGGCCAGTAATCCGCGTCGGGTAGAGGAAATAAAA
This sequence comes from Flavobacteriales bacterium, assembly GCA_046153915.1. Lineage (GTDB taxonomy): Bacteria > Bacteroidota > Bacteroidia > Flavobacteriales_D > Sanyastnellaceae > JANNVZ01. The sequence goes on from JBJXFC010000300.1 coordinate 590, forward strand.
ATCCACTTGCGAATTAAAAATCTGAACTACGGGGAACGTGAAAGAAGTATTCTTGAAAACGCCGCAAAAACCTGTCCGGTGGCGAAAAGTCTTAGCGCAGAATTGCTTCAGACCCTCAGCTTCGAATACGTTTGATTACCTGGGTTGTTGCATGTGAACCCTGTCATAGGCTGAGCACAGTTCCTTCTTTCTGCAAGCTGTGAAAGTGACAATCAAAAACAGTGCAGCCAAAACCAAAACTACTTTATTCTTTCTCATCTTCAACGATTTAGTTTGTCTTACAAATATAGGCCATTTGAAGATCAAAAAATCAAATCAGGCAAGAACTTCTTTCATCTTTTCTCCGATCATAGCAGGAGAATCAACTACGTGTATTCCACATTCGCGCATGATGCGTTTTTTGGCTGCTGCGCTTTCGTTTTCACCAGAAACAATCGCACCTGCGTGGCCCATGGTGCGGCCTTTTGGAGCAGTTTCACCTGCAATAAATCCAACAACAGGCTTTTTATTTCCGTTTTCTTTGATCCATTGTGCCGCCTTTGGCTCCAACTCACCACCAATTTCACCAATCATCACGATGCCTTTTGTAGCAGGATCTTCCATCAGCAATTTGATAGCCTCAAGAGTTGTGGTGCCAATAATTGGATCTCCGCCAATGCCTATTGCTGTTGTAACGCCCAGACCTGCTTTGGCGATCTGATCTGCTGCTTCGTAAGTGAGCGTGCCTGATTTGGAAACAATTCCAACTGTACCCGGCACAAATACAAAGCCCGGCATGATGCCCACTTTGGCTTCACCGGCAGTAATCACTCCCGGACAGTTTGGTCCAATCAATGTGCATCCGCGGTCTTTGATATATTCTTTGGCTTTAACCATGTCAGAAACAGGAATACCTTCAGTAATTGTAACAATCACTTTGATACCAGCTTCGGCAGCTTCCATAATAGCATCTGCAGCAAATGCCGGTGGTACAAAAATGATGCTTACATCGGCTCCTGTCTTAGCAACAGCGTCGGCAACTGTGTTGAATACAGGGCGATCGAGATGCGTTGTGCCTCCTTTTCCAGGAGTTACACCACCCACCACGTTGGTTCCGAATTCGATCATTTGTGAAGCATGAAAAGTTCCTTCGCTACCTGTGAATCCCTGTACAATCACTTTTGAATTTTTGCCTACGAGTACGCCCATTGTCAATTTTATTTGGCCGCGAAAATAGGCGGAGGTTTGTTTTTTTGGTAAAGAACATATGAAGACTATTTCACACCCACATTTTTCGCCCCAAGACTCTTTCCGGAAAAAACCTTTCTATAGCATTTACCTGGCAAAGGATGTTTCTTTGCATCCATCTTGGATCATAACCAGCCTACTGATATCATTTGTGCACTTTCAACGCCGCCAGGAACCGGGGCTCTTGCGATAATTCGCCTAAGCGGAACGGGCAGTATTGAGTTATTGGACACGTTTTTTTCCAGGAACCTGCGCACCCGCGACTCCCATACCGCGCACCGCGGCTGGATTCAACAAGGTGAGGAAAAGATTGACGATGTTATTGTTACACTATTCCGCAATCCCCAAAGTTTTACTGGTGAGGACACGGTGGAAATTACTTGTCATGGATCACCCTACATCGTTCAAAGAATCCTGCGGCTCCTGGTAGATCATGGCGCCCAAATCGCCAAACCCGGTGAGTTCAGCATGCGCGCCTTTCTGCATGGTAAAATGGATTTATCGCAAGCCGAAGCCGTGGGTGATCTTATCGCATCAGAAAATGCAGCCATGCACAAACAGGCGCTGCACCAAATGCGCGGAGGATTTTCGAAAGAGATCAATGCACTTCGTGAACGATTGATTCAGTTTGCATCGCTGGTAGAACTTGAACTCGATTTTGCAGAAGAAGATGTAGAATTTGCGGATAGAAGTCAGCTCGAAAAATTGGTGAAGGAAATTGAAGGCGTTGTAATCGGTCTGCGCGATTCGTTCTCTCTTGGCAATGCCATCAAAAATGGTGTGCCTGTAGCCATACTCGGTGCGCCCAACGCTGGTAAGAGCACTTTACTCAACGCATTGTTGAATGAAGAACGCGCAATTGTATCCGATATCGCAGGCACCACGCGCGACACCGTTGAAGATTCCATCACCCTGAACGGAATCAAATTTATTTTTATCGATACAGCAGGATTGCGCGCCACTGAAGATGTGATCGAAAAGATGGGAATTGAACGCAGCTATGCCAAAGCGCGAAGTGCGTCGGTAATTTTGTTGGTGGTGGATTTATCGATAGACACACCGGAGAGCATCAAGGCATTTGTGAGCGATGTAAAAAAAGAGGCGGGAGAGGATAAGCATTATATTGTGGTGGGGAATAAATTGGATATGATCGGCGTGGCTGGCGCCTCGGAGCCACCAGGCATGGCGGCTGTACGACGGGCTGCCAATGGAATAGCCATCTCGGCCAAAGAAAAATCCCACATCGAAGAATTAAAAAATCGAATTGCCTCTGCAATCGAAAGTGGGAAGGCGCATTCGGGAGAAACGATTGTCACCAATGCGCGTCATTATGAAGCATTGAATAAAGCGGCATCCTCCATTGCCGAAATAAAGGCGGGCATGGCCCAGAAAGTCACCGGTGATTTCCTCGCTATCGACATCCGCAAAACGCTCTATCATCTGGGTGAAATTGTGGGGCAGGTAAATGCGGATGATTTGTTGAATAGTATATTCTCGAAGTTTTGTATTGGGAAATAAACGTGCTCAAAAAAATACCACTACTCTTTTTCCTTTTCGGAATGATACATGCTTTTTGGAAAACTGCTAAAAAGGTTTTCAATGATGATTTGCCCGATTATCTGAACAACTGAAAGCACTCATCAAAGGGCTTAAGTCATTAAAAATGTATGACAGCTACATTTTCAAGGCCTTAAAAATGTGAAACAACACACTTTTAACGATTTAAGTGTATATTTGAAAAAAATTAGCTTGCAGGAATGCTTAGAGACGCCTATCAATTTTTAGTGCAATGGAAGAATCGCCCAGACAAAAAACCGTTGGTGATTCAGGGTGCAAGACAGGTTGGAAAAACCTGGCTGATGAAGGAATTTGGTCGCAGGGAATATCAACACACGGCCTATTTCAATTTTGAGAGCACCCGTGAATTACATTCCATTTTTAAGTTGGGATATGACATTGATCGCATACTGGCTGCTTTGAATATTCTATCGGGAACCAAGATCAAAGCAGAAAACACATTAATCATTCTGGATGAAATTCAATCGTGTCCAGAGGCCATAACTTCACTTAAATACTTTCAGGAAAACAATCCGGAGTATTCGATTTTCGCTGCCGGCTCACTACTTGGTGTAGCGATACATCAAGGCACTTCCTTCCCTGTAGGGAAAGTCGAATTTTTGACATTGTATCCTCTGAATTTTCATGAATTCATGCGTGCAATGGGGAAAATAGAATTACTCCATGAACTGCAAAAAGGAGACACAGTTTTGATCGAACTATTCCACGATCAATTCACAGAGCTCCTAAAACAATACTATTTTCTCGGCGGTATGCCTGAAGTAGTAAAAGAATTTGCCGAGAGCAAAGATTACTATCAGGCCCGTTTGATCCAACACAACATTTTGACTGCATACGAAAACGACTTTTCTAAACACGCCCCATTATCGCAGTTGCCCCGAATAAGAATGGTTTGGCAATCCATTGTGGGTCAGTTGGCGAAGGAAAATTCCAAATTCGTCTACAATGTGTTACGAAGCGGTGCCCGCGCAAAAGATTTTGAATTGGCGATAGAATGGTTGAAGGATGCCGGCCTCATACACAAAGCCATCCGGATAAGTAAGGCGGGAATCCCTATCAATGCTTATGCCGACCTATCCGACTTCAAAATATATCTCAACGATGTAGGACTTTTGTGCGCTATGGGCGGGCTGACACCTGAAATAATCCTGAAAGACAATGATCTTTTGATAGAATTTAAGGGCACAGTTTCGGAACAATTTATACTGCAGCAACTGGTCAACCAGAACTACACAGGATATTACTGGAATCCAGAGAATGCACAATCAGAAGTAGACTTTGTTATTCAAAAAGACAACCTCATCATTCCTATCGAAGTGAAATCAGCGACCAATGTGAAGTCGCGGAGTTTGCGTGTATACCATGATACCTACCAACCAAAAATTTGCATTCGCACATCGCTCGCAGGTTATCAAAAGCAAAATTGGATGGAAAATATTCCGCTCTATGGGTTTCTGAATTGGTTAAGCAGGCGAAGTGGAAGTTGAAGGCATATCTGGCGATAGATTTCTACTGCACTGGCAAGCAATGAAGATGTTCTGCTGAATACTATATTTTCGAAGTTCTGTATTGGAAAGTAACCTGCACAAAATGACTGTATTCAATTTAAATCAAAAGAACCTCTGTCAGCGTAAAGACCTATGCCCGAATTGTCTCACTTGTTCGAATATTGCATTCATCTGGAAACTCACAATTACTGAGGTAAACCCACATTTCGCCGGAATTATCACCACCAAAATTTCTTTTCGCTATTTTTGACTCTGAGTCAGCATCTAAGCTTTCTCTTTTGAAGAATGAAAAAGCTACTTTACCTTACCCTTTCTTTTATTTTATCCTTATGTCTTTCAACCACCATTGCTCAGCAGCAAGGCGCTTATCTTATTCAGAACAGCGCAGCGGCAAATGGTGTTCCTGCTGTAATAGAACTGAGCGATAATAACACCTTGCTGATCGGTTATTCCTCATTTGGATATGATTCAAGTTATGTTACAATGGTGTGGCTCGATGAGAATATGGCGGTTACACAGCACAAAGAATTTCGATTGGTACTGCCCCTCAATTTTGTTTTTCATGCAGTAAAATGCGCCGATCAAATTTTAATTGGAACTTTGGAATACTCCTCCTTTGGCACTCCGCTGTCTATTATCAGAACAGATGAATCAGGGAACATTCTGCGCTACGACTTAAGTTTTAATAACCCGGAATTCCAGGAAAAAATCAAACAGCTTGTGGGCAATGACAATGGCTCTTTCACCGCCTACACATCCAAGTCGGGTTCTGTGGAATCGATGTATCGCATTGATGGTAATCTAGCAGATACGATCTACCATACGAAGAAAATAGAACCTGAAATTGCAAATAATTACTTCAGACCTTTCAATGCTTGCGACATAAATGGCAATGGTCTCCATTTACTTACCGGCTCGACAAATGATGTTGCGAACCAGGATATCAATGCTTTTTTGGTGAAATTGGATTCTACCACTATTCATTGGGGTAAAAGTTACGATTACGGTGCACCCTTCAGCGAAGAGGCTTATAGCGTCATAACACTTGCCAATGGAAATTTTGCCTTTGTCGCTCAGACTTCTAATACAGAGACAAACTTCGCCCAGGGCGCTGTCACTGTGACTGATTCTTCAGGAGAAAATGTTTGGAGTAAAGAAATCGGCATTATTGGCGGAGGCATTTATCCTTCAGCTCTCGTTCAGACTGCCGGAGGTGATCTTCTTGTTTTCGGAAACAATTCCAGCTACGAGGGTATTCTAGTCAAGATCAGTGAATCAGGAAATGTCATCTGGAAGAAGAAATTAACCGGCACTTCCTACACCGGGTTTACAGGGGCAATTCGTCAGGACAATGATCAAATACTAGCTGTTGGTATTGCCGGCGGTTTTCTTCTCACGCAACTGGATGAAGAAGGCAACGGGTGCCAATGGGTAGACGATCCCAGTATTGAAGTGACCGATATTACACCCACTGTTACCGATATCTCTTTTAATTATACACCTGATGTAGTTCCATTTACACCGCAGCAGGTGAAACCCCGGGATCTGAATACTACCTTAACTGCTATCTGCACATCAACCGATATTGAACAGGAAGAAACCACACAATCTTCCAACCGTGTTTTCCCAAATCCTGCCGAAGAGATTTGTTATCTCTCCAATACATCAAATGAATTGCAGACATATGCCATCTTTGATTTATTTGGCAGAAAACTATTGGACGGAAAGTTTAGACACCAAACAACCGTTTCGCTTTCAGGTCTACCTCATGGTGTTTTTCTGGTTCATTTTTATAAAGATGGAAGTGAGGAGGTCGTGAGACTTGTGCATTAATTGCCATGCAAAAACCCGAATAAAAATTGTGTTTTCATTGACACTTTATTGTAAGAGGAGCACTGATTAAAACGAGGAACTCAAATGATAAAGCCTCTGCTCTATTTAAAGATTCTCATCGTAAAAAAGTATAATTAGCAGCTCAAATCCCAGAGAATTCACTTTTTAATCAGCTGAAACTTATAGTATTTCCACATTTCTTTATACTTCGATGCGACCAAAAACACCAAAACTGGACTCATCAAAGCCCCCAAAAGATCAGTAAAATCAAGGCTTCTCTCTTATCCACAACCCGTGTTAGTCAATTTTCAAATTATCTGCGCTGAAGGGAAACAATTTTGTGATATTTTCGTTTCAGGTTTTGCGACAAATCGCTACTTTTAGACCCTATAAGTTTATCCCATGAAAAAAATAATTCCTGCTGTTCTGATCATAGCCGTGGTACTCCTAATGGCTTCTTGTGCCGGAAAACATCAGACTTGTGCAGCTTATGACCACAGTGTCAATACTGAAACTGTGAAATAAATCAACCGGATTGCTATAGGCTATCCAACTATTTTCCTTCCCGGGAAGATTTCTCTCCGTATCCTATTTTGATATTATTTGTTCTTTGATAAGAACACGGTTGTGCAGATTCGCCGTTGCAACTTCCTCCTCCAATTCGTATTATCACTTACCAACCGACGATGCAAGCTGATCCCTCGTCTATCCAAATCGCCCGAAAGTGGCTTCAGGCATTCAATGAACACCATCTGGAAAATCTCCTGGCGCTATACCACGATTCCGCAGAACATTTCAGCCCCCGACTCAAACAACG
>JBJXFC010000305.1:0-7825 GCA_046153915.1 Flavobacteriales bacterium
ATTGTAATTCATGCCCGCGATTCGTTGGACGAATTGTTTGAATTGATGGACGAATTGCACGATGAAAACCTCACCGGAGTATTCCATTGTTTTACTGGAAATGCAGATCAGGCCAGAAAAATCATGGGATACAGCGGTTTTCTGATGGGAATTGGCGGTGTGATAACCTATCCCAAAAGTGATCTCGGCGAAGTGGTTAAAGACATTCCGATGGGGTATCTGGTTTTGGAAACGGATTCGCCCTTTTTGCCGCCTGTGCCCTACCGCGGCAAACGCAATGAAAGTGCGTATGTGCGCATTGTGGCCGAAAAGCTTGCCGAATGCAAAGGCATTTCGCTGGAGGAAGTTGCGACTATCACCACGGCCAATGCCAACAAACTCTTTAATTTGGCCCACTAATCGACTTCAATCGCAGTGAACAAAATCCTATTAATCTATACTGGCGGCACCATCGGCATGATGGAAGATCACCAGACGGGCAGCCTGATTCCCTTTGATTTTGAGCAACTCCGTGATTTTGTTCCCGAACTGCGACGCTTCAAATCGCAGATCGAAGTAGTGGCCTTCGACAATCCAATCGATTCTTCAGACGTTTCCATCGAGACCTGGCAGAACCTCGCACGGATCATCGAAATCAATTACACCCATTACGACGGATTTGTGATTCTCCACGGCACAGACACCATGGCTTACACCGCTTCTGCTCTGAGTTTTATGCTGCAAAATTTGAGCAAACCCGTCATTCTTACTGGTTCACAATTGCCCATTGGCCGTTTACGCACAGATGGCAAGGAAAACCTCATCACAGCGATTGAAATTGCCGCAGCGCGCAAAAACAACGAAGCACAGATTCAGGAAGTGGCCATTTATTTCGAGTCGCAGCTATACCGCGGCAACCGCACACACAAGTACAACACCGAAAACTTCGATGCTTTCCAGAGTGCCAATTTCCCGGCACTTGCGGATGTAGGCGTGCATATCTTTTATCGATCCGATTTATTGCTCCGTGCCGAGGGTGAATTCAGCATTGCCCCACAACTTGATGGTCGTGTAGCTGTAGTGAAAATTTTTCCAGGAATTACCGAAAGTGTATTGCGCGGTACACTGAACGCACACGACCTGAAAGGCATTGTCCTCGAAACCTTTGGCGCTGGCAATTTCCCGCAAAAACCCGCATTGCACGAGGCGTTGCGCGATGCCATTGCTCGTGGAATTGTGATTGTAAATGTCTCTCAATGCAACAAAGGATTTGTAGAACAGGGCCGCTATGAAACCAGCTATGCCCTGCAGAAAATGGGCGTTATTGGAGGGGCCGATATGACCTCAGAAGCCGCACTGACCAAACTGATGCACCTCCTGGGCCAGGGCCACAACCCCGCAGAAACCGAACGACTGATGATGACGAGTTTGCGGGGGGAACTGACAGCTTTTTCGGCGTTGTAGGCGGTTCTCATTTCTGAAAATCTCCAAGCTTGAGGCTGCGCCCACGACTGGCTGTAACTTATATCGAAAAGATACATCAAGGGATTATTTCATGATCCCGGTGTGTGGGATGATCACAAGCCTTTTTGAAAGGAATACCCTCCGCTTCACTCCAGGTTTTTCATTTGAAAGACTTTTCCAACGCTCAAGCCAGGCTTGTATTTTTCAGAAGGTTCTGATAGGGGATTATTTCATGATCCCTGAGTGGAGTATGATCACAAGCCTTTTTGAAAGGAATACCCTGCGCTTCGCTCCAGGTTTTTCATTGAAAGACTTTTCCAACGCTCAAGCCAGGCTTGGCATTGAAAAAGTCTTTCAATGAAAAAGTCCGGCAAGGCCGGACTTAATTCCTTTCAAAAAGGCTTGCGGAGAGAGAGGGATTCGAACCCTCGGTACCCTTTCGAATACACACGCTTTCCAAGCGTGCTCCTTAAACCACTCGGACATCTCTCCTTTAAACACTCATTCTCATTCTGCTTCACTAGCTATCATTCTTCCAAATCCATTCCAGTAAGCAAAAACGGGGCGCGAATATAATAGGTCTTGGGCAATGTCAGAAAGGAAATGCCCCCTGCTTAAAATATGATCGTTTATTCCAACATAGAGTCCCAGAGAACTCAGAGTTTGCATTGAGATTCTTCTCTCTATCGCACAATCAACTTCATTTTTTTTAATGGAACAAGGCCGGTATCCCCATACACATCGGCGAATATCTCCAATTCACCTGGCTCCATCTTTTTAAATATGTGGGTATAGGTTGTAGAATTGGGTAGATAGAACAATTCGTCACAACCATCACACATTAAAAAAGTTTGATCAGGTCGAGTATTCTTCCAAGTTACTCTAAAATAATAATCAGTACCTGCATCAATGGTATCTCCGCCAAAATTCGTTGGCACCAGATTAATCTCAGGTGTGGGAAGCAAAGCACCAACTCGTGTATCAATGACTGGCTGATCAGCTTTAACCTCTCCATTCAGAAAGAACTCCTTATAAAACCCGGATACTTCTAATCCATCCAACTCATAAACTTTCTGGACATTGCCATTTTCAAAATACTCTGTTGCTTCGACCTGTCCATTGTCTGAAATGCGATAGGAGGCTACCATCTTCCCTTCCTTGGAATACTTTGTAATTTTATTGCACTCATTCTTACAACCTGCAACTAGAAAAAGGATAGCACATAGAATTCCTATAAGTTGGTAATGGCATATCCAGTTCTTCATAATCTAAAAAGATTTATTGGTTTTGTTTGAAATATTGGCCAAAAATACTGAAGACAGTTAACTGTCTATGATTTGTATAAGTGAAGGAAAAGTTCACGTTAAGAATATTGGTGATGTAAACTTTGTTCATATTGTTCAGCCTTTCCATTCAACCCCTTCAGGGTTGTCGGATTCCGCAGTTCCACAACAGAGAGATAAATCTCTCTGTTGAAGTGATTGAACCACTTTGTGGTTGGTTCAAATGCGATGGAAAATGCGTTGAAATAAATCGGAATGTTCACAACCAACCCCGAAGGGGTTCAACCATGGAGCGATGGAATTCATTCCATCGCGAAATGATTCCCGGCGATCGCACAGAACCCCGAAGGGGTTCAACATGGGTATGTTGCTTAACCAATAATTAATTGCATTCCCATCACCCCGAATTAAGATCTCGTTGATATGACATCACCCCTCCTTCTCAACCAACAATCCCAGCCGCTCAATAAAATGCGTGAAAGTCTTTACCTTCCAATGAAAGTCAACACCCATGATTACAAGCGTCATGGGGAAAACAAATATTCCAAAGTAAAATTCCCTTAAAGAATCTTTCTGCCCATGCAAATATTGAAATAGATGAAAGCTTGTCATGAAAAGCCAAAATAATGACGCCAGTAAAAAAAGTCGTTTCAGAAAGGGCAAAATGCTGAACGTAAAAAGCAATTCGGTTTCTTGTTCGTTGTTTGATAGATTGGTTATTCGAATCAAAGGAAAATCCTTCTTGGCAAAAATCGAATTGGAAGAAACAAGATCATATCCTACTTCGGTCTTGATCATTCTGAAAGGATTCATGTCGTCTATCGCGATCTGTTCGTCCGAATATCTCTTCAAACGCTCCATGAATTGTTCCATTGGAATTGCTTTATGAAGGACATACGTGGTTTTGAAGAAATTCATATTGTCGTGGTCACTGCCATTGAGATCTCAAATATATCTTACTGAAAAACAAATCCGATATTTCATCAATCGTGACTGCGATACCGCGTATTCCCTACTCCCCACATTATCGCTCCTCCCCCATCTTCCTCAAATACCGATAATGCGACGCCAACGCTCCAACAAACGTTTTGGAATTGTATGGCAAGCCAAATTCCACGGCAGTGCGCTGGATGATAAAGGTGACATGCCTGTTCATCGTATGTGGCCATTTCGGAAAAAGATGATGCGCGGCATGGGCATTAAATCCGCCGAGAAACCAGTTCATAACAATACTCCGCGGACGATAATCCATCGATGTTGCAAGTTGGTGGTGGTAATAATTGAATGGAAGCACTCCGCTTTCATCTTGCACCGGGAAAGCAGTCTCAATGGTTAGGTGAGAAATAATCAATGTCCACACAAAGAACAATGAGATAACGACATGCATGATGAAAAACGCAAGCACCATCATCTGCCAATCATACCCCGATAGAATCGGAATGACAAGAAATACTCCGAAATAAATCGCCTTCCAGAGAAAAAAACGGATATACTCCTTTACCGGATGTGTGATGTTCTTCATGTTCGACAATTCTGACTTTACCAGGTAGTTGAAGTCTTTGTAGAATATCCAATGCAAGGTATAAAACATGTACAGCAACGTCGCATAAAGATGCTGGTATTTGTGCATGCTCAGTCGTTTGTGTGACGGACTTAATCTCAGAAAAATATTCTCATCGATATCCGCATCACAGCCATCCACATTGGGGAAAAGGTGATGGGATGCTACATGGCGTTTCTTCCATAGATATCCATTCACACCATTGATGTTAAACGTAAACCGAAAGATGATATCATTCCATGTCTTGCTTTTGGTAAACGTGCCATGCGCAGAATCGTGAGCTGCATTAAATGCCAGCAAAATTCCGCTCAACCCAAAAATGGAATAGTTGAGGACAAGCAATGCTGTATTCTCCCATTGAAAAAACAACAAGACCGCATAAGACGATACAAACAGAGCAGCATACAACGCAAGTTTGATCCACAGAATAATCTGCGCCCTGCGAAGGAGTCCGTATTTGGTAACGTATACATCTACCCGGTTCTTTAATTCGTGGTAGTAATCTTTGTGCTGTTCTTTTGAAAAACGAATTTTGCTCATGGCCTTTTGTTTTTGTGGTGTTGAAAGTGAATTGATGTGCTTTCCACTCTGCAAATGACGATAGACCATACAAACTGGGAAAGGGCAAATTGCGATTAAACGTACTTTTACTTTCAATATCTTATTTGGCAATAAGATCAAATTATGCCTTTTTATTGACGCATTAAGATAAACAGGGACCGAATTACAAAAGAATTACGTACTTTGCATTTCGAAGATTGAAGAATATTAAAGAGTGGGAATACGAATGAGAGCGGATTGAAGGCACTAGCTGCTCTCAACTCTCATTCTCACTCTGGTTTTTTCGCCTCACCCCTTACCCTCTCCATTCGGAGAGGGCGATACTATCCGCCTTCGAAGGGGTGATTAGGTATTTAAGGAAACTGCGGAGCTGATCGATGAAGAGTGAGAAACAGAATAAGAGCTGGTTTGGCATGCCAGAAGCTATTCATTACTATTTAGGCTTAACGGCAACGACGCTCTCTGCTCTCATTCTCGCTCTTAATGAAATGGGATCCCTTGCTTCGGGATGAGATGGTATTTCGAAAAAGCTATGTAAACCGAAATAAGATCCCTTGCTTCGCTGCGGGATGACACGGCGGCTGAGGGTATGGGGAAAAGAAAAGAGCGGCTGCGCCGCTCTTTTCTTTTATTTCCCATGTATGAATGTGAAATTTATACGTGAAGTTGGGTGAGTGAAATCAATCCTCCTTCAAAAACTCCTCCATCGTTTTAATCTGCACGGGGGGTAATTTCTGTTTTTCCAATTCTGCTGCAAACTTTTTGAGTTCGCCTGTTTCAAGTGTGGCAAATGCCGCCTGGTGTTTCGAAAATTCTGACTTTAGAACATTGATGGTTTCAATTTCAGATGTTGATGGTTCGCCTGCATAGCCAAGCACTTTGCTGTAACTGGATGCGATTTTTTCGCGAAGTTCTGGTTCTGCCGCACCAACGTAGTTGTCGCCTGTGGTTATAACCAACTCGCTTCGCATCTGATCGAGTTTCTGTCCAAGTGCTACCAGATTTTTGGAGGGTTTGGTGGTCTTTTTCAAATATTCTTCCAATTGTGCATCCCACTCATCCACCTTATAAACGAGGTAGGCCAGATTCTGGGTCATGTCAAAAAGTTCTTTGGTTAACTTCTGCTGATTGGCCCGCTCTGCAAGGGTGAATGTCGAACTTGGGTCATACTTTACTTCGATCTCTTGCTCAAATACTTCCGTGCCTTTGGTTATCCGCACTTGGTATTTGCCTGCTTTTACACGTGGTGCAATAAATGATTCAGTGCTTAGTGTCTTGCCTTTCGCCGATTTCGGAACCATGGAATTAAATCCCCAATCCACCGTGTTGATGCCTTTTTGTTTGCCAGGTTGCAATGTTGTTACGAGTTTGCCATCTGCATCCAGAATTTCCATCGACATCTTTCCGAATGTATGACGCTTGTTGAGGCAATAACGAATCTGTGCTGAACGTGGTGGATTTGGACCCACAAACTGATGATCGGTGCTGGTGCCGCCAAACGATGATGTTTCATCTATTTCGAATGGTTTTGAAGTGAAGAAATGAAGCGATTTATTTACGACTTCTGAAGTAATCTCACGCAGCACTGTGGTGTTGTCGAGAATGATGATTCCACGACCATGCGTTGCAGCGACCAGATCATTCGTTACCGGATGCATCTCCAGATAATGAACTGCAACTGCCGGGAAATTATTCTTGAAACGAGACCAGGTCGTTCCTCCATCCAGTGTGATATACAAACCGAGTTCTGTGCCGAGATATATAACATTCGGATTTACAAAATCTTCCTGCAGACTTCTCACAAATGTTGGAATACTTTCATTCACAATTGATTTCCACGTTGCTCCAAAATCGGTTGTTTTGTAGGCATACGGTTTAAAATCTCCTGTTGTGTGTCCCTCAAAAACAGCATACGCAATGCCTTCTCCAAACTTACTTGCTTCGATGTGATAACACCATGTATTGGCCGGAAGTCCGGTGATTTTTGCGGTAAGATTGGTCCAGGTAGCGCCTCCATCGCGTGTCAATTGCACCTGTCCATCATCTGTTCCAACCCAGATAATTTTTTCATTCAATGGCGATTCTGCAATCGTAAAAATGGTGCAATGATTTTCTGCTCCTGAATTATCCTTCGACAATCCACCCGAATTTACCTGATTTAATTTCGCAGGATTATTCGTTGTTAAGTCAGGAGAAATGCGTTTCCACACATTGCCCTGATCGTCGGAGATATGCAAAAACTGACTGCCGATGTACAAACGATCCGCTTTGTGATGACTTGTTGTAAAGGGCGCATTCCAGTTGAAACGCAATTTGGGTTCGTCCTTGCCTGCTGATGGTTCTATTTGTCTTACTTGTTGTGTAGCTGTATTAAAACGCCACATCGACTCAGCTCCCTGCATTTCGGAATAGACGATTTCAGGATTTTTCGGATGGGGATACACACGAAATCCATCGCCCTGCCCTACCAATTCCCAATCGCGCGCTTCGATTCCTCCCGGACTATCCGAAGGCCCAAACCACGAGTTGTTGTCCTGCAATCCACCAAAGACATAATAAGGATTGCGATTATCGATAGAGACATGGTAGAACTGAGACACGGGCAAATTCTCTGTCATCTGCATTGTCACTCCCATGTTGGAGCTGCGGTAAAATCCACCGTCTGTTGCTACACAAATGTTGTTTGAATTGTTGGGATCAAACCAGATATCGTGTATATCAGGATGCATGGATCCCAGTTGTCTGAATGTTTTTCCTCCATCGCGACTCAATGATCCGAAGAGTCCGGCTTTTACAACAATCTCCGGATTTTTTGGATCGATGGTAATGCGCGAGAAATAAAACGGACGCACAACCAATCCAAAATCTCCGTTGAGAAATTTCCAACTTGCACCCGCATCATCGGAGCGGTACATGCCTTTTTCATTCGCTTTCTCCGCTTCGATTACAGCATACAAAATGTTTGAATTCGCTGGAG
>JBJXFC010000315.1:0-4924 GCA_046153915.1 Flavobacteriales bacterium
TCTGTTCTTTGACTTAATATTAGAGTCTTGCGAAAAGTATTTATATGCAATTTGAGGGTAGGTCTGAATCAAATTAGTTAAGTAACTTGTATCCCAAGTTCTAAATCTAATTAGAGAACCACCTTTATACCTAGTCCTTTCGATAGATCTTTCTAGCCCTCTTTCAAAAATCTTTTGATCCTCATTATCCCTGAGAATGAATAAAAATGTAATAAGCGCATCTGAACGCATTCTTATTCTAGGTTTTGAAAAAAGGTTAGGTGACACATAGTCTCGAAGCAACCTATTCAAAAAAAATCCAGGTTCATTAAAAGTAAAATCCAAAAGGCTCTTAATTGATGTCTTATTTCCTGTTGATACGAACCAGACTTCGTCATACTCGTAACCATCAGGATCCTTTTTAGGCAATGTTGCGACCAGATCGAATTCTTTAAATTCTACTCCCCAGTTTACTTTTTTAAAACCCATTTGGGAAATTAGCTCAAAACACATATTGTCCAATTCAAGCGGGTCAAGGCTATCAATATCAATAAAATATGTTGGGGCCGAAATTTTATTTGTCTTAGGAAACAAATCTCTAAATCGTGATGGGCTCCTAATAAAATCAGACAAAAATTTAAGGATTCGCTTGCTAAAGGTTTCCAATCCTTCTTTCGACTCACTATAAGAAAAGAAAACGCCATAGTTATAAAGATCTTCATTTACCTTTTCAAGATCCTCGTTTATCAGTGCTATCACGGGTTTCCCAAATCCAATCGCTAATCCTAAAGTATAAGAGGCTTTAGCTTCAGTCAAGTCTCCATCGATAAAAATCATGTTCGATTTAGAAATATTATCGACGAATGATTCAGTTGGTGCGGTGCTACTGCTTAAAGTAATTAATCTCCCGTTCAATTTTACTAAAACATCTTGAAGCTCCTTCAGTATCATATGGCTTTTTCTGCCTTTACTTAAGAAAGAACAAACAAATTTGTGATTAGTTTGAAGAGCCATGAGAATTCTCTAATTTACTGATACAATAGTAGTGAATTTTCTATACGGATGACATCACGAAATAGTGATTTTGGCGTCAAAGGAAGTTTAAGCATTTTGAAGTGACAGACATAAATTGAAATTTACATTCAAAGATATCCCTAGACTCAAACCCAATTTTTTGTGTCACGAATCATTGCGTCTTGGCTTGATTCAAACAAAAACCCCCGGAATCTCTCCGAGGGTTTTTAAGTCTTATATCTAGAGTCTAGTGTCTTACTTCTAGAGTCTAGAGTCTAGCGTCTCCAGCGCGCATCGCGCTACGCCACCGGCTCCGACTGTCCTTCTCTCTTCGCCATCAGATTCACATAATCTTCGCTGTTGCTCACGATCATCTTTTGGAAGCGGCGTACGCCTGATCCAGCTGGGATTGGGTGACCAACGATTACGTTTTCTTTCAAGCCAATGAGGAAGTCAGTTTTGCCTTGTACAGCTGCTTCGTTCAATACTTTGGTTGTCTCCTGGAACGATGCTGCAGAAATCCATGATTCTGTCTGCAACGATGCACGGGTGATACCCTGGAGCATTGGACGAGCTGTCGCTGTGATAGCAGGACGCGCTTCGATCTCTTTTTTGTCTTTGCGTTTCAGGTTGCTGTTTTCTTCGCGAAGTTGACGTGTGCTTGAAATCTGGCCTACCAATACACGGTCGCTATCGCCCGATTCGGTTACTACCATTTTGTCAAACAACAATTCGTTTTCTTCGAGGAATTCGGCGTTGTCAACGCTTGTTCCTTCAAGGAAGCGGGTATCACCTGCGTCGGTGATTTCCACTTTGCGCATCATCTGACGCACGATTACTTCGAAGTGTTTGTCGTTGATTTTTACACCCTGCAAACGGTATACTTCCTGGATTTCATTCACGAGGTACTCCTGAACCGCTGTTGGGCCCTGGATGTCGAGAATGTCTCCCGGAGAAATGGCTCCATCAGAAAGCTGCATACCCGCGCGTACAAAGTCACCGTCCTGAACCAGGATGTGCTTAGCGAGCGGAATGAGGTATTTCTTCTCTTCACCAGTTCTTGCTTTAACAGCAACCTCGCGGTTACCACGCTTGATTTTGCCGTATTCTACAATTCCGTCAATCTCGGTAACAACAGCAGGGTTCGAAGGATTACGGGCCTCGAACAACTCCGTAACACGTGGCAGACCACCGGTGATGTCACCTGCTTTACCTGCCATACGTGGAATCTTAACGAGGATAACACCTTTGCCCAATTTCTGTCCGTTCTCAACGGCAAGGTGAGCCGCAACAGGAAGCGAATACACCTTCACTACTTCGCCACCGCGAACGATTTCGATAGCTGGGTTTTTCTTCTTGTCTTTGGTCTCAATAATTACTTTTTCAGAGAAACCGGTTTGTTCGTCGAGCTCAGTTTTAAAGGTAATGCCTTCTTCTACTGCATCGAAACGAACTGTTCCGTCTTCTTCTGTAATGATCACACTGTTGTATGGATCCCACTCACAAACCTTGTCACCTTTCTTCACCACCTGACCTGGTTTTACAAACAAGGTAGCTCCATAAGGAATATTTGCGTTGGTAAGAACAGCACCTGTTTTTTCGTCCATGATTTTTAATTCAGATGAACGTGAAACCACAAGGGTTGTCAATTCACCAGCATCATTCATGCGATCAACAGAGCGCAATTCTTCGATTTCGATCGTACCGGCGTATTTCGCTCTTAGATCTGTTTCGATAGCTCCACCACCTGCAGCACCACCCGTGTGGAAGGTACGCAGTGTAAGCTGTGTACCAGGCTCACCGATAGACTGTGCAGCGATAACACCCACTGCAAGACCTTCCTGCACCAGACGGGCCGTTGCAAGATCGCGGCCATAACACTTGCCACACACTCCACGCTTGCTCTCACAAGTAAGTACAGAGCGAATTTCAACTTCTTCCAATCCAGCTTCAGTAATGGCTTTGGCTTTGTCTTCGTTGATCACTTCACCGGTCTCGAGAATCATTTCTCCAGTTTCAGGATGCATCACATCGTGCACACTAACGCGGCCAAGGATGCGATCTTCAAGTGATTCAACTACATCATCCGCTTTCTTCAACGCAGAGGCCACGATACCGCGCAGGGTGCCGCAATCCACTTCGTTGATGATAACGTCCTGAGCAACGTCCACAAGACGACGGGTAAGGTAACCGGCATCTGCTGTTTTAAGAGCCGTATCCGCGAGACCTTTACGCGCACCGTGGGTAGAGATGAAGTACTCAAGGATCGAAAGACCTTCCTTGAAGTTCGCAAGGATCGGATTTTCGATAATGTCCTGACCACCCATCGCTGCGTTTTTCTGTGGCTTGGCCATCAGTCCGCGCATACCGGCCAGCTGACGAATCTGTTCTTTCGAACCACGAGCTCCGGAGTCAAACATCATGTAGATGCTGTTGAATCCTTCCTGGTCGGTTTTGAGGCGATCCATGAGGATGTTGGTCAACTTGGAGTTGGTCTTCGTCCAGATATCGATTACCTGGTTGTAACGTTCGTTGTTGGTGATAAGACCCATGTTGTAGCTTTCGAATACCTCAGAAACTTTCGCTTCTGCATCGGCAACGAGTTTATCCTTTTCAGCAGGTACAACAACATCGGTAAGTTTGAATGACAATCCACCACGGAATGCCCAACCGTAACCGAGGTCTTTCATATCATCGAGGAAACGCGCTGTGCGCGCAATTCCCACGTGTTTCAAAATGTCTCCGATGATATCACGCAATGCTTTTTTAGTGAGCAATGCATTGATGAAACCAACTTCTTTTGGTACAATTTCATTGAAGAGTACACGACCACAAGTGGTATCGATAATCGTAGCATTCCCGGCAGCATCGGTCCAGCGCACTTTGATAGAAGCATGGAGTTCGAGGGCACCTTCGTTGAAAGCTATGATAACTTCTTCCGGAGAATAATAGGTCTTGTCTTCGCCCTTTGCAGGATGTTCTGGAGTTCCTCTGCGCAACTTGGTGATGTAATAGAGACCAAGCACCATGTCTTGAGAAGGTACAGTAATTGGTGCGCCATTGGCAGGATTCAGAATGTTGTGTGAACCAAGCATCAACAATTGTGCTTCAAGAATCGCAGCGCCACCCAGTGGAACGTGAACGGCCATCTGGTCACCATCGAAGTCGGCGTTGAACGCTGTACAAACGAGTGGGTGCAACTGGATCGCTTTTCCTTCGATAAGTTTTGGCTGGAAAGCCTGGATACCCAAACGGTGAAGGGTAGGAGCACGGTTGAGCAGAATCGGGTGTCCTTTCAATACATTCTCAAGGATATCCCAAACTACAGCTTCTTTTTTATCTACAATTTTTTTGGCAGACTTAACGGTCTTCACAATACCTCTTTCAATCATCTTGCGGATGATGAATGGTTTGAAGAGCTCAGCCGCCATGTCTTTTGGAATTCCACATTCGTGCAATTTCAACTCAGGACCTACAACAATTACGGAACGTGCAGAATAATCGACACGTTTACCAAGCAAGTTCTGACGGAAACGACCTTGTTTCCCTTTCAATGAGTCAGAAAGGGATTTCAGCGGGCGATTGCTTTCTGTTTTAACAGCAGACGATTTACGGCTATTGTCAAACAAAGAGTCAACTGCTTCCTGCAACATACGTTTCTCGTTGCGGAGAATTACTTCTGGCGCTTTGATTTCCACAAGGCGCTTGAGGCGGTTGTTCCGGATAATCACGCGGCGATACAAGTCGTTCAAATCCGATGTTGCAAAACGGCCACCATCCAATGGTACGAGTGGGCGCAATTCTGGCGGAATAACAGGAACAACTTTGGTCACCATCCATTCCGGACGGTTTACCACACGTGTATTGGCATCACGGAAAGCTTCTACAACCTGAAGGCGTTTAAGCGCTTCGTTTTTGCGTTGTTGTGAAG
>JBJXFC010000318.1:0-18963 GCA_046153915.1 Flavobacteriales bacterium
AATGGCATTGCTGGCCGCCTTTTGTTCGCAATAGGCATGGTCTGTCAAAATTTCTTCAATGTTTTTTTCGACAAGGTTTACCCAGCGGGGATCAGTTGGTAAACGGAGTCCGAGCATCACTTTTTGAGAAGGCGCATTCATGCCGCAAAGATGGAAAATTGGTTTGAAACAACAGCGATACAAAAAAAGCCCCGCAAAAGCGGGGCTTAACCTGGTAAATACCGGGAATTTTATTAGTGCGCTACTGCAAAGCGGTAGGTGTAAAGATTGCCTTTGTTTTCAACCAATACAGAATACATACCATTCTCAAGAGCCTGGGTGTCGAAACCGAAAGTACCATTGAAAACTTCGCTGAAGTATTGGCTATTCACCAATTTGCCACTCATATCATAGATCTTAGCAGTGGCATCGCCTTCCATGCGGCTGTTAAAACGCATGTTGAGTTGGTCATTTGCAGGATTTGGGTAGAAAGAGATTGGCATTTCGCGGTTCAACATTTCGTTTTGAACCTCAAGCGTGTTATCATCAACCATCATATCGAAAGTGTCAAAAATGATACTAGAACCATTTTCTGAAAAACCAGCTACAATCACATCGTGGTCTTCACCATCAGCGAAATCAGAGATGTCAAAACTGAAATAGGTATATTCAGCATAGATTGTGCTATCAGCAGCAGTGATAGTAAACAGAAGTGTCCCATCTAAAGACACCGTTACAAACTCCTCTTCACCAAGGCCACCAGAATTACCTACTGCAGCATAAAACGAGATAGAAGCCTCATCACCTGCAGGGATATTTACAGTTTGCATAACTGAACCAATTTCTTCATTGGCAGGTCCGGCTCCACCAAACCACACATAGAAGTCGCCATACTGAGGGCCACATCCACCGCCGCAAGCTCCGCAACCGGCATCACAAATCGGAGTACCAAAATTTGTGCTGAACTGTGTCCAGCCAGATGCGTCCGTACCAAAGTCAAAGCCGGCATCAACAAACTGAGCGTTTGCCATGGTGGCCGTAAATAGAGAACCTACGAGTAAAAATTTTTTCATGTTGTTTTGTTTTGATTTTGTTCAATGGCAAATCTATTGGATTGTCTTGACGAGTAGCATTCTTTTTTTCAAAATTTATTGTTGAAGAAAATCCCGATTTCCCTCAAATGATCCATTAGCCGGCCATTCGGTTGCATAAAAAATTCTGTTAAAATTGGAATCGTCGCTGAGTGTAAATTTTGATTATTCAACTTCACTGAGTGATTCGAGCAAAACTCCAAATTTCCAAACAGACCATTTCCAAATTTCTTCCCATTCACGACTTTCTTTTTTTGGCCCCAAACACCATCAGACAGTTTCATTTTTCCCGTTCGGGAATGATTTTATCGGTTCGCACAACATTTCTGGTATTAAACATTACATTTGATACCAGAAACAATTAATTTGCCCTCGATTAAATACGAAAACACATGTCAGTCAATATCCTCGTAGTTGAAGACGAAAGCATAGTGCGCAAAGACATAGAGCGCAGTCTAATAAAACTAGGCTACAATGTTGTGGCAAATGCCGACAATGGAGAGAGGGCGCTTGAACTTGCCCGCGAAAAAAAGCCTGATCTCGCTTTGATGGACATCCAGATCAAAGGCGATATGACTGGTATCGACACCGCCGAAGCCATCAAACAGGAAATGGATATTCCGGTTATTTATTTGACAGCATTTGCGGATGAAAATACCCTGGCCAAGGCTAAAATTACCGAGCCACACGGCTATATTCTCAAGCCCTTTAAAGAAATTGATCTTCATACCGCCATTGAGCTCGCGATACATAAACACCAACGCGAAAAGGACGTGAAGGTTGAGGTTGAACTGCTTCGTTCACTCACCAATTTCAAATCTTCTGCAGAATACTTGTTTGTAAAACACAACAGCAAACTCGTTAAAGTCAATACCAGCGATATCTTTTTTGTGGAGGCACTCAAAGACTACGTTCAAATAAACACTGCAACACAGCGGTATACCATCCATGCCACCATGAAAGATGTAGAGCGCAAACTGCCGAAAAAGGTTTTCCAGCGCATACATCGTTCATTCATTGTAAACATGGATAAAATTTCATCGATTCAGGGTAGCGATCTGGTTCTTGCCGACATCAACAAGCAGATTCCAATAGGTAATCTGTACAAAGATGAATTTGGAGAACGTGTAAATGTGCTCTAAATAATCTCCAGAAAGTGTAATCTATTTAGACCGGATGGCATCCACCGGATTGAGTTTGGCCGCCCTCGACGCCGGAATGATTCCAGCTATTACGCCAACAACCACTGAAATACCAATACCCATGGCGACTCTGGCTATTGGCAGTATAAACTCAAACTCTATAACGCCACTCAGCAAGGCAACCAGGCCCCACACGAGAAGCAGTCCCATGGCGCCGCCAAACAGGCAAAGCAACACCGATTCGAAAAGAAATTGTGTGAGAATAAAATAGTTCTTTGCGCCAAGTGATTTTTGAATGCCAATGATGTTGGTTCTTTCGCTTACACTCACAAACATGATATTGGCAATGCTAAATGCTCCTACGAGAATCGAGAAAATACCAATAACCATCCCCACCAAATTAAACACTCCGATGATGGAATCTATGGCTGAGCTGATCATTGTTGATTCAATCACAGAGAAACTGTTGTCAGACCCAGGCTTTAGACCTCGTACATCGCGCATGTTGGCAATCACTTCGTCTTTGAGTTCTTTGTTTGTGATGCCCTCTTTGGCTTTCAAAATGATGGTATTATCCTCATTTTCAGTACCAACAATGCGCGTTGCAAAATTGTAGGGCATTACCAGGGCCTGATCAAATCCATTGCCAAAAAGCGAGGTGCCTTCCTTTTTGAAAACCCCGATTACCAGCAACTTCAATCCGGCAGCCTTTATTTCTTTTCCGATAGGGTCTGTTGCTCCGAAAAGCTGTTCGCGAATAACATCCCCGATTATGACCAGATTTTTACCAGATTCACATTCCGGCTCGGTAAAATAACGCCCGGAAGCCAGATTGATAGCAACCGTTTCTCTATACTGATAGGTAATACCCATCACAAAAGATTGCTCAATAAAATTGTTTTTATACTCTGCGGTGCTTCCTGAGCTCGTTTGCAGAGCAATGGCAGAAGCAGATTCCATGCGGTCAGTTAGTCGTTCCATGTCACGTAAAACCGGAGGTCGCCGACGCATGTACTTCCACCATGCATAGTCCTCATCTCCTTCCTCCGGTCCCATGGGCCACTTTTGAAGGAAAAGAATATCAGACCCAATCATATCAAAGCTTTCCTTCATGTCTTTCTCCATAGAATCAACCACACTCAAAACAAAAATGATGGAAAAAATCCCTATGGCCACGCCAAGCAACGACAATACGCTGCGGAGTTTATTCACCATCAAAGCCCTGGCGGCAAACTGGAAACTTTCTAAAATGAGTTTGACCATCATAATGTGCGAAGCTATGCTTAAGAGCCCGCAGATGAACCGAATTTTGATGAATGGATAAAATAAACGTCCCTTTTGCTGTTTTTCAATGCGAACAAGCCGTGTATCGAATTGCCATCGTGAAATATTACTTGAAACAAGACGTTGGGTGCTGATTGGTTCATTCGCATCTTCCCGCCTCGTATTTTGGCCTGCTCCCGTTTCACATATCGCTTGCTTTTTGTCCTTTTGCTAACCCTTTCAACCTTGGTTTGCGAATCACAAATTGGCAATTTTCGAACGCGAAAAGTTTTTCCGGCACAAGACACCATTTCATTGGATACTTTGTATATCCTGAGCGGCAGTATAAAAATAGAAGCGGGCGGCAAGGAAATTCCCTCAACATCCTGGTCAATTGATTACAAAAACTCCCGGCTTACTTTAGTCGATTCAACCCTAACCGATACACTGATCGTATCCTACAGAGTCGCGCCCGTGCGTCCGGATATAACATTTCGGCACAAAGATCGCGGGCTGATATTGGACAAATCCAGGGCCGACACGTATAAGCCATATGTCATAGGATCACGGCCATCTGAATCCATCTTTGACGACAAACAATTGCAGAAAAACGGTTCTATTTCGCGAGGAATTCTTTTTGGCAACAACCAGAACTTATCGGTCAATTCGAATCTCAATCTGCAACTGAGCGGAAAAATTACGGACAGGTTCAGCATTCTTGCTTCCATTACCGACGACAATATTCCGGTGCAGCCTTCCGGCAATACCCAGCAATTGCAAGACTTCGATCAGGTATTTATTCAGTTGTACGATGACAAAACACGCCTTATCGCCGGAGACTTCATCCTTAAAAAACCGGAGGGGTATTTTATGACGTATTTCAAACGGGCACAGGGAGCATATGTCAATACAAACAGCAAAATTCAACTGGGCAAAAAAGATGCTCAACTGCGCATTGAGGCATCCGCTTCTGTTTCCAAAGGTCGTTTTGGAAGAAACGTCATTCAGGGTATTGAAGGCAACCAGGGACCGTATAGACTTTCTGGAACAGATGGTGAGTTATTCATTATCATACTCGCAGGCACAGAACAGATTTACATCGATGGAAAATTGCTGCAACGAGGGCAGGACAAGGATTATGTAATAGACTACAACGCCGCAGAAATTGTATTCACTCCGCGCCAATTCATTACCAAAGACAGGCGCATCACCGTGGAGTTTCAATATTCTGAAAAACGATATGCTCGTCCGCTATTGCAAACCTCTGTTGTCGCAGAGCAAGAAGGAAGGCGATTTTATCTGAATGCCTATTCCGAAAACGATGCACGCAATCAACCCTTGCAACAGGAACTCACGGCAGAAGACAAAGCCATCCTGGCTGGCGCGGGCGACGATATTTTCAGCGCTGTCAGAAGCGGAGTAGACAGCATTGGATACACCAATAATTTTGTGTTGTATGCGCTCACAGACTCATTGGGATACGACTCCGTGCTTGTATACTCCACCGATTCGGCACTGGCACATTACCGCGTTACATTCAGTTCGGTTGGCTCGGGAAACGGCGACTATACAGAAGATGGATTTACCGCGAATGGACGAAAATTCAAATGGATACAACCTGTTGTTGATGGAGACGAAATTCAGCATCAAGGCAATTATGCTCCCGTTATTTTGCTCGCATCCCCAAAGAAAAACCAAATGATTTCGGCTGGTGCAGAATTTACCGTTAAACATGGACGAGTTGCAGAATCGCTGATCAAATTGGAAGGCGCACTTAGCAACAGGGATATCAATACCTTTTCGTCTCTCAACTCGGATGACGATACCGGCACTGCTGTTCGCGCACAATACCGATGGCAGCGCAAGGGAGAAGAAAACGATTCTACTTACAAACGGTTAGATCGCAGGTATAAAACCTATACCAATTCTGTTTCGCTCTTCACGGGATATGAATTCACATCCAAAAATTTTAGTCCCATTGAACGTTTTCGCGAAGTAGAGTTTTCGCGCAATTGGAATATCACTCAGCTTAATCTTTTACACGATCAGCATATTATGACGGCAGAAGCCGGACTCGGCAATGCCACATACGGGCAGGTTTCACTCGGGGCTGATGCGTTTCTGCTGGGTGATTCATACACGGGTTATAAGGGACGATTGCAAACACGGATTAAAACTCCCAAAAAATTTGTGATCAATATCAATGCGTCCGCGTTGCAAACTTCGGGTCAACTCAAGAGCCAGTTTATTCGCCATAAATCCGACATCTCCAAAGAACTTGGTAAAATGCGCGTGTATTTCAAAGACGAACACGAATACAATTTATTTTACATTGGAAAAAGTGACAGCCTTGCTGCCAATACGTATCAATTCTATGATTGGGAAACTGGCGTTGGAACAGCAGATACTTCAACAAAGAGTATTACCATTTATTACCGTGATAGGATCGACCGCAAATCACAAATTCTCAACCTCACCAATGCAGCACGCGCGGAGCAATACGGAGTGCTCATGACATTTCGCGGAAAAAAAGACAGCAGACTAAGCATCAACTTAAGCAATCGAAAATTGCATGTAATCAATCCCGAGCTATTCACCCAGCAGCCAGAGAACACACTACTGGGTAGGCTGGAATACAATTTTAAATGGAAGGATGGATTTGTACAGAGCAACACCTATTACGAAATCGGATCCGGGCTGGAACAAAAGAGAGAGTTCATTTACCTCGAAGTTCCGGCAGGACAAGGAATATACATCTGGAATGATTACGACGAAGATGGTGTGAAAGATCTGCAGGAATTTGAAATTGCACAATTTGCATACGAGGCCAACTATGTGCGTTCATCCGTCCAAAGCAATGATTATATCCGAACCTATACCAATCAATTTAGTCAGACCATTACCATCACTCCTTCCCGGATATTAAAAAAGAAAACGAAGTTCAACAACATCGCCGGAAAATTCTCGAGTATGACTTCACTTCGCGCCGATCGCAAAACAACACGCGAAAATGACACAGAGCGATTTAATCCTTTCCTAACAGCCATTGCAGACACATCGCTGCTTTCCATCAACGGACTTTTTCGCAACATCCTTTTCTTCAACAAGGCCCATCCGGTTTTTGGAATGGACTATACGCTACAATACAACCAGAATAAATCGCTGTTGAGCAATGGATTCGAAAGCAGAGGCGATCAATACAACCAGATAGGCATCCGATGGACACTCTTCAAGGAAATAACATTCTTTTCAGATCAAAAATTGGGTAAGAAGACTGCACAATCTGATTTTCTTTCTGGTCGCAATTACAATCTACATTATTTTTCTATTCAACCGAAAATTGCATGGCAACCAGGTACAACCAACAGATTTAATCTCACAGGTCAATTTGCTAAAAAAGAAAATGTAAGCGGCGTTGAGATGGTAACCATCCAAAAACTCGGGCTAGACGTAGTTTTCAATAGCACCGAAAAAGGAAGTCTGCAGGCAGAGGTAAATTTTATAAGAATCACATATACCGGGCAATCGAACACATCACTTTCTTTTGAAATGCTGGAAGGATTAGGCAATGGCAATAACTTCACTTGGGGTGCCACTGTGCAGCGAACTGTTGCCAAAAACCTTCAATTGAACCTGATTTACAACGGCCGAAAACCAGAGAGTATACGCACCATACATTCTGGTGGCGTGCAATTGCGGGCCTTCTTTTAAAGAGCTTGTTGACGTGTAATTTTTGGAACTATTTTGAAGCGTTATTGAACCCGAAGTCCAATCCGTGGTTACATTCACCCCTTCAAGAACCTGTTGTTTTTATGAATCGCAAACTCACGGCCATCATTGTAGACGATGAAGAATTTGCCAGGGAAAACCTGCGCATGATGGTCGAGGACTTTTGTGAAGACATTATTTTATCGGGCACGGCTTCTTCTGCAAATCAAGCCAGACAGCTTATTGATGAATTGAATCCGGATCTTGTTTTTCTGGATATCATGATGCCCGGTGAGGATGGATTTATGTTTTTGCAAAGTCTGCCAGAAAGAAAATTCCAGGTAATATTCACTACCGCCTTTCGCGATTATGCTTTGAGAGCCATCAAAGAAAGTGCAGTGGATTATCTCGAAAAACCAATTGATATCGATGATCTTCAAAAGGCCATCAACAAGGTGCGGGACCTGATCGATCAAAAAAAAAACAACCGGGTGAGTGATACCCGTATTGCGAAAGTTTTGGAGAACATTGCTCTTACCAATACGGTCGAAAAAACGGTTATTCCCACCAAAGATGGTCTTGCAATTGTCAAGAATACGGACATCATTCACCTCGAGGCTTTCGAGAATTATACAACCATATTTCTTGTTGGTGGCAAAAAATACGTTAGCAGTAAAACCATCAAAGCCTTCGAAGACAAATTAGATCCAAATATGTTTTTCAGGCCACATAAATCACATATCATCAATATTGCGCATCATCTCAAAGAATTTAATCGCACCGATGGCAACATTGCTATTATGAGCGATGGCACCCAAATACCGGTGGCACGTCGTAAATTGCAGGAGTTTCTGGACAAACTGGGCAATATCTGATCAGCGCATTTCGCATACTGGCACTACAAGAATGATGGTCATTAATTCAAAACACAAACGAACATGTGGCATACAACACGTGATTTATTTTGTGTTGAGTGCTTTTTTAAGTTTGACAATTACTCATGATACTTTTTGTCAGCAATACACGTACATCAACTACAGTCTCAAAGAAGGGCTGGCACAATCTCAGGTGAGGTGTTTGTTTCAGGATAGCAGAGGATTTATTTGGGCGGGCACATTAGGAGGACTTTCCAAATTTGATGGTACCCAATTTCAGAACTACGACAGGCAGAGTGGGCTTCCCGATAACCAGATCAATTGCATTATTGAGTTGAAGGATGGCACCATTGCAGCAGGATCAAATGGCAATGTTGTAATGGTCAATGCGCTTGGCACGCGATTCATTCCGTTAGCCGAATCTATGCGCGAAACAACGGTGAATACATTATTCGAAGACCCGAATGGAAGATTATGGATTGGCACAGAAAAGGGACTTGCCATCCTGGAAAATGGCGTGATCACTTTGTTTGGTGATGAGTTGGGTGCTGCACATATTAAAAGCATTCATGGCACTTCTTCTGGCCTCGTCATGGCGCTCACCAAAGAAAAACTTGTAGTTCTGCGTGGGGATAAAATCGAAAATTCCTTTGTTCCGGAAGATCCTGAGACCAATTTTTTTGACATGGCACAATCGCCTGATGGCCACATTTGGCTGGCATGCAAGGGAGAGGGAATGATTGTGCTGGATGCAAACGCTCACCTGATATCAAACTTTCGCGATCATCCTCAACTCACCACAAATACCACCACTGGAGTTCTGATTTCAGCAGAAAATGAGGTTTACCTTACTTCACGCTTTGGCTATTACAAATTTGACGGCACCCATTTTCAGTGTTACAATGAAAAATCTGGCTTACCTACAAACGATATCCGCGATATTTTACAGGATCGTGAAGGAAACATCTGGATTGCGACTTACGGCCATGGTATTCTCCGATTTACCGGTGAAGCATTTACGTCCTACACCGAAAAAGATGGATTGATAGGCAATGCTGTGATGTCGATTACCGAAGATCAGCAGGGTAATTTTTGGTATTCCACGTTCGACAAAGGAATTTGCAGATCGGATGGGGATAGCATTGTGCAATACGACCTTAAGCAATTGACGCAGGTGAATCGCATCTGGAGCAGCATTTGTGATTATCAAAACAGATTGTGGTTTGCTTCATCGGATGGACTTTTTGAATACCACAACAATTCCTTTTCCCAATATTCGACGCGCGATTCTTTGCCTTCAGACATGGTATTGAGTTTATTTATGTCTGAGGATTCGGTGCTCTGGATTGGAACTTCGCGGGGTTTGTGCACCTGGAAGAACGGTGCATTTCATCCCGTTAACGAAACCAACTCGCCTGCAAAAAGAGTTCGTTGTATTCGAGAGGACCGTGCCGGCAATATGTGGTTTGCGACAAGCGAAGGAGTATATCGTTATGATGGTAAAGCTTACACCAACTTTTCTGTAAAAGACGGCCTTCCCGACAATTCTACCAATTGCATTGAGATCGACGCATTCAATCGAATCTGGATAGGCACGCAAAACGGTTTAGCTGCTTTAAACGGAATACAATTTTTTGCATCCGACGTCTACAACACATCCGGATCCGACGTGATCAATTTTCTCAAATACCACGATGGTATCTTATGGATTGGAACGAACAATGGATTGCATAGCACCATTGTGAATGATAAAACAAACGAACGTGACCTGACTTTTGTGCATTATGGACTGGAAGAAGGACTGCGCAGTCTGGAAACCAATCTGAATGCGGTGTATGTAGATCGCAATAACAAACTTTGGTTTGGCACAACAGACGGAGTTACCCGCATCAACACAAGCCTGCTAGCCAAAAATTTACGCGACCTGCCACCCCTCCTTTCACTTAGCAAAATTCAGATCAATCTGCAGGACCAGAACTGGACAAAGCTAGGTTTCCCGGTCAATGCAATTACAGGATTGGCAGAAAATCTGGTTTTAAAATACAAGCAAAATCACCTGACGTTTTATTTCAAGGCCATATCCACTACCTACCCGGAAGCTGTGCAATATCAGTATATGCTGGAGGGATTTGATGACGACTGGAAGGCACTCACAACGAATGAATTTGCAACATATAGTAATTTACCCTACCGCACTTTTACTTTTAAAGTAAAAGCCTTGAGCCGTGATGGCGTATGGAGTGATCCTGTCATCTATTCTTTTAAAATCAGACCTCCCTTTTGGCTCACCTGGTGGTTTATTGCCCTGGAAGTACTTATTCTCGCCGGAATTGTCACCTGGATCGTTTACAATCGCAGGCGCATCATCAAGAGTAAAAGAGAAAAAGAATGGTTCGAAATCCGGTCAAAAATGCTTGCGCTGGAACAACAGTCGCTGAACAGCAGCATGAACAGGCATTTTATCTTCAATGCTCTCAATTCCATCCAGTACTACATCAACCGTCAGGACAGACTCTCGGCCAATCGATATCTGAGTGATTTTGCCAAATTGATTCGGAAAAACCTGGATAGTTCGCAGGACAACCTGACCAGTTTGCGCGATGAGATAGAAAGATTGGAGCTCTATATGAAACTCGAACACATGCGCTTTAAAGACAAATTTGAGTACAAAATCAATATTGATCCGGCGCTAAATCTGGATCAGATCAAAGTACCCGCCATGTTGGTGCAGCCCTTTCTCGAAAACTCCATTTGGCACGGCCTATTACCCAGAGAATCACAGGGTTACGTCCAAATTGACATTATTAGCCGAAATGGTCACGTCGAATTTATGATTACCGATAACGGGGTTGGGATAGATAACTCATTGAAAAACAAGACCGGAACAGATAGCCATATCTCGAAAGGCATGGAAATCACCCAAAATCGGATAGAATTGATAAAAAAGACAACGGGTAAAACCGTTGAACTCCGCGGTCCATATCAGATTGCGGCCGATGACCCCAGTGCTGGGGGCACCCGTGTAGAGATAATTTTACCCGAAAATTTTAACGAACTTTTTTAAGATTAAACTTGTATAAGTCAATAACTTGTCTACATTTGTGAAGATTTTCGTTCTATAAGATGCAGAAAATGCTAAAGCACATATTCGGTTTAATAGCACTCGTGTTACTTTTTACTGCTTGTACAAAAGACGCGGAGTTGTTTACCTCTGATGAGGTAAAGACACATCGCGTTGCTGCTTCTGACGACGCAGCAGATGATGATGAAAATGGTGTTGCTAATACAGACGGTGACACAGGTGATGATGGTGAAGAAGGCGGGGATATCAATGATGATGATGATGGAGAGGATGATGATGATACTGACGACGACAACATCAATGATGATGACGATGAAGAAGATGACGATGAGTCAAATTCTGTAAAAGACATTCAATTGAACTAATCAGAAATGATACAATAAAAAAGGCCCGATGGGCCTTTTTGCATTTAGAATCATTTTGTTTGTTATTCCGCAATTGCAAGCCAGGCCATCAGTCCCATCCCGGTTTCGAGCGACGATTCATCAATATCAAATCGCGAATTGTGGACACTGAAACTTTTTGATCCATCCGGAGAAGCAGTGCCAAGACGGTAGAAGCAGCCTTTCCACAACTGAGTGAAATAAGCAAAGTCCTCTGCGGTTGTGCGGAGATCAAGATCAACCACATTCTCTGCACCGAGGTATTCTATAGCACTTTGTTTGGCGAGGTGAGCTAATTCGGGGTCATTCACAAGAACCGGGTAACCCACTTCAATCCGGAAATCCACTTCACCGCCCATCCCTTCGCATAGATGTTTAGCAAGCGATGTCATACGCTGATGTGCATCGCGTCTCCAGGTTTCATCAAAAGTGCGAAAGGTTCCTTCCAAACGCACTTCATCGGGGATGATGTTGGTAGCACCATTTGCAACCACTTTACCAAATGACAAAACACTTGGCATGGCCGGATTTGCCCACCTGCTCACCACTTGCTGGAGAGCTACAACAAGATGAGCCGCCATCAATACCGGATCAACAGAGCGATCTGGTTTGGCTCCATGGCCGCCTTTACCTTTCACGACGGCATAGATTTCATCTGTACTGGCCATATACGGGCCTGGTTTAAAACCCACTTTACCGGCGGGCAATTCGGGGAAAACATGTTGCCCCCAGATTCTGTCAGGCGCTTTATCTTTAAAAAGACCTTCTTTGATCATGAGAGATGCACCACCGGGCAATACCTCCTCTCCGGGTTGAAATACCAGTTGAACCGTTCCCTCCCACTCATTGCAAAGTGTATGAAGGATACGCGCGCAACCGAGCAAAGAACTTGTGTGTGCATCGTGACCACAGGCGTGCATCACACCTGGATTTAAACTTTTATATGGAACTTCATTCTGCTCAAGAATGGGCAATGCATCCATATCCGCTCTCAAAGCGACAGTGCGCTTTTCCGGATTTTTGCCTTTAATTTCTGCAACTATTCCAGTCTTAACTAACCCCGATTGAAATGGAATACCAAATTCCGTCAGTTTCTGTTGTATAAACAAGGATGTATTCGTTTCATTGAAAGACAGCTCCGGATTTGCATGAATCTGCCTGCGGCATGCAATTATATCCGGTAAAAATTCAGATGCGAGTGCCTTAATTTTTTCTTTCATGATAGTTTGAGTTACCTGCATGCACACGCCGCAGATGTTTTGGAGTCTATGCCAAATAAGGTAATCAGCGTATCTGTTACAAATACATCCAGACCCATTTCGCCATATTCAACCCTATACCTTTTTGGAGTAGCTTGTGCATCACTTTTCGAAAAGTTGATTTCTCCGCTGGAACGAATAACCTGAATCTGTTCATTCGTTGTCATGGTGCAGGACAACATACACTGCCCACGTTCATTGGCCTCCCAGCGCGACTCGCGAATTTGTTTCATCAACGTTTTATTTGGAGTCCAACCTAACCAATCGTAGTTGGGGAACATAAAAAACACCACTACTGAACCAATAAAAAGTCCAAGCAAGTAGCGGGCTACGCGTTGTCTGAGTGTCATAAAAGCCTGTTTATAGTCCGCAAATTTACCCTTTATCCAATGGGCATACATAAAAAAAAGGCCCCTTCTTTCGAAGGAGCCTTTTAATTTTTATGAATCAGAGATTATTTCTCTACGATCATTCTTTCAGTAAATGTTTCACCATCCACAGTGAATTCTACCATGTACAATCCATTAGCCAAAGGCCTTGTGAAAGTTACATTGGTATTCAAAGAACCATCAACAGTGAAGCGGTTTACATAAACCACACGACCCATGTTGTCGAAAATGCGAACGAACACATTGTCTGACGTGATGTCCGTGATATTGATATTGACCATATCACCATTGTTAGGATTAGGATAGATGTTAGCACTTACTGCTACTTCTTCAGAATCCAGAACGTTTTCAAACTCACTCACTACATCTTCAGCACCTGAAGAAGCGGCTACCTGAATAATCGTAGCATTACCAGGAGCACCTGGTCCATAAGAGAAGTTAGGAGTCCAGATTACTTCATACCACTTTCCGGCTTGTACACCTGCAACCTGAGACAATTTCTTGGATGGAGAAGAACCTGAGGTTGTTGTAGTGAAAGCAATACCCCCAATGCTCGTACCTGCACAATCACCAACTTCAGTAAACTGAATGGTGTGGTTCACGGCAGCACAAATAAATGGCTTGGCCTGTAGGGTAGTTCCCTTGAACACAGTTGCAGGGCATACCTGAGTAGGCTTCGTATCAAGATCAGCGTGAGCGGCAATAGTGATCGCACAAGGCGCTGTTCCATTCACTGTAATTGGATCTGCTGCACCAACACCATTTACAAGGTTGTAAACCGCATTAATTTGAACGCTATAGCCGTAAGTATGGCGAAGGTTCAACGAAGCTGAAGACAACGCCAGTTGACTAGGAGTTGATGCTACCGTAGTTGGACCAGCACTTGGGGAAGTCTGTGTGAAAGACATCACGTAAGAATTCGCACCGGTATAAGTTGGCTTGAAGTTCGTACACAAGTCATAAGAACCCGGACCATCAGCACAGGTAGAAGCACCCAGTGTTTGAACACACAAGCTGAATGGACCACCACCAGCGCCTGCATCCTGACCAACACCAACATAATATACCTGACCAACCGTTAATAAACCATAGTTCAGAATTTCAGTTCCTCCGGTTGCCGCGCTGGCATTCTCAGTTTGAATTTCCGTGAATGTATTATCCAACAATGTGATAGCACAATTCATAGAACCACTTGAAAGAACAATGCGACAGCCTGTAGACTGAGCAGTGAACTTGTACCATACATCGGCACCCGTAAAGGTTGTGCTCTGTGCAGAGTTTGTAGCGGTAGTAATATCTCCAAGAAGTGCACCGCAGGAAGGATAACCATTACCAGAAACTGGCACGTTCACCGCGGTTGCAGGCTCATCGTTTGCAGGAGCAGGTGCCGCGCCGTTAACCAGACACATCGTAAACTGTCCGGTTGTAGAAGCAAAACCCCAAAGGCGTATGTAATAAGTGGCACCACCAACAAGCGTGATATCTGTCAATGGATCTGTTGTATCAATCAAAGGAAGAAGACCAGGTCCACCGTCGTCATTGCAAATCAAAGCAGTAAGTGTTGGGATGGTAGGACAAGTGCCTACACCAGAATAAAGTTGCATTACGGCATCGGTAAGACCACCTGTAACTTGTTGCACATTTATTTTAACCTCACCACTTGCCGGAGCAACGAACTTATACCACACATCGGTATTTGGAGTGCCGCAAGTTGCCGCAGCCACTCCCGTAGACAAAGTAGCACCAAAGTTGCTAGTCAATAATGGCGTACAAGTATTGCCCACACTTAAAGTAATTGCAGTACAGATATCATCATTCACTGCTGGTGTAGCAAATACGAAAGCTGTAGACCAGTTTGAATCATCACCTACACCACAGTTGTTGCGAACGCGATAAGTGTACTGAACACCTGAACTCAAGCCTGTAACATTGAAAGGAACCGGATAAGAACCAGAATAATTTGGTGTGCCCGTAAATGTGTACGGAGTTGCACCAAATTCAATTTGGAAGGCTGTTGCCGCAGAATTGTTTGTCCAGCTCAAATTAGCTGAATTTGAAGTAGCTGCTGCTGAGAGTACAGTAGGCGCAGGACAAGAAACTGCTGTAACTGTTACCTTGAAATTACCCAATGTATAAAGTCCTGCATCCTGAGATGAAGTATATACACGAAGAATATAAGGTGTACTTGCGAGAAGCGTAACTTCTGAAGACACACCAGTACCCATATTGAAAGGAGTACAAGCAACTCCAGCGCCGCAAGCGGTCATCAAAGTGTAATAATGATTACCAGCTGCTGCAGGCGCAGCTACGCCAGTTGCATTAATAGCAACTGTATAAACAGTGTTGGCATTGGTAGTAAAACCAAACCATACGTCGTAATAACTTGCGAAAGAACCACCACAACCAGCGCTAATTGGTCCCTGAGCAGAAGCTGTTGCACATTGATTGTTGCTATTTGCTGTTGTTCCAAGCGTCAATGCGGCGGATGAAGCACACTCATCGTTATTGGTAATTGGCAAGCAAAGGAATGCGCACGTTACAGTCATGCTATAGTTACCTGAGGCAGTGCCGAAACCGTGAATAATGATGTAATAATCCGTACCCGTAAACGCATTGAAGCTAACAAGTGATGTTAATCCAGTTCCGGAATCATCATCTCCAGCTACACAGGTCAAGGCTCCACAAGTTCCAGACATAATCGTAACACGAGTGTCATAAGAAGAGGCACTCAGGTCGACAGTAACCAACTCATTGGTACCAGCAAGCTTGTACCATCTGGTTGGAGCAGAATAACCACCTGCGCCACAACCTGTTCCTCCTGTTGGATCGACACCCAAGGTATAACCTGTCGTAGAGCCAGTAACCGGTGTAAGACTGCACGTTACCGTTTCAGCGCTGAAGCACTCATCACCCTGAAGGAAATCAAAGTCCCTGAATACATTTGAGCTATATCCAGATCCACCGCAGTCCTGACGAATGTAAACGTCATAAAGATCGACGAGCCCAGTTATTGAATATGGACTTGAAGAAACAGTGGCTGAACCAGTTGCTGATCCTCCTGCTGAACCCGCAGTGCCCGGAGTGTAGCCATTTGGGCCCCACTCGATAAAGTAGTTACCTAATGAAGACCATGACAGATCCGCGGTAGTGGTAGAAGTAACCGCCAAAGCTACACCTGTAGGAGAAGCACAGTTTGAGAAATTCACGTTGATATTGTCCAATGCAATTGGAGGGTTCGGTCCGATACTTCCATCATTTCTCCATTCGAATACCAAACGGAATGATGTACCTGCGTATACCGCTGGTATCACAACGTTATTGGTATTCCATGATGCGCTGTTATTGATATTTCCGCCCAATTGAACACGGCCGGTTGGAGCAACACCTGTTGCTGTAATCTGAGTGCCTGGCGTTGGTACAAAACTAGTTGGCACCAACCATACACGCAAATAGTCGCAGCAAGACTCACCCAGACCGGTCCACTGATATGACAGGTTTATTTCGAGTGCCGCAGGCATCGTAAATTCGCGATAAATATGCACTACAGACGCCGAAGCAATATTGTAAGTATTGGTAACACCGTTGTCTTGTGAGATATAGATACCGTTCGAACCACCATTGTTGATAGCAGTTCCAACTGCCCACTTATTCGGCTGAGCACCGTTCAAAATACTCCATCCTGAAAGTCCGGTTTCGCCACCCTCTACAAATGGGTAGCTAACCACGGGATTTTGATTGGTCGAAAATGTGGCAGTTGCGCCATTAGCCAAACAACTTCCATCGTTGGCTGTAGCGCGCACTTCATAGTTAGTAGCTGCAGTCAAACCAGCAATAGAACCAGTAGTTGCGAAATAAGGATTGGAAGGATCTGGAGTCCATAATCCTGCGCCTGCAAGACGGTACTCCACATTGTAATTAGTAGCACCAATAACAGATGTCCATGATAAGGCTACCGAAGTTATTGCCGGTGTTGGAGTTGTAGCAGGTCCAAAGCAAGGAGCTGTCCACAATAATGAAAGTCCATTTGCCGGAGGAGTATGCGCAATCGCTGAATAGGCAACAACATTTGTAATAAGGGTTCCAGCCGTCGTTGCATTAAAATTACCCGTACTCTGGCGATTGTTAAAATCTGCCGCACTGGCACCGCGGAGTCCTACTGTAGCATCATCTGCCAAGCTGGCGGTCGCATAATAGCACTCTCCATAAACGATTTCTATATTGTTTGATGTCTCATACAATCTTATTTGAAAGTCGAGCGATGTATTATTCTCACCGAACTCAGAGGCATCAGTCCATTGAATAACAAAAATTCTGTTTGGAGATGTTCCAAGCAATTCAGAGCGCACACCACCACCGCTGAAAACTGCTGTTGCTGCAGCAGATGTTGATGTTGCATTTGCACTCATCGTGATGGTATTCACGGTCTTGGAAAGCACTGTAGTACCCGCAGGAATACCCGCTCCGTAGATGTTATCACCCACATCGACAGCGGTGGTATTAGTCACCGTAGTAAGAGTCGGTGACCCTGAAGTTCTCGCGCAATTCACGCGGTATCCGGCACTAAGATCATCACCCAAAGCGGTGATAATATTGTTAGAGGCACCGTTCAATCCCTCGTATTCGCTAGCAGGAGTTCCGAAAATGATGTTACCATTGTTACTAATGCCAACTGTGCTGAAATTGCTTCCGCCGTAGCCAAAAGTAAATCCGATAGCCACAGCAGCCGCGGTTTGATCATCAGAACGCGTCGTTGAGGTAATTCCCCAGTGGGACGTTCCTCCAGTTATGGGGGTATAGGCAACTGTTGATTGAGAGAAGGTATACGAAGCTACTTGCGCCTGTACACTTCCGCAAACCAACAAGAACGCGCTACCAACCACAACTCCAAGCCTATTTAAGGCCCTGATAAAGTAATTGTTTTTTGTCATTTTAAATGATTTATTGGATTAAGAAATTATTTACGTAAGGTAGAAAAGCCCCGGAAAGGGCAACAAATCAACGCTTGAGAGCGGGTATGTATCAGGGATTTAAGGTACATTCGTTGGGTTAAGCTATAACAAAGACGCATTAGCTAGCGGGGGTTGCCCACGTTAATGCTTCATTAAATCTTCGGTTAGCAAAAGTATAAGGATGCCAAGAATCGCGTTCATTTTCGCGCAACAATATATCGTCAGTTTTAGGTGTTTGGGAGGGAGATAGTGTGGTTTTGTCGACAAGGACATCTGGTTTTCGGCTTATCCTCCAACGACATCCTGAATATTGGTCTTGATTTAGATCAACTACAAACTTGGCAGTGATGAATGTGCTTCAATAAAGGATGAATTCATTTTCTGACCCTCCAATGATGCCTACTTTTCGCCCAAAATCACACCTCAGAATGAATTCTACTGAAACTCCCAAAAAACTCTTTCTCCTGGACGCATACGCGCTCATTTTCAGGGCCTATTACGCCTTTATCAAAAACCCGAGAATCAACAGCAAAGGACTCAATACTTCGGCCATGTTTGGTTTCACCAATGTGCTTCTGGATATTCTTAAGAATGAGAGACCCAGTCACCTTGCCGTGGTGTTTGATCCACACGAAGAGACGTTTCGTGTAGCTGAGTATGCAGAGTACAAAGCCAACCGCGATGAAACTCCCGAGGATATCAAATTGGCTTTTCCTTATATCATACGCATCATTGAAGCGATGAATATTGCGGTTTATCAAATAAGTAAGTACGAAGCCGATGACGTAATAGGCACACTTGCCAAAAAAGCGGAGCAAGAGGGCTTCACTACCTACATGATGA
>JBJXFC010000131.1:0-7334 GCA_046153915.1 Flavobacteriales bacterium
ATTATTCGATAATCAATTTTTGAGTAGCCTTACCATTGGTTGTTTTAACTTCAACCATGTAAATACCAGCAGACAAATTTGTATTCAGTTCAAATGAACCAGAATTGATATTTGTATTGCAATAAACCATATCGCCTACCAAATTGTAAATACAAATCTCGTTCATGATTTCTTTTGCAGTTACGCGCACTACATCTTTAGCAGGGTTTGGAAACATTACAAAAGATACAGCCTCGATTTCGTTCACGCTAACCACATAATTCAAAGCTGTAAAACAGAAGTCACCCTCACCATATACACCTGGTAAATCGAAGTCAGTGTAGTTGAAACCATCGATTACCACGTAGTAGTTTGTGTTATCTGTAGTTTCCATCAACACGCCAGACCAGTAGATACCATTGGCGAAATCAACGTCATCATTGCAATACACCAATTCCATATTGCCGCAGTTGTCACCGCTGTAAATGGCCATTTGAGTATCATTGGGCTCGAAAGTGGTAGTGCCATCACAATCATCTACAACAAGAATGTAGTCATTTCCATCACCCTGGAAATTGAACCACACAGACGCATCGTTGGTGTAGGTTGTATTGTCATCAGCAATGCCATCTTCCCAACATCCTTCAACATCTGAAAGATCTTCTGTTCCGGTAGCGCCCGTGTTCGTGAACTCCGTTGACATTACAGGAACGTTTACCGGACCTCCGAAAATGCTATTAATATCAAGTGCTCCATCACAAAGATCGTTATCCGGGCCTTGAACTTCGCAAGGAGAACCTGGCAAATTCAGGGCGCACATAATACGCGGCGCTGAATACCATTGAATTGTATCGATAAACAATCTCGCCTTTGTAGCCGACATATCAGGATTTGTCAAAAATCCGTTGCTGTTGTTTGGCTCTTGCACCAGATCGGTATCCCACCAATCCCAAGGTGACGAATCGTATAGGTTTATACCAGAACGAATGATAGGATATAATCCATAAAAACCGTCATTATTCAAATTGGCCTGATTGGTATAAGGAAGACCCGGAGCCCATGTATCGGCCAATTGGAAAACAGCATTATTGGTGAATGCACTGGCAGCTTCCTGAACAGAATACGAGCCACTTACATCTACCACAGCTTCATCCGTTGTTGGAACAATTACAGTTCCCTCTGCA
This sequence comes from Flavobacteriales bacterium, assembly GCA_046153915.1. Taxonomy (GTDB): domain Bacteria; phylum Bacteroidota; class Bacteroidia; order Flavobacteriales_D; family Sanyastnellaceae; genus JANNVZ01. The sequence continues at coordinate 1,164 of JBJXFC010000131.1, forward strand.
TAAGGTGCAAAAGGATCTGTTGGAACGTGGAAGGAAATCATAGGAACGGAAGAATCCTCGAGCCAGGTAAGATCACCCATTGCACCGCCCATGTTTACCATCACATCAAATGATGACGAATACTCTGGGTGGTTGATGTAACACAATGTATCACCATCGAGTGGGTTTACGCCGACAGTTGTTCCATCCGCATTTCCATTGATGCTTTCGATAACCATTGGAATAGGAGTATCTTGTCCGGGAGGTTGCCAATTGAATTTTGGCAACATGGCGATATCTTCCAACCAATTATCAAGAGTAGCCGCGGCAAATGCGATATAACCGCCAGTTCCCTGACCCCACACACAGATTCGGCTTTCGTCTACAGCGTATGGATTTGATTCCTCTGCTACAGATTTACGCAGGAAACGAATGGCGGTGCGGCAATCCTGCACACCACGATAGGCTGCGTTAATCAAGGTGTAAGTGCGTTCAGGCTGTGTTTCTGCGAGTGGATTCCAACCCAAACGGTAATCACATGAGATAGCAACGTAGCCCATTCTGGCGAGTCTCGAACAGATTTCCACGGCTGTGCTATCTGTTTTAAAACCACCAGTGCCTTGATTGTCCGGGTATGGTAGAAAGTTTCCTGTATGAAAATACAAAACCACAGGTCGGTTCGGCTCAGTATCACCGCTTGGTTCATAAATATCCATCAAGAGGTTTTCTGGAATTGCCTCACCCAAAAACGGATAGGCCAATACCGTAGCATTCATTCCGTATTGCACATCGGAAGTGACGGTCACGTCAGTAAAAATTTCTTCGAGATAACGCTGTGTGAAGGCGCTACTCTGAAAAATAGCCAATGCAGCTATTAATAAGTAGATTTTTTTCATGTAGAATAATTTGATTAAGAACTGTTTTTACGAAAATACTATACAATCAGCGCCTATTTCACCCCCGAATGCATTCTTTTATTCACAATTCGAATAAAATTGAAGCATAAGCCAATCTGCCAATCTCTGGCCCGCCATAGGTCTGAATGGACTTATTATTTAACAAATTGGAGCCGCCGAGTTTAAAGGTGCAATGCGACTTTTTAAGCAAGTAGTTGATTTGCGCATCTACCAGATCGTAGGAAGGGACAAAACCAGTAAATTGAGGGCTTCCTTCGAAAATGAACCCCTTAATCCATTTATAATTCACCCCAAAACCAAACTCATTGGCCGTATTTTTTTTGAATTTGATTCCTCTTCCCGAAATTCCCAGATTGTATTTGTGCTCGGGCGTATTGAATGCAGGAATTATCGGATCACTTTCGTCTGTTTTTACCAGCTTGTTCCACGAATAATTTGCGGAGAGGGTCATGTATTGCCCAAGGAAATAATTTGCCCCCACATTTAATCCCTGAGTCTGCACTGTCGTTTTCGAATTTGCCGCATACCTGAATGCATTTACATCACTGGGCAGCCCCGTAAGAGTATTGTTGAATTCAATGTCCAGTCCAATAAGGTATCCTATAAAATGGGTGTAAGAGCTGAAATAATATCCGCCATCGACGTACAACCTGTCTGTTAATCCGGCGCGGTAACCTGCTTCGATCGTCCTTACCTGTTCTGGTCTTATAGGATCAATATTGAAATAGGAAAGGTCGTCGCGGTCGAGAGAACTTCGGAAATCTCCCCACGAATCAAGTGTAACCAGACTATCAGCACCAGAGAGATTTCCACTCAAAGTGGCGGGCCCTACATTTAAATAAAGATATTGATCTGCGAGTGTAGGATTTCGCAATGCCGAAGAGAATGAAAGTCTGGCGTAGTGATTTTTTTTCGGAGAATAAACAGCACTTGCCGCCGGAGAAAACACCGCATCAAAATTCTGATTTTTATCCATGCGAATGGTGGCAGAAAGAATCAATTTGTCTTCGAGTAATTTTTTCTCTATTCCTGTATAAACTCCAAATTCAAAATTGCGAATGCGTCGGGATGCAGTATCGCTGAAAATTGTACCATCCGAATTGGGTGCATAAAGACGGGCATTTGCTCCAAACACCCATTCATCGAGTTTTTTAAAACTGTATTGCTTTTCGGCATGAGCGTGATACAGGGATGACTTGTCATAGAACAGAGTTCCTCCCTCTCCCACATTATTCTTCAATGCAATAAGCCTGTTAAATGCTTCATTAAAATCATCCGATCCCGGTAAAAAGAAACCTGTTGAGTCAATTCCAACCAATCCAGCATTTCCATTATTTGTCCAACCTTCAACAAGGCTGTGCCAGTTCATTAGCGAATCTTGATATTCTTCCAGCCATTCCGACTGGCCTTCATAATCGTAAGGTAACCAAAGGTTATTTGTGCCATCGTAATCCGGATTAGGCACCAAACCGGGATATCCGGTTCCATTTATTCGACTATTGATACTATCCTGCCAATAGCGAATGTAGACCTTAGACCAATCTTCATCGCTTCGGGCCTCTTCCTGCATTTTTAGTGAAGTGGCATAAGGGTCGTAACTCTTACCGGCATCCTCTCTTGTGCTATATACTCGGATGAAGTAGCTATCTTTTTTGCGAAACTCAATTCGGTTTTGCATAAAAAAAATATCCTGAAGACGAAAACGATTGTCGCCCTGATAAACGGTAGTGCCTGTGCCCACGTTATTGGCAAGAATGAGTTCAGGAGATTGGTAATCCAATTCTGGTTTCAAACGAAAATGCAGCGATAAGTTTGCCTTCAGGTTTTCAGTATCATAATCGAGAACATCTTCTTCTTTGTAGCCTGTTCTGTAAAATGTACCGATTCCGCGATAGGTCCAGGGTGTAGCATCGCTCAAGTCCATACCGGGAAAATATTCGTCTCCGTAGATATTGACTGCATCATACCTTCCAGGATTATTTGCATCATTGTCACTGTTGTAAATCGGGTCGAAATTGCGCGCTTCCCAATCCATAGCGCTCATATAAAATGCACACAATTTGTATGCAAAGAACTCTTTTTCATTTTTGTTTTTAATACTCTCTGCCCAGCGAATTTGCGGCTCGAACAAACTGCGCTCGCCAACACGCAACTGAGCGCTAAGACCTTGAAAAAACCAGGGGTCTTTGGTTTCCATATTCACTACTCCGTTAAAAGCTCCCGGGCCATAAAAAGAACTTGATGCTCCCTGAACAATCTCCACCTTTTTGACATCCAAATCGCAAGCACCCAGAAAATTTCCCAGCGAAAAATTCAATCCGGGTGATTGATTGTCGACGCCATCTATTAACTGCAACGTTCTTACAGGAGAAGTGCTGTTGAAACCGCGTGTATTGATAATACGGAAGCCAAGGCTAGCCGATGTCATATCAACACCTTTTAAAGTACCCAGGCTTTCATAAAAACTCCCACTCGCAGCGTCTTTAATGGCGATTGCATCCATCGTTTCGACAGTCAATGGATTTTGTTTTTGCTTTTCGAGCATGCGGTCGCTCACGATTTCAACCTCAGAAGTACTTACATCAGTTAACACCATTTTGATGTCGAGTCTTTTTGCGTCAGATGTCACCTCCAGTTCCTGCGTCGTAAAACCAATGATGGAAATAACAAGTGTAGTAGGAATTTTGGAGACTTTAAGACTAAACTCACCATCGAAGTCTGTTGTAATACCATTGGTGGTTCCTTTCTCGCCAACAACTGCAGAAAAAACCGGCACACCATTCGTTGCATCCACCACTCTTCCTTTGACCGTCTGGCCGATCATACAACACGGAAAAAGCACACAACAAAACTGAGTAAGCAGACGGAATAGATTCATGCACAGAACGGTTTTGAGCGAAGATAGGGAATTTTGACATAATCCCAGATTAAGCGGAAGAATCATGGAAATAAAAAGGGCGCAATACAACGCCCTTTCAAAATATGTATGTAGAAATTATTCCCCCATCATCTCTATCACTTTCTCCACAATATCTTCCAGATTGGGTTTGCTGAAATAATCGCCATCTGTGCCATATGCAGGCAAATGTGCTTTGGAACTCATGGTTTGCGGACGTGCATCGAGGTAGCGAAATGCATTCTGACGATTAAGAATTTCATCGAGAATATAAGCACTGGCACCACCGGGAACGTCTTCATCTACAATGAGCAAACGATTTGTTTTTTTCACGGATTCTGCACACATGCCGTTGATATCAAAAGGCAATAAGGTGCGCACATCCACAAGTTCTACATCCACTCCTTCTTCCTCGAGAACTTTTGCGGCCTGAACACAGATATTAAACGTGGAACCGTAGGATACAATTGTTATGTCTTTTCCTGCGCGCACCACTTCGGGAATTCCGAATGGAATTGTGTATTCCGATAAATTGAGCGGCATGGGTTCTTTGCTGCGGTACCCGTTGAGGCATTCTACTACCATTCCAGGTTCGTCGCATTGCAAAAGTGTATTGTACATGCCCGCTGCCTGCCACATATTGCGGGGCACACACACATGCATGCCGCGAACACTATGTATAACCGATCCCATGGGCGATCCGCTGTGCCAAATGCCTTCCAGACGGTGGCCACGGGTGCTAATTATTGCAGGAGCTTTTTGTCCACCACTGGTGCGGTATTGAACTGTTGCAAGGTCATCGCGCATTCCTTGCAGCGCATAAAAAATATAATCGAGGTATTGAATTTCTGCAACAGGTCGAAGTCCGCGCATACTCATTCCGATAGCCTGACCTAAAATGGTAGCTTCACGAATTCCTGTATCGCTTACACGCAGATCACCAAATTTTTCCTGAAGTCCTTCGCAAGTTTGATTGACGCCACCGATTTTTCCAACGTCTTCTCCAAAGATCAACACTTCCGGACGTGTAGCTAAAATTTTATCCCAGAAATCGCGCAGAATGATTCTACCATCGACCATTTCGGGTGATTCTGAAAATTGAGGAGTTCTGTGTTTTAGGCGAAGCACGCTGTTTTCACCTTCAGAAAAAAGATGAGAGCTGTAGCGCCTTTGCATCGACTGATGCAATTGTTTCAACCAACCATCAAGTGAAGCCGCAGCTGCATTGGTCGATGCAGGCACTTTGCGAAGTGCACGTTTGCAGATTGAAAACACATCGCGGCGAATAGGCTCAACGGTTTTCGTCAATTCAGTCGCAAGCTTAGACACTTCGCCACTTGGATCTGCAGATGCAAGCGCATTGAGAAATGTTGCCGCTTCACTGAGATCTTTGTCGATGTCTTGCCTGAATGCAGCCCAGGCTTTTTTCTGTTCCGCACGCACATATTGTTTTGCTTCTTCGCGAATGGCTTCCAGTTCGCGATCATTGGCTGCTCCATCCATCATGATGAATTTGCCAAATTGTGCAATGCAGTCGTATTCTTTGTACCAGTCTAATTCTTTTTGGTCTTTGTAGCGCTCATGAGATCCACTTGTGCTGTGGCCCTGAATCTGCGTAATTTCGTCAACGTGCACCAAAGACGGCATGTGATTTTCGCGGCAAAACGCTGTTGCTCTTTCATAGGTAAGCAACAACTCTGGATAGTTCCAGCCTTTTACTTTGAATATTTTAATTCCGTTGGTTGTAGTCTTTTTTTCGAAGCCACTCAACGCTTCACTGATACTTTCCTTAACGGTTTGGTATTTTTTGGGAACACTGATTCCCCAGCCGTTGTCCCATACGCTCATGCACATGGGAACCTGAAGCACTGCTGCAGCATTCATCGATTCCCAGAAAAGTCCTTCAGAGGTAGATGAATCCCCGATGGTGCCAAAAGCTACTTCATCTCCTTTGTTGGAGAAGGATGTCCAGGAATGTAGGTCTTTGTTGTTTTTGTAAATCTTCGAAGCCTGCGCCAATCCGAGAAGACGCGGCATCTGACCCGCAGTTGGAGAAATATCGGAAGATGAATTGCGCGACTCCATCACATTTTTCCAGGAACCATCTTCGTTGAGGAAACGCGTTGCATAATGTCCGCCCATTTGGCGACCACCACTAGCTGGATCTGCACTTGTATCGGTGTGCGCATACAACGCCGCGAAGTATTGCTGAACCGTGAGCTCACCAATGGCCATCATAAATGTTTGATCGCGATAATATCCCGCGCGCCAGTCTCCTTTGCGAAAAACCCGGGCCATGGCAATTTGTGCCAACTCTTTTCCATCGCCAAAAATGCCAAATTTGGCTTTGCCGGTGAGTACTTCTTTGCGGCCCAAAAG
>JBJXFC010000320.1:0-13207 GCA_046153915.1 Flavobacteriales bacterium
ATCTTAGCGAGTTTCTCCATTGCGCACTTTGCGGTTACAAAAAACATCTGCCCATTGACACCGAAAAGCTCAATCTCTACAAACAGCCATATCGCGCATCGCACATCGCAATTCGCGGTACGCTCATAAATTCTCCTTCAAAAAATTCGTCAACTTTGTATACAAATGCAAACGTGTATTGCCACCGTATATGCCGTGATTTTTATTGGGGTAGATGAACAATTCGAATTGTTTGTTGGCATTTACCAGTGCTGAAATCATGTCCATCGAGTTTTGGTAATGCACATTGTCATCCGCACTGCCATGCACCAGCAGGAATTTTCCTTTGAGTCCGTCTACAAAATTGATGGGCGAATTGTTTTCATAGCCTCCACTGTTTTCCTGTGGTGTACGCAAAAAACGTTCAGTGTAAATTGAATCGTAATATTTCCAATTCGTAACTGGAGCAACTGCAATTCCCGCAGTGTAAACATCTGCACCTTTGGTCATGCAAAGTGACGTCATATATCCACCGTAACTCCAGCCCTGAATGCCGATGCGCGCTTTATCTATGTAAGATTGTCCACCAAGGTATTTGGCGAAGTCAATGAAGTCTTCGGTTTCGAGTTTACCCAAATTCATATAGGTAGAATGTTTGAACTTGCGACCTCTGTATTGTGTGCCACGCGGATCACAACTTACCACGATGTAGCCCATCTGACAAAGCATTTCGTGCCACAAATGATTTCTTCCTCCCCATGCGTCATTTACTGTATTGCTTCCCGGACCTCCATAAATGGCGACCAATACTGGGTACTTTTTGGTGGGATCAAAATTCGTTGGCTTCATCATCCAGCAATTCAGGTCATCTCCTGTTGCATTCTTAAAGGTGAAAAACTCCTTCTTCGCCAGATTGTATTTCACCAGACGCTCCTTCAATGCGGCATTGTCGGCAAGTACACGAATGACCATGCCTTCATTGTCATAAAGAGTAATGTCCATGGGCGTATTCGCATCACTGTGCATCATAATGTAATACTTAAAACCGCTGCTGAACATCGCATCATTGTTGCCTTTTGCAACACTCAATTTACAGCAATTCGTCTTTTTCTTTTTAAATGAAGCAGAATAAACATGTTTCTCCATCGAACTTATTTCACTGCTGCTGTAGTATGCTGTCATAGTAGATTCATCGAATCCATAAAAATCAATAACATCCCAATTGCCAGAAGTTAAAGGTTGTTTGATTTGCCCGGTCGCATCAAAATGATACAAGTGATTGTAGTCATTGCGTTCACTTAACCAAATAAAACTGCCGTCTTTTAAGAATGTAAGCGCATCATTGATGTCGATATAGGTTTCTGCCTGCTCCGAATAAAGCACTTTTGTATCAATCGAGAATGGTGATGGTGCACTCACATTGGCCAATAGAAATTCCAATTTGTTCTGATGGCGATTCATGCGCATCACACACAGTTGATTGTTGTCCTGAGTCCACATAATACGCGGAATGTACTGGTCGGTGTTGGTTCCAATATTTACGGGAGTGCTTTTATTGGATGTTATATCCCATACATGAATGCTCACCACGCTATTGTCCTCACCTGCTTTGGGATATTTGAATTTGTATTGCTCAGGATACAATCCTCCAAACATGTCCATGCTGAATTCTTTCACAGCACTTTCATCAAAACGATAGTATGCAATACGGTCACCTGCCGGACTCCAATAAAATCCTTTGTAAATCGCAAATTCTTCTTCATACACCCAATCTGTAGAGCCATTAATGATTTTGTTGAATTCTCCATCTGTTGTAATCTGTATTTCTTTTTTGTTGCCGGTGTCAAGTACAAACAAATTGTTGCTTCTCACAAATGCAATGTGTTTGCCATTCGGCGAAAAGTCAGCAAGCATTTGTTTGCCCTGCGTAAAATCGGTGAGTGGAAAGGTCGTCTTGGTTTCTGTTTTGAAGATGTAATAATTGGCCTTAAAACTGTAGCGGTAAATGCCTTCAGTCTCTGTCTGAATGAGGATTTGTTTTTCATCTGCGCTGAATTCATAGCCATCAATAGAAGTTGATGCACTTCCAAATACATCGACCGATGTGGCGATTACTCCAACTTCCTTCCCCGTTGCATAGCTGTATTTTACGATTTTGCTACCAAAGGCATCGCTGTTCTCAAGAGCGCTGTAGTGCAAACCATCTTTCATGCTGGTCATACCTCCAAAAGCATCTCCACTGAATTCACGTCCAGTCCAGATCAATTCATTGGACAATCCTGTTTGGGATAGTGCAATTATCTGTGAGAAAATGATGAGAAGGCTAAGTGCGAGTACTTTCTTCATAAAATGCGTTTTTTTGAGAATTGATGGCGAAAGTAATGAGATTGGGGATGAATTGTAAATGGAAAATGAGGCTGCAGGTATAGCGAGATGTAACCGTGTTGCGATGAACAGTATATTTTGTAACCGCAGAGACCGCGGAGAAAAAACGCGCAGAGAACGCAGAGGGTTGTGTGATTGGGGTTTCTGATTGGAGAGCGCAAAGATCGCTTCGCGATTAGGTAGCGGAAAAGCGAGTTGCGAAGACGTCATTGCGGATGTTTTTGTTATGCAAAAATTGGTCAGCGCAGACAGGTGCCCGCCTCTCCTACTGAAGAGGCAGCTGCCTTCCTAAAGTAAATGGAAAAATGGTTTCTTCACACAATCAATATTGGATTTGTCTACGCGATTAGGCAGCAGTGAGGCGAGGGGGGTGGGGTTGATTTATATGGGGTTTAAACGCAAAGTGCACAGAGAACGCAAGGCGTTATCATTAACTACACTTATGTCATATCCCTCAACTGTTTATTGAGCCGTGTTATCGTGTTCTGAATCGCCATGTATTTTTCGACGGGCAATGCGCCGGTATTTTCTTTGGCCAATGCGTCCAATTGTTGACGTAGCAATGGCAATGTTTCTGAAGTCGAATCGGCAACATTCTGGCGCAATTGTTTTTTCTCCGCTTCAATGCGTGATACTTGCTCTTTCATAGACCTTATCTCCAGATTAATGCGGTCTCCTTCCTCAAACGCCTTGTCTATTTGGGTGCGCGTGTGATCCATCTGTGCGCCGAGTTTTTCATGTTGTTGGCGCATCTTGAATTGTTTCACTATTAGAATAATGCATACTACCGCCAGAATGAATACCAGAGCAGAAACAACCCACAAAAATAGGTGCGAAGTATTAGCTATGTCTTTCGCCTGTTGAATGGCTTTTTCTCTTTTTAGTTTTTCTTCAACTTCGTTTTTCTGAATTGAATCCAGCGCAAATTTCAATTTTTCCATTTCAGTCGCTTGCGTCTGAGATATGAATTGGTCAACTTCGTAAGCAGATTTATAGTCGTTGCAGGAGGCGAAACCTGCAGCAAGAGTTGTGGCATAAGTAGATAAACTATCGGTCGATGTTAATGCAATCCGCCAGATTTTGAGTGCTGTCAAAACTTCCGCTTTTTTGCCCAGAGAATCCAATAATTCTAATTTTTGCTGTGTGAGCAAATTGATTTTGGATTGCATTGCGGGGTGTGCCATTAGACTATCTCCTATGCGCAAGGCGCTAACAAAATCTCCGGCAGTTTTTCGCTGCTGATAGTAGTAGATTAAAGAATCGACATTGGTCCAATCTGTCGTAAAAGTGGATTTTATTTTGACCGGTTTTGCTCTGCGATTGGGCTTTTTTGCTTCCGCAGTGAAACAGAGAAGAAGCAATATTAAAAGCAGCGTGGTATACCGGGTAAGTGCAATTAAGATGCGCATGCAAGAGGTTTAGTGGATTTTCATTCCAAAGAAAGCGAATCCAAGAGAATTGCTGAAGCTTAATTCGTTATCTTATTAACGTGATGTGGCCACTACTGAATGCCGCGTCACCTGTGCTGGTCCAGTATTCGAGCTGATAGACATAAACACCGTCGGGTGCAAAAAAATCGCCACTATGAACGTCTCCTGTCCAGGGAACATCGAGATCATCTGTGACAAAAACCGGATCTCCCCAGTGATTAAAAATGGTCAACTTCGCCTTAGTAAGATTGAAGTATTCAATTTTCCAAATATCATTTATTCCATCATTATCTGGAGTAAATGAATTGGGTATGTAAAATCCAAAATTACATTCTTCAAACGAAACGGTTATTGAGTCTGTGAGTGTACCACAATCATTGCCTGCAGCGACATAAAAAACGCCCGGCTGACTTGTTTCAATGGTGGGTTCCGTTGATCCTGTGTTCCAAAGATAAACAGTGTTGTATGGCTCCACTGCACTAAGGGTAATGGTTTCACCCTGACAATAGGTGACATCCGGACCGAGCTCAAGCGTTGGCAATGGAATTACGTCTATCGAAATAGATTCATTCGCTGTGCAAACTCCTTCTGTTACCTGTATGCTGTAAAATCCACTTGTGTTTACTTCAATAACGTCGCTGCTTTCACTGGTATTCCAAACACCAATGTAATTCGATTCGATCATGGTGGTTTCGCCTTCACAGATTTCGTTATCTGCGTTAAGTAACACCACTGGAGGCTGCTGAACCTCAATATATACTTCATCCTGCACACTGCAACCCTGTTCTTCGATGAAGAATGAATAAGTGCCCTCAATACCAACAAAAATCGAGGATGCCGTCAATCCCATATTCCATTCAACCGGTATGCCTGCATCAATTTCAATTTGATTGCCGGAACAAATTACCTGATCGGGCCCAAGCTCAATAGTGGGCAGATTGACTTCAGTCACAACTATTGTGACTGAGTTGGTGCAGTCATTTTCAGTTACGGTGAGCAGATAATTGCCCGGTGTATTAATCTCCAACGTTTGTGTTGATACATTGCCCGGCCAAAGCACCTCATCCCAACCATCGCCTGCGTCCAACACCACCACGCTATCCGGACACAAAAAGACCGGACTTTCAGGTTCGATGACGGGCAGCGGTATTTCATTGACTGAAATAGAATCGATGGAACTGCAGACACCAAGTGGCGAAATGGCCTCCAGATAATACATACCATCCCCTGTAACCTCAGGCGACAAGGTGTTAATGCCGCTTACAATAGTTCCGATATCTGTTGTCCAGACGTAGATTGCTCCAGGCGTATCGCTCGTCGCATTGATCTGATAGTTTTCTCCCTCGCAATATTCGTCATTGTCATCCACACCTAGCAGCGGTGGACTTTCCACTTCGACCCAGATACATTCCTGCGACTGATTGCCACACAAATCTGTATAAGTGCAACAATATTCAGTAGATGATGCAGGATAGGCAAAGGTGGTTTGTGATGCAGCATCATCCAGATTTATCGAAGGTGACCAACTGAAAGTTCCATCCGGATTACCACTGGCTGCAATCGAAACTTGCTCTCCCTCGCAAATTAAGAACTCATCTTCTGCATTGATAAAAAACTCGGAAAGGCATACGGTCTGCACATTAAACTCTCCACCCGTAGCTCCAGTAAATCCCCAATAGACCAAACTTGATCCGTTAAAAATGGAGTTGATGAGATCATTTTGATCAGAAAGCCGGAGCATACAGTCTACATACAATTCCACAATTTGTGTTTGTGGGTTCCAGGTAATCTGAATGATGTGATCCTGTCCATCTTCAATGTTGGTGCTCATTCCGGATGCCTGCACCGGCCCTGCAAGATTGTTTGCCGAGTAATGATTCACATTGCCATTCTTGAGAAAGGCGACATGATCGGATGTAAGATCGCCATTGTTGCTTTGCGATGAATTATCCCAGGTATCAAACTCAATTCCAAATGAAGGAGTGAAACCCGCAAATCCAATTCCGTCGCCGCCTGCGCCAATAGCTGAAGTCCCGTTGGTCTGAAGCACAAACACCATTCCATCCGCACCATTGGCATCGAGATCGCCAAAATTCATATAAAACTCCAGTGAAAATGGCTCGGCAAGATCTATCTGGTCTGCATACCACACCGTGCCGCTTTCCCATTGGAACTCTTGGGTGAGGTTATAGCAATTATTACCAATGGCTTCAGCGTCTCCATTGAGGAAATAGGTTTGACTTCCGGCTTTTAACCAGATTATCAAAAGGCCAACCGTTGTTAGTGCAATGCGCAAAGCGTTGCGAATATAGCTTAGTGTAAGCTTTACAATAACTTTCCCAGACTTGTTTTTTCGTTCAACTTGCGTCATATTCGCATCATGATGAAATGGATCAAACGAATTTTGCTCACTTTGCTGCTGCTTGTCATTCTGGGTGTGGCCTGGGCGTATTTCTGGCTCAATGGAAGCAAGCCCGAAAATACAGGACAATTTCAGTTGAAAGGACTTCAGACTAAAGTTGACGTCCACTACGACGACTTCGGCATTCCGCATATCTACGCCGAAAATAACCACGATTTGTACATGGCTTTTGGATATGTACATGCCAAAGATCGTTTATTTCAAATGGAAATGCTGCGCCGCGCTGGTGGTGGGCGTTTGGCCGAAATAATTGGCCATCCTTTGCTCAAAGTAGATAAGATGTTTCGCACACTCGGATTAACAGAATATGCACGGGAAAGTGCGGCCTATATGGAAACACAGAAAGGAACTCCGATGTATGAGGACATGCAGGCCTACCTCGAGGGACTCAATTTTTACCTTGCCAATGGTGAAACTCCTCCCGAATTTTCGATCATCGGCATCGAGAAAAAACCATTTACGATCGAAGACCTTTACCTGATTACCGGAGCGATGTCGTTCAGCTTTTCTCAGGCTCAAAAAACAGAACCCGTAGTTGATTATATGTCGCGCAACTACGATCAGAGCTATTTGCAGGATCTCGGATTGTGGCATGATAGTCTGGAATCCTATATTCCTTCTACCAACAAATTGAAGGACACCGGGCCGGTCAGAAAAATCCCCAAAGAGTACAAACCATCCGAACCTGTAATCGACGGAATAAGTGCGCGGGTATCTGATCCGGCAATGGAGATGGCTGAGGTGATGAACGAGATGGAAGATCTTTTGCCATTTGCACCGCTTGAAGGTAGCAATTCATGGGTCGTTAGCCCTAAAAAAACAGTGAGCAACAACGTGCTATTTTGCAACGACACACACATTGGTTATCTCCTTCCACAAACCTGGTATGAAGCCCATTTGGTAAGTCCGAAAATGGAACTCTATGGACACTTCATGGCGGGTGTGCCCTTTGCGTTGGTAGGCCGAAACCGTGAATTATCCTGGGGTCTCACCATGCTCCTCAACGATGATATGGATTTTTACTACGAAGAGGTTGATCCAAACAACCGCAATCAATACAAACACAAAGGAGAGTGGAAGACGGCACAGGAAATAGAACATGTGATCAAAATAAAAGATCAGGCTGATACAACCATTAAAGTGCGACATACCATTCACGGGCCTGTGGTGAATGATATCTTTGATGAATGTGATGAGATGAATGCCATGAGTATGTTCTGGACTTACACTCATCTTCCAAATAGAACTATGGATGCTTTTTATGGTCTCAACAATGCTCATGATCTGGAAACGTTCAGAAAAAATCTTCCACTTATCCATGCACCTGGATTGAATATGAATTATGGCGATAAGGAAGGCAATGTGGCTTGGTGGGCGTGCGCTTCACTCATCAAACGACGTGAAGGTGTCAATTCATGGACGGTGCTCGAGGGTGTTTCAGGCAACGATGATCCACTTGGGTATTATGCGTTTGAAGAAAATCCACGGGCTATCAATCCGGAATCTGGATTCATCTACAGCGCAAACGATTGGCCTCAGGCCATGGAAGATAGCACCGGAGCTAGCGGATTACTTTGGTATCCGGGTTACTATAAGCCGCAATACCGCGCAGATCGCATTCGAAAACTTTTAGAAGAACACAATGACTGGGATTTGACATCCATGCAGGCAGTGATGACCGATAGCAAAAACGAAGCGGATTCATCTTTGATGCGCTGGTTTGCAGATGAGCTGGATAGTGTGAAAGCTATACACGACAGCGTGTTTTTTGATCAGTACAATTATCTGTTTGATTGGAATGGTGACTATGATCCTTCTTTGGCCCAACCATCATTATTCAATTCCATGTTGTACAATTATCTGCATCTGGCATTGGCGGATGAAATGGGAGAGGACCGTTTCAAATTGTTTTTGCAAACCCATCAGGTTCAAAGAACTCAGAATTTATTATTTGGTCACAAAGACTCTAAATGGTGGGATGATATTCGAACAGAAAAGAAAGAAACACGACGCGATATAGTCTACCGGGCATATTGCCATGCACTCGATCAATTAAGGGAAGAATATGGGAACAATCCAAAAGTTTGGGTTTGGAGAAAAACGTGCCAGCTCGAATTAAAACATCCCTTGGGCGAAGTTGCTGTCTTCAAGCCTTTCTTTAATGTTGGTCCCCGCTCTGTTTATGGCGGCAATGAAACCATTCTTCAAAGTGGATTTAAACTCGACAGCACAGGTCACTTCAAAGTATTCTTTGGATCACAAATGCGCATCATGGTCGATTTTGCAAATGTGGATAGCTCACTCAACATAACACCAGCCGGCCAAAGCGGACATCTGATGAACGATCATTACAAAGATCAGTTTGAGTTGTATTGCGATAAAAAATTCAGACCAGCGTTTATGGGCAAAGAACGCATTGCGAAATTTGAGAAGATGGAGTTGGTGCCTTAGAACTCGAAATTTCCTTGCTTTTTTGATTGTAAACTTTACCGATGTGACGACACAGTGAAATTTACGAACTCGTAGTTCTGGCTCAGCATTTTGATATAAATAGAATTATAAAAAAGATCGCAACTCCTATTCTCAGCCAATTTTCCAGGCTCAGATTTTTAAAGAAATTTTTTTTTTCTGGGGCTTGGTATGGAGATCTGTTTCTTTGAACTTCCTTCATCTTTTTTTCTTCTACGGAGTATTCGCTGCGTGAAGTAAGGAAGCCATTATCATCGTAATAATTCATGAATGAATTGTCGCCGGCGAAGTAATATTCATAAATCAAAATGCCTTTGTCATTCCAGATTTTCTGGGTTGTCAAATCAGCAAATTTTCCATGATCGTAAAATTTCTGCTCTCTAATCTTTCCATTTGGATGACAATACAACGCTTCTCCATGCATCCGGCCATTCTCGTCGAAGTGGTATTGGCTAGAGAGAATTTTATTGTCAAACCAGGTCTTCCACGTGCCTTTGGGCGAGCCATTGTCATAATTCCTCTCGCTCATTGGGCGACCATTGGAATAAAACTCAGTTATTATTCCATGCGGAATGTCATAGATATAGTTGCCATTCAGTTTGAGTTGACCGTTTGCATGAAATGTTTGACAATCACCATGTTTGAAAGCACCCAATAATTTGCTTAATGGATTGCTCAGTATGCGTTGAATTTCTTCCCGATCCTTCGTCCAATAGGTGAGAATGTGGTCCATGTGACAGGGATAAAGAGATTCAGCTAAAAGCTCAAGATCGAAATCGGAAGTTTGATTGTCATTGAATATTCTTGTTATCAGGGCGAACGGCGGTCGAATTTTTAATTGCTCGTAAGCGCGAAGTTTGTGATGACCATCCAGCACAAAATACTCCTCGTGATTCTGATTCGATTGTGCTGCGGTAAGTATGGCAAAAGGACGTTCTCCTTTTTGAATCTTTGCCACGTAATAAGCTATCCGGGATGGCTCGAGCTCTGTTTCAGGGCGCGTTGCAATAAAAACCTGATCTTCCCAATTGTAGAAATTATTGGTTGTGAAATCAAGGATGTCAGGTGTCCAGTTTTGAAGGGCATTTGATTTTTTGTATTCTTTAAATTCGAGCTGCACCTCAATCCAACGCTTGGAGTCCACAGACTTTCCAAATATCAACTCCCAATTTTGCTGGTGTTCTCGCGATGAACCACCTCCAGAGTATATCGTTATCTCGGGTGAAACCTCTCCATTGTCGAAAGTAATTTCGTATTCTCCATTGTCAAAAAGACAGAGTAAAGGATTAAGCACATCAGCGAGTTCTACCTCACGATCGCTAAAATCTTCTTCGAGTTTGCCCACAATTGCAGAACGCACTTTCTCACGCTCTTCAGGTGCAATAGGCATCAAGCAGGCATACTGTGCAACACTTCCTTTACAGTCACCCCAGACAATGGCAGCAGGCTTTTTTATGCATAAGTAAATGCCAAGTTCGTTTAGACCATAGGAAATAATGTTTTGACCGTTGGTAAGCTTGACTGTCATTATGCGAATTTATCCCGTATTACACATTAGAGCCAAATTAATACGCTAATGCTAAAGGGATTCTCAAGTCTACGCGATAGAAAACTTTTTTAATCGATGAAATTTGATTTAATTTTCTATCGCGTGATTTGGGTTTATTTCTTTCTGCCCGCAATGTTTATCCGAAAGAAAATGGAAATCAAAAGATAACCGCCAACAATCACATCCACGATATTCCACAACTGTCGGCCAAGGGCGATTTTATAAATGGGTTGAAATAGCAAGATCAGTCCGATGTATAAAATCATCTCTGCATTTCTATTTTTTGGAATTGGCATCATAAGCTAAAATACCAAATCCAATCATGCCCGCTGTTCTCACCAATTGAAAATATCCATAAGGCATATCGAGCAGGCATGCAAAAAGCAATGCGGCAAGTACAATTTTTAGAATGACTATTTTTCTTTTCAAAGTTTTAGTCAGAATTTCTTAATTCCCTGAACTTAGTTGGAATTCATTGGGGCAATTTCGACTTGAGGAATGCTCAAAAATACACCCCCACAAATCCATTCACCGAAAAATTCATAGCATCGAAATAATACAACGATCCTTCATTGACTTGTGAGAAGGGCGATACAAATCGAACAAGCGCTCCATAGGTGAGTCGATCTGCCAGTTTGCCTTTCGGTTTGTCACATGCATCGCTATACCATTTCACACCAAGCGATAGAGTAGGGAGTAGCTGATTACTGACTTTGAAATCGGAGGCAAGAATCCGTTCGTATTGTCCATCGTCGTTGAGCAAATAATTGTCCTGAATATCATTTGTCTTGAAAGAAGTGATACGGTAAATAACACCGGCCTCCGCAAACCAACTCATTCGGTTGCCATTTATACTTTGTGTATACCGCAGCCGAACTGGTATTTCAGTCGCAGTTACCTTGGTGGTGTTGCGACTGAGATTCACCTGCAGGGTATCGGCCTCACCAATGATGGGCGGACCCCAATCAAACACTGAGAAGTATTCAAGTTGAATATTTTCACCTGTTTTGTAGAATCGAATGATGCTATCCTGTTCCAGTTGCTCTGCGTCCATCTGTGTGGATTTAAAACACATCTGATTGCGAAAAATGCCGGCCTGCAAACTCAGTTTTTTTTCTCCGGATGATGTTGGAAATCGAAATAAGTATACACCAATATCTGCACCGAAATCCGGATTGAGCACAAGGGAACGTTTGCGACCCAGAAATCCATCAAGCGTTTGTTGATTGTTCACCGAGGTTTCAAACCGCGACCACGTTGTATTCAACCCGGCTTCGATCGTGAGTTCTATTATCGATTCACGCTTTTTATCTTTTTTGATATCGTTCATAGCTTCTTCCTGCAAAGAATCCAGATCCGTTACCATTTCGCTTTTTTCAATGTAGATTTTTTCCCCATCCAGAATGATGGTATCGCCAACCAAAATCTCTGCGTGCAATCCACCAAAAACAAAAAGCAACACAGCGAGGGCTATGTTGCTTTTTAATTTTGTATGTGTCGCTGACTTCAATGGCTTCGGGATAGTGCCGGCAATTTAATCAGCATAACGTCAACGCAGAGTCTTATTTCTTTTTACCTGGTTTTTTTTTAGCTGAACTGTCTTCCAGAGTTTTCACTTTGTAGCCTTTGGTACGAAGTTCTTTTTTAGGTGTCACGGCAACTTCCTCAGTTACATCTGACGTTGTGATAGATTCATCAGCTACTTCCTCAGGAGTGCCTGAATGTGCTTCTCCATCATTTGGGCCAGTTGTTTCTGTGTAAGGATTTACTTCAACAGGTGGAATGGCAGATGGATTTGCTTCAAGGTTGTTGTTGCTTCCTGCATTCGACGTATTGTTTGCAGTACCACAACTTGATCCACTGTTGCTTTGACAACATGCAGAAGGTGTGCACGAAGTTTGTGTTTGCACTGGATTGGCTGATGCATTCAGGGCTGGGAGAACAGGTGTCTCCATCTGAATTACGGGTGCCATAGCAGCTGGTTGCAGTGGCGTTTCGCCATTGCTAAACATGGCCGCAGCTCCGCCGCCAATGCCCAACAGCGCTATCAGGTACCACATATTAAATCGTGTTACACTCAGTTTGGTGAAATTGCTCCACCAAAGCGCTCTTCGCATCTTGCCATAGGCGGCTTGCGGCACTTCCGGCGCATAGCCACTCATGGTATTTCTAACTTGATCGTAAAATCTTTCGTCACTCATCTTGCTTGCATTTTAATCTGGCTTATGATGGCCAATTCTTTCTGTAAGTATGTTTTTGCTCGGCTCAACTGCGATTTCGATGTGTTTACATCAATTCCCAGCATATCGCCTATTTCTTTATGCATAAATCCTTCAATCACGTAGAGGTTAAAGACGGTTTTGTAGCCCGGCGGTAACTTCTCTATACACTTCATCATCTCTTCTGCAGTGTACTCCAGGTCTTCGTGCGAAACCGGATCGTCCTTGTGGCGAACCAAATCGTCGATGTCCTCCTGGTAAGCGTGTTTCAGGTTTTTTCGGTAGTTGGTAATGCTCGTATTTACTGCAATTCTCCTCAGCCAACCCTCAAAACTTCCGTCGTGGTGGTAGGTGTGTACGTTGTTGTAAATCTTTACAAAAACCTCCTGCAAAACGTCCTGCGCCTCCATTCTGTTTTTGGCATACCGAAGGCAGATTCCGAACAACAGGGAAGAAAATTTTTTGTACAGCTTGTCCTGGGAACGTTTTTCACCCCTGACACATCCGTCAATCATTTCCCTGATTTCGTCCATCTGATTATAAAACTCGTTGTAGGCTGCGAGGGTTGCATGACTTTGCAATATCATCACGCTTTTTGCCCGATTAAAAGCCCACCCCAGGTATCAAAAATAGCATAAAATGCTGAAATATAGAGGGGTAAATTCTAATAATTCGCTATTGGTTCTGTATCAGGCACTTCTTCCGGTAGTTGGGACTCGATTGGCCAGATAAAGTCGGTGGTGTAATAGGTGTC
>JBJXFC010000322.1:0-2509 GCA_046153915.1 Flavobacteriales bacterium
AGCATTTAAATGATCGCCTTCGTGCAGATATTGGCTTGTTAGCGTGATTGCGGAGTTGCCCGGCAAGCCCTTGACGAGTAGTGCTGTTTCGTCTATTTGAATTAACTGATTTCGTAAGATTGTTTCAAACAAACTTCGCTGTGGCTCGGGCCCTGAAACAACGGCTAGCACTTTCCACTTCTTTTTGTCATGATTCGAGACTTCTTTTTTCACGAATCGTGATAAAACTCCTACCATTCGGCACCTTTCAGTTGGGGCTTTACTTAATTCGCCTGAGAGTAGATTTCCTGGCAAATCGGGGATCCAGCATTGATCAAACCGATTAATCATAAAGCGATTCATTTGATTGGCAACACCGGCCAACCATCCAAAGCGGGAAGTCAATAAAATCGAAAGCTGATGTGTAATAAAAATGCTTTTGATGGATCGATCATGGCATCCATATCGATTATCTGAAATGATGACATCGATCCGATGTTCGAGGATCAGTTTTTTCACTTGCCGCTTTTCTTTCCAAATGGCATTGGAAAATTTGGGTATCTGCGCAAGCAAACTTCGAATCAGGGAACCTTTAGTCACATACTTTGGCTGATACGAGGCCAATTCAAAAAAGGTAAGCTCCGGAAATTCTTCTTTCAGTAATTGAAGTGGTTGTCCACTCGAAGCAATTGACACTTTACATCCTCTGTCTAACAATGTCCGAATAATGGGAATGCAGCGCGTGGCATGACCTAAGCCCCAATCCAACGGTGTTACCAATACATGAATTTGCTTTCGTTCCACATCGGCAAAGATCGGAAGGAATTGCAGACTATCGATACTCAAAGATTAGTAATTGCCCGTGAGTTAACCGGAAGTGCTTTAAACTGATAGCCCAGTTTTGAAAAATGATCGAGGTAGCGCGGCAATGCGTAGGTCATGTTTCGTTCTGCTTTCAAACTATCGTGAAATACCACAACAGAACCCGGCCTGCTGGCGCGAATAGACCCTTTTAAACAATTCTCCGGTGTGAGTGATTGTGAATAATCTGAGGTGAGCACATCCCACATGATAATCTGATACTCATCCTTTAAATGTTGAATTTGCTTACCGCGAATTCTTCCGTACGGTGGCCGAAAAAGCGACTGGTGAGCGGATAAATGTTTGGCCATTTCATCGGCACACTGATTCACATTGTCGACATATTTTTCGGTGGAAGTCCCCCATCCACGTAAGTGATGAAAGGTGTGATTACCCACGCCATGCCCTGCATTGACTATTTTTTGAAATACGTCCGGATGCTTTCGAATATTATCCCCTATACAAAAGAAAGTTGCCTTTGCCTGATAGCGCTCGAGCGTTTGCAACACAAACTCAGTGGGTCCCGGAATTGGGCCATCATCAAACGTGAGGTATAATTCCTTTTGCTTGGTGGCGATCCGCCAAGTCAGCTTGGGAAATAACCACGGCAATATGGACGGTGTGCGAAACAAATGCAGAATTAAGATGTAAGACGTAAGATGTAAGATTAAAATGTTTTGTTTACTCAACGCGACAGGTCAACAAGGTGATATCATCGCGGTAGCTATTTCTTCCTTTGAATCCATCCAACCGAACAATTATATCTTGATGAATGGTACTCAAATCTTTGGTGTGATTTTGTTCAAAGTAATCGGCTAAAGCTTGCGATCCAAATTCCTCTTCTTGTTCATTGGCTGTTTCGGTAAGGCCATCGGTATAAGCCAACAGGGTAAACTCTTCGAGATCAGTGATGAAACCCTCGTTGATAAACGGAAGTGGATGCATCGCACCCAACACCGTTGAGCCATCTTCGAGTAATCGCAATCCATGCTTTCGGTCGAATAGCAGCGGTGGGTTATGGCCGGCATTCACGTAAACCATCGTACGCAAATTGATATCATAAATAGCACCAAAGAAGGTGATGAACTTCTCTCCCTTTGTGTTATCTAACACTTGAAAGTTGAGTGCCTCTACAATTTCGGTGAGGTTGGGTGTTTGCCTGAGCAGTGTGCGCAAAGAAGCCTGAAAGTTGGACATCATAAGCGCTGCGGGAATTCCTTTGCCACTGACATCGGCTACGCAAATCAAAAACTGATTTTTGTTGATCGGAATGTAATCGTAATAGTCGCCACCAATGATATCGTGGGGCAAATAACTTGCCTCAATTTTGAGATGCTCAGTATTAGGTAACTTTTTCGGAAATAGAAATTGCTGCACATCACTCGCAATTTCCAATTCTTTGCGAAATGCCTCTTGCAATAATTGTTTGCGCGCCAGTTTCTTATTCTCGATGGCAACAGTGATAATGTTGCTAAGCGCTTGAATAAACTTTATGCCTTCATCGTGTTCATGATTTAAGTGGTCGTTGCTCAATCCCCCAACAAAAACCAATGCCAGTGTATCACCCTTATGTGAAACAGGAATCACCAGGTCAAATTCGTGAAAGTCACACTCTTCAAATTCAGATAATTGATGGATGCGTTTGATGAGTTTGAAGCGATCATCCAGC
>JBJXFC010000324.1:0-4324 GCA_046153915.1 Flavobacteriales bacterium
AAGTTGCTGCCCGGTTTTAGGAGGAACATGTGTAGCAGTCGATCGAAGAAACAATCATTTGTACATTGGAATGAATATGAAAAGCAACGCAGTTTCTCCTGATTTCGAGCCCGCGGTTATTGCCATGCCCGATGAAGGAGACTTGAAGTGGTGGAGCAGATTGTATCACGAAATAACGCCTGATGGTGTTTTGAGCGTTTCTATTCCAGACCAATATGTAGATGCACTTGCCATTGATTATTCACAACCCGTTTCGACAGGAGTAATTGTTGTTGGCGCGAGAGCACATGGAAACAACACAGAGAATTTTTGGGAAGGAAATACAGTGGCGTCGAATCCGGATGCTTATGGATTTCAAAATCAATTTACCGGAACCAATGGCAATATTCACGAATCGTGGCTGGGAAAACTTCAGCTCGAAACGGGAACCTTTGTGGGCAGCACGTTTGTTGCTGAATTGACCAATAATACAGGCAGTTTGGGAACACCACATGCCGATCCCAATCTGGATGGATGGCCCGATCCGAATTCCGGTTGGCCAGATGTAAATACAACACGTATTGCTAAAAACGCATTGAGGGTAACTGCAGATGGGTCTGTTTGTATGGCCGGAGTTGGGCGCAGAACTATTACTACCGCCAATGCCTATCAAAAGATGGTGAAACCCGAAAATGGTGGCAACAGTTGCTGGAATTCGTTCGTTCGGGTGTATAAAAATGATCTGACAGTACCTTTATATAGCTCGCTTGTTGTCGGTCAGTGGGACACGATAACCCAGGCAGGCGGCGACAATACAGAGCTATTTGGCATTTGTAAAACACACTATGGCATTATTGGCGTAGGCAGACAAAAAGTCGATGAAAACAATATAGCGTTGGGCAATGATCTTCCTGTAATTAATGTGCCTTCGTGGGGATCTACATCACCAGAAAATGAAAGCGCTATTTTGGTCTATTATGTTGCCGAAAACCTCGAAAACGAAGATGATTCTCCGATAAGTTTCATCGAGAATACCATTGAAGCATTGCCTCAACTTACTGCATTCCCCAATCCGGCAGATAACGAAATTCGAATCAGTTTTACACACCTCAATCCAGGTTCTGAATTGGAAATTCATAATTCCACCGGACAAGTGATTCATTACTTTCCTCACAAAAATAACAACGGCAGCATAGCAGTTGACGTGAGCAACTATGCTCCCGGCCTCTATTTCATACTGGCCGGCAATACTGCTTTGCGCTTTGTAATCGAATAACGAACATTGAAATATTCGAAGATCTTAGTTGTTAAAAGTAAACATCGAAATTAGTTCGCGTTAGGAGAGTAATACTATGATCAATTATTTGATGATACAATTCCAACTACCTAATCAACGGAGCAAGAAATAAGCGAAAAGCCATATGTTTTATGTCCGCACGATGTCGATACTAATCTCATCTGTTTAAGGGCGAATTTCTAGGCTCAGTTATTTGATTGAACTAATTCACCGGTAAACGGATCGAATGAAATCGCTTATTTGCGGATTAATCTGCAATTATGCGATGTGTTCTTAACAAGAAATAAAAAAGCCCGACGCCATGTATTGCAAAGGGAAATTTGGAAGGCATCGCATTCTTTTCTCGAGCATCTTGGCTACATGGCTGCAATAAGTCGGTTTCGTCGCATACCGTATACCCTACTCTATTCATAAAGTAATTTTCAACTTTTTCATCACAACTTGAAATTACATTTAAATTGGTAGAAATTATACAATGGTAATATTCCAAAATTTGTATTGATTGCATTTTTCGCTACATTGCACCTACCTTAAAACCTTAATAAATTCTCCTCTATGAATCACTCTATTGCTATGCGAAGGATTGCACTGGTTTGTGTAATCTTCATTCTAACGGGAATATCTTCCGTTTTTGGACAAACGTTAACTGAAACTATTGTGTCAACCAGCGGTGGTCCTATACCAGAATCAGGAGGACTTAAAAGACTCGTCCCATGTTGTGGAACTTCTTGCTATGAAATGCAGATCAGTATTAGCGGACTAAGTCCAAATATGAATTACGATCTAACATATCACAATTGGTTTGAACCACTGGAAAATCTTCAGATTCTTTCAGATCCGTTAGGCAATGCTTCAACTACAATTCTAATTGACTTTACACTGTATTCACCAGACATTGCTGATTTTAGCACGGTGTATACACTTGAGGTAAATGGCGCACCATCAACGCTTTCAGTTATAGATGACCCGTATACAGTAGAAAACCCGAGCTTCGATTTGAACACTACTTATTACGAAGGTATTGTCACTGATTGGAGTCAGGCTGTGGAGATCGAGGCTGGAATAGGAAGCTGCATACCCGATGATGGGGAAGACCATACGAATACGGCCTGCCTTTATTATAAAAACGCAGACCACGTCTTCAGCAGAGTTACGGTCATCCGGACAGAGGTCAATTCACTAACCCCGAATAGCCTGACCCTAATCTATACTCCGGAAGAAGAGATTGATGTCTCAGCACTAAAGATCCAATGTATTGATGGTAATTCTGATTGTGCAGAAATGACACCTAATATTTCAACAGACGACTATCCAATAACAATTACACTTTCTCCTGAAATGGTCGAACATTTAGCAGCAGGCAATGAAATTCGGGTAGTGGAAGAGTTTAGTATTCAAGACTGCGGCAGTGTTCAAGAAATACCGGTAACTCAGTTGAGTTTGGTGCCTTGTGCAGGTATCGATTTTATACAAAACTATACAATGAATGTTTTGGTGGATTCCTCGGGAGGCGCAATCACATATTGTTTCAATATTGTAGACGACGACGAAGATATCCCAGGGGAGAACATTGAGATCGAAGGAATTCCCTTGTTCAACAATGATGATTTTGATATTCGGTTTACGTTTACAAACCCTTTGGGTGAAAATGCATCTCCAAATACCGGCCACAAAGAATTGGGTTGGATTGTATTGCCCATTGATTTAAAGCCACTGATACCAGACTATGAAAGCTGGTGGGGCATAGTTGATGTAAATAACTGGCTGAATGAACATATCAAGCTTCAATTTGACCCCTTACAGAACCATACCACAATTAACTGTGACCTGATGTATACAGCCATAATGGATGTACCGGAGGGTTTTGCAAGGGTGTATGAACCTTCCCTTGCCTATGATGCCTCCGAAATGGGTGTTTGTTCTTCTCCTGGTCTGGATCCCTTGCGACGGATCGTTTTGGATTTTTCCACTTTAAGTTACGCCAATTTACAAAGTCTTGAAGGCGGTGGTGCTGGCTTCTTTGAGAATTCAGCGTTGACAAATTGGTACAGCGACGGTGAAGGTGAAGACGAAAATAGTGAAGTCTGGAACACATTCATGCAGGGAGCTCGCTTTTCGGTGATTTTTACAGACATGATTTTCGATCATACTAAGTTTGAAAGTGTCAATGAAAATTTGGTTGTGGTCAATGATTCTGAAATCATTAGTGACCACAATTTTTTAAATCAATGTGAAACTGAGGAATCATGCATTTACAGTTGCGGTGCTTCCGGATTCGCATTACTAAAAAACAACGATCTTAGATACCAAAATCATGACTACTTCAAATATTTCTATGCTGTGAGTAGGGATATGTGCGATCGAATGCAAATGGTTAATGCCGCCATGCCAATCCTGGAGCGTTCAACAGGAAATGCAACTTGTCCAGAGTGGGACGGCCCTATCAATTCACTTCTAACACCGTTGCAGCTCGGCTCCTATGACCTTGAATACAGAGGCAACAGAGTCGATATTGTGCCCGAAGCCGAGCCTGCTTCGATTCTAAATCAAGGCGAGCACTTTGAAGTAGAATTTCAATATGGAATGTTCGATGCGAATGGACAAGACGAAACCATACTAGCCAATAACCAATGGAGTTATTCGCAAGGTGTATGGGAGCCATTATTCGATTGCGATAATCAGGAAACCCGAGGACGAATTTCAATACCCCTGGCCCTTGCGCATCGCTGTAACATAACAGTTTCTCACAATCAAAATCAAGATAATTGCGACGGAATTGGAGATTCAAGTCCTATTCTGACTTATAACTTGAATGGAGCCGATATAATTGCGAGCTGTACTGATGTATACATCATTGATGAAATTACGGGCGAGCGAGAACCACTGGTTGAGGATGGTGCCATAGCAAACTGCTCCAAAGACAAAATGTTTTACGTTGACTTTAACCTGGGCCAGTTAGCGGCTGATCCTGATAACGAGTTTTGTAAAAAAATTATCGTCCGCGCAGACTGGACGTATTCAGGCTCCGCAGAAGATGAATACAATGCT
>JBJXFC010000326.1:0-2713 GCA_046153915.1 Flavobacteriales bacterium
AACTTTGTTGTGCTCCATGTGCTGGGCAATGCGGATTATTTAAAAGCATTCGAGGCTGACCAAGTACAGGCGTTGTCAAGGGTGGTATTGCTCACGCGTGGGGATTCCTACACCATTGGATTCTCGCTTTTGGGTTTGGGCTCTACAGTGTTTAGTTATTTGTTGCTCAAATCAAATTATGTTCCCAAATTGTTGGCTGGCTGGGGAATTTTTTCGTCTATCCTCTTAGCAGTGGGTATTGTCACTGTCATATTCCCTGAACTCAAGAAATTTGTTTTATTAAGTCAGGTTCCAATGTTTATTTATGAGGTTGGTCTTGGTTTGTGGTTCGTTATTAAAGGGGTTAAAATTCCAGAAGTGAAACCTTGAAGTGAATTTGTTATAACAATCATGTAAACCAACAATACATTTCTATGGACACGAAACAATTAATCGAAACCTGGGAAATCCACAACAGAATAAACCTGTATCTGTTGAACTCCATTAAAGAAGAACATCTTGCCGACATTTCCGCTTCCAAAGGACGAAATGTGGGAGAACAATTCGCGCATATTCACAATGTACGTTTGATGTGGTTGAAGGCCGCTGATCCCCTTTTGCTTAAAGGCCAAAATAAAATTGAGAAGGAAACAAAAGTTTCAAAAAAACTTTTAGCTGAGGAATTAACCAAGAGTGCAATAGCCATAACTACTTTACTAGAGAATGGATTTGAACAAGGAAAAGTGAAGGGATTCAAACCACACCCCGCTGCTTTTTTTAGCTATCTTATTTCACACGAAAGCCATCATAGAGGTCAAATTATGCTGACCTTAAAACAATCAGGGCATCCCGCTGACAAAAAAATTCAATATGGGCTTTGGGAATGGGGCTCCAGATAACAATGATATAACGTCCGCAACTGAACGGATTGGAAGCATTAACGTACACATACGATTCACAAATGCTTGATACAAGGCTTGAATTGTAATGGCTCGAATTTGGCATTGTGAATTAAAACTATTCTAATCCTAAGCCATGCTAAAAAATATTTTGATTACATCGTTGAGGAACTTCTTCCGCAACCGGATATTTTCCCTCATCAATCTTATTGGTCTCTCGGTAAGCATGTCATTGGGAATGCTCATAATCATGATCATAAAAGACCAATTGGCATTCGATAAATCTCATAAGGACAGGGATAGGATATATCGAGTGAATACCCATTTACTCCATCCTGAATGGGGAACAATAGATTTCGCTTCAACTCCTTTATCCATTGGTCGGGTCCTGAAGGATGACTATTCATTTACCGAAAACACAGTTCGTGTCAACCGGGAATTAATGGGTGACGCGACATACCGGAACGTGAACGTTCCGATAAAGGGACTACTCGTTGATCCTTCATTTCTTGACCTGTTCAACTTTCCATTTCAAAAAGGCGATCCGTCAACAGCACTGACTTCCCCCAATAGTCTTGTTTTGACAATACAAGCCGCTGAAAAGATTTTTGGAACGGTTGATCCCATCGGGCAAACCATTTCTATTGGCCGTCATGGTGAATTTACAATAACAGGAGTCTTACAGGAATTGAAAGACAAAACGCATTTTGATTTTGAAATGCTTTGCTCTATATCAACCCTTCCAGTCCTTGAAAAGTCCAAGTCGGTTAGCCCATCGCTTGACAACTGGAGTGCTTACTACAACAACTATGTGTATCTCAAATTAAAGGATGGCCACAACACCGAAGAAGTAGAACAAGCTCTTGCCGAGATAAATAAAAAATATTGTGTAGGCCTCAAATCAGAAGGGCGTGACATTCAATACGCGTTTTACTTGCAACCATTAGACAAAATCACTCCTGGGCCTGAACTGTCTGGCCAAATGGGCAAAGGAATGCCCATGTTCTTTTTGATATTTCTGGGGATAATGGCAGGAGTAGTGTTGCTGATGTCGGTCTTTAACTTCACCAGTCTTACTATTGCCAAGTCGCTGTCACGCGCTCGCGAGATTGGCGTTCGAAAAGTAGTGGGCGCCAATCGGAGCCAGGTGTTCATTCAATTTATTGGGGAAGCAGTTGTGTTTTCTCTTATGGCATTGGTGTTCTCTTATTTCCTTTTGCAATTTTTAAAAATTGGGTTCTTGCAACTGTCGCTCAATGAAGACTTCTTTATGGAACTACAAGAAGATTTTTCATTGTATGTTATTTTCATTCTTTTTGCCATCGCGATTGGCCTCCTGGCCGGTGTGCTTCCTGCTACTTATCTGTCCGCGTTTAAACCATCACGGGTGTTAAAGGATGTTCAAAACCTAAAAATCTATTCACGGCTTACCTTCCGAAAAATGTTGATGGTTGTGCAGTTCACCTTGTCGGTCATTTTTGTGAGCGTTGTTGTGATTGTTTACCGTCAGATTGATTTTATGCTCACAGCTGATTATGGTATTGAGCAAAAGAGCAACCTCAATGTAAGTTTGCGAGGAGTACCGTTCGAAAATTTGGCAAATGAAATCGCTAGTCTGCCTGGTGTTGTGCGGGTGGGCGGTGTATCACAAAAGCTTGGCACATATTCGGGCGGTTCCGGTGATTATAAAATGAACAAGGCTGATGCGGCCATTGTCATGAATGATTTCATGGTAGATGATAACTACATTGAAAATTTATCACTCACTTTTTTGGCCGGGCGAAATTTTAATCCGACTGATCAGTCAGGAAGGGAAAATGAAATTATACTTAACG
>JBJXFC010000329.1:0-10578 GCA_046153915.1 Flavobacteriales bacterium
TTCTGTTTCTCACACTGAAAATTCAGAGGGAGAATGAGAGAAGAGAGCGGACACCCACTCATTCTCATTCTGTTTCTCACACTGATAATACAAAGCGAGAATGAGAGAAGAAAGCGTTTTCACCACGCATTCTCACTCTGTTTCGTCACTCTGATTCTGAGGACGGTTCTAACCCTCATTCTCATTATGTTTCTTCACTCTGATCCGCATTCTCTTTCTTCACTCTGATTCCCACTCTGATTCTCTATAACTTTACGGCAGGATGAAAAGGATGATTAGGCGCATTGGGATTGCACTGGGGGTTTTAGTCGTGTTGACTGCGGCGGCGGTATTCATCTTTCGAAAACAAATTCTTCACCATTATAGTCCGCAAATAGAACAACTGGGTCATATCGAACTTAGGGTGATGGATGACACAACGTATGTGAATACTAAACTGGCCATTCACAACATGACTTCACTTAAGATAGAGATCGACACGCTCAGTTATGTCATTTCTCTTTTTGATAAGGTGTATCTGAAAAATAGCACGGATATCAATGCTTCCATGCTCTCACATGGCCATGATACCATCGACTTCAAGTTCAAGATCCCACATGCGGAATTGTTGAAGGATGCGAAAAAAGCGCGAAAAATTGACGATAGCGCTAGTTATGCCATTGACGCCTCTATCCAGTTTGTTGCATTTTTTGGAAGATTCGATGTCCCTGTTTCCAGAACTTCTAAAATAAGAATTCCGGAACCACCAGAATTGGAGATACTAGATATGAAATACGAAAAATGGGGCCTAAAACATATCCGCGCACTATCAACAATCAAAGTCGAAAATAGAAACGAAGTAGCACTAACCATTCGGACATTGCGCTACAGCCTCAATATTCCAGGTAGGGTCGACCTTGAAGGTGACTACAAAGAAAATATAGTAATCAAACCAAGAGGAGAAACCACATTTGAATTGCCACTGGAAATTGATCTGCAGAAAATCGGAAAAACCATATTGGATATCATTACCGATCGTGACGTTTATAACTATAAATTGCATATTGTAGCACAATTGGAAACCACTGAACCGGTAACACAAACCTTTCATGTGGATGTTCTAAAAAATGGTAGCATGGAACTAAAGAAGTAGTTCGAATTTTTCCAAGTGCTCAATTCGGGTTGAGACTTCACTTTTCAATTGAATCTCTTAATTCTTTGCTGTGTCTGCGATTTGTCCTAAATCAAATCGAACTATTAGATAAATACTCCTCACAAAATCAGTCAAAAATTGACATATACTTAGCGATTGTGATGATCTCCGGTAATCACCAGTCCATCATAAGGCGCCTTTTTCATGATTGAAATTCCGAAAAAATAATGCATGGTCGTCTCTGATTCCCGGATGCGTGTGAGGTTGCGAAAATTGAACGCCATCAACGCCATATACAATCGATTGTGGATTTTATTTTGATCTCCCGCAATAATGAAACGTCCCCGTCGTACTATCCTTGCTATTCAATCTTTTTACCCTTATCAATATGCGTTCAATATGTGTCCTTTTATTGGCAGCCTCGCTGTGTGCCTGTTCTGATACACCATCCGTGGAGTCGAAATCCTCCAATGTGATTGTTGAAAATTCCAATCAGGTGCTCCGCGATCAGATAACTCAAATAGTTTCCGGAAAAAAAGCCGACATTGGTGTGGCCATAATCGGACCCAGCGGTGACACGCTATCAATACACGGCGATCAGCATTTCCCAATGATGAGTGTGGCAAAATTTCCTCAGGCTCTTGCGCTTTTGCACATGGTGGATGAAGGGAAAATGAAGATCGACGAAAAGCTGCACTTCACTGCTGAGGATTTGAAGCAACGCACCTTCAGTACGCTCCCAAAAGATCATCCGGAAAAGGAATTTGATCTATCTATTGCCGAAGCGCTCGGGTATGCCGTTGGGCAAAGTGACAACGTAACAAGCAATGTCATCTTTGCCAAAGAAGGCGGACCCAAGGCTGTAGAAGATTATGTGCACAGCCTCGGCATTTCAGATATCGGCATTGCCGTTGACTACTGGCATCTGAATGATTCAACCGCACCTTCCAACTGGTCTACTCCAAAGGCCATGGCGTTGATGTTGCAGAAATATTTTGCAAAAGAAATTCTCAAAGAGGACACCCACAATCTGCTTTGGAATGCCATGACCAACGGACCTTCAGGCGCAAAGAGGTTGAAGTATCTTTTGCCAACGGGTACGGTGGTTGCACATAAAACGGGCACCGGAAATACAGATGACGCAACAGGAAAAATATTTGCTCTCAACGATGTCGGAATCATCGTGCTGCCTGGTGGTAAGCCAATTTGTTTGGCCGTATTCACCGCCAATTCGTTTGAAACCGAAGAGGTAACAGAAGACGTCATGGCGCAGATCGGAAAAGCGGTTTACACTTTTTATGCGTCGAAATAATTGACTATCTGGTCTATTTCTATAAGTCGACAAGGAACTCTATAATTCCCATTTTGCAATTGAGTGTTTCTATGAATCAGTTGAGAGATCAAACGCACCAGTTACATATTTCAAGCACAATTTTTCATTTGAATCTGTGCAATTTCATTTTTTTAGGGTCATGGATGTAACAATTAATACCCATCACCATGAAAAAAAATCTATGCCTTACGAGCTTTGTGCTGTTTTTTGTCAGTTGTATATCAATTGCGCAGGGAGTTACTCTGGATACTGACTTTGGCGCACAGGGGATCATATACGGCGAACCCTATCCTTCCCAGGTTTTGCCAAGTGCTGTTATTTCGGACGGGGATAAAATTTACACATTTGCGCAGGCCGTTCAGGTCGATAATACAGTGCCACCCCAAAATTCTTATGTGAAGCGCTACAATCAGGATGGTAGCACGGATACCGGGTTTGGAGAATATGGAGTGGCTACGATAGAAAACTATAGCGGATACAATGCTGTTCTTGATCCGGATGAAGACAAACTATTTTGCATTGGCCATGGATTAACCCTCAATGCCGATGTCGCTGTGATGGTGACCAGTGATCAGGTAGTTGTTGGGCAGTCTTATGAACCAGAAGCAGACCACAGCTATATCATGCAATACATCAAGCTCACTGCTGATCAGAAAATTGTGATTGCAGGTTATTACGGAAACAACTTGACCTATGGCGTGGCATTTCGGGTAATTCGACTGAACTACGACCTTACTCTGGATGAATCGTTTGGAGAAGACGGGATCGTAACTTTAGCAGAGAACCCATATCAGGAAGGTGTTTCATATGGCATGCACGATATGGATGTGGATGCCGAAGGCAGAATTTATCTACTTGGAAAATTGGACGAAGCCAATAGACTTATCCGTTTAAATGCGGATGGCACGCAGGATGAAACTTTTGAGGCTTCTCCGCTCGTGGGTGAAATTGCCAGCTTGAATATTTACAGTCAGATCGAGGTGTTGAGCAATGGAAAAATCTATGTATTGCCCGATATTGGTGGTTTCTATGATCAACCTGTATTGAGACTGCTCAATGATGGTAGCATGGATACGTCTTTTGCGAATGGCGGCGTTTTGTTAGTAGAAGAAACCATGGATGAATTGTATTTTCATCTGAGGAAGATGACTTTCGATGTCAATGAAGACTTGTATCTAACGGGGAATTATTATAGCAACATGGGATATAGTCTGGGAAAATTCTTCATGAAAGTACAGAATGATGGCGGCCTTGACGCGGAATTTGGAACGAATATCATTCCGCTCAATTATCCTGAAAACACAGACTATTCATTCAGTGATCTTCGGGTTTCGATGGACGCGCAATACATCTATTCACTCGATTTTTTGAATTATTTTATTGGCGAGAATGTGCACTACGACATGACTTTTACTCGTTACACCTTGAATTTGGTGGAAGGCATTTTAGATCATGAAACTGCGAACTGGTCTGTTTACCCCAATCCTGCCAATGATTTTGTACTGATTGCATCACCCGAGGCATTGCCGAAGACATTAAAATGCGAAATATTTGATCAAACAGGAAGAATGGTGATCTCAACAGGGATAAATCAAGGTCGAATAGATATTAGTGAAATGGAGCCGGGAGTTTATGTGTGTATTTTGCGGGATGGTAAAGCCAACGAAATTTTTCACATTGTGAAGACGCAATAGCCAGTGAAATCAGGTTTTACAGACTTTTCATGTCTGTGTTAAAATGTATACCGATCCATATTAACACTAATACAATAAAATATGAACAAATGATGTGTTTAGGCGACAAATTGATACTTTCGCATCTGTATATGATTAAAGCTACGAACAAGAGTGAGGACAACGGTTACCTCAAATTAACGAAAGTATCGCGCGGAGAAAGATCGGAAATTGCCATCCGGGTTGTGGATATTGAACAACTTGGAGAAACTGGTAGTCTGACTTTTATCCGCATGGAGGATGGTACATATCATTATGTTTCAGAATCCCTAAACGATATTGCCGCTAAAGTCGAGGAATTGCTGCTTAATTAAGCAATGAATTAATCGTTTTGTGATTGAGCTGTCTGCTAATTGGTGGACAGCTTTGTCGTGGATTTAAGTTTTCTCCGATGGTAAGAATTCAAAATCCTTTTGAAAGTGCCCTTTACACTTAAAAAGTACATTTCGTGCAATCATTTTTTATGTAAGGCGGGTTTTGTTTCTCAGTCTTTCAGTGGATTTGGGCATTCATTAGGTAGCATTGTCATCAAATCCAAAAAGCCAGGAAAGAGATATAAGAAAAGGCGGGTACTAAGCCCGCCTCGTTTTTCCTGCAAGAATTCTAACGTTATTTTGCGTTGTTAGTTGTAAGGTCTTTGAAGGCCTGGCCAAATGAATCCATGTCATGATTAAATTCCCGTTTAAAGGTTTCCCAATCACTTTTTTCCGGATCGTATGTATTGATTTTTACTCTCAACGCATTATTCTGGGCTTCCAGCTTTTCGATCCTTTTTGCGTAAACATCGTCCCAGGTTTGTCCCGGTTTTTTCATTTTTACTTTTAGCTCAAGAATTTGGGCATCATTGTCTGCTATTTTAGCGTCAGCATTGGCTTTGTAAATTTTCCACTCCGCTGATCGTACCTCTTTTTGAGCTGGAGTAAGCGTATAATTCGGATTTACAGAGGAGGACTGTTGTGTTTCAATCAACTCTTCTTCTGCAGATTTCAAATCTTTCTGCGCATCAATTACATTTTCCTTTGCAGCATCTTGTTTTTTCTCAGATGATTCACATCCAATTAATAGGACAAAGCATGCCACTAGTGCACTTGTAGTAAGGAATATAACGGTTTTTGTATTCATGTTTGTTGTTTTGATTGTTATTAGGAAAGTTGTCTTTCGTTTTGGAGAACCCTGAAACATTCGCGTGTGGCTCTATTTTCTTTTTGTGGGAATTAAATATCCTTGACAAATGCCATCAATTCATCTTTGGTCTTGCCAATTTTGATGCGAATTCTTTCGAGCAATTCATCTTTTTTGCCATCAAGTATCATGAGGTCATTGTCGGTTAATGTGCCATACGCCTGTTGCAATTTGGCCTTCTGGAGTTTCCAGGTTGTTTCTTCGTTTTCGTTTGACATGGTGTTTGATTTTTGTGTTCCTATTTTGCGATCATATGCAGTTCGTGCCTGTCATTGCCATCCATGTAGTAATACCACAGTGATGTTTCTTCGAGCTTCAGGAGAAATAACCTGCGTTGAAGCTGATCATCACTGCCGTTCAGTTTCACCTGTTCATGGTTGCTTTCAAAATCCCAGGTTCCGGTGCCATTTAATTCTCCCCATTCATAGGCATATGTGCCGTCTTTACTGAATTCTTCAGAATAACCGGTTACCAGCGACGTAAGATCAACATCATTTACAGAGTAATTGTCAACCTTCCAATTATTGGAAAGTCTTTCTTTTCTTGTTCTTAAACTGAATTCAGGACCGTCTGGATACTTGTTACAACTCTCCAAAACGGGTAGTGCTATCAAAGCAATGAACAGTGTCCAAACAATAAATTTTTGTGGATTCATAGTGAGATTTTTTCGTATAATCAATTCTATTTGTCCTGAATGACTCAAAACCGAAATGGCTTTTTTGGCCTTGACAGGACGTGAATTGATAAGTGCAAACCTCGATTTTTGTTGGAGATCCGGTGTTACATGATTTTAGGAATCAATTGCATAATTCGCACCTCAGTCAGGACAAGAGATTAAATGAAAGTCTCAAAAAGATTGTTTCTTGGGAGATAAACATCCAAACGACAATAGCCTAATCCAATTTCATACCTGGTGTCTATCAACCAGGGTCTTTTATCAGGCTCGTCTGATTTCCCACATCGCACATGTTATATCACATATCGCACTTCGCATATCGCATATCGCGTCTTCGCCCCTCACTTCACTTCCAACCTGAAACCAACGCCATGTACGTTGGTAATGGATATCCCCGGATCGGAGCTCAGGTATTTGCGTAGTTTGGTGATGAATACATCCATAGATCGACCAATGAAATAGCTGTCATCGCCCCAAATCATATTGGCTAGTATTTCACGCTCCAGCACTTGGCCCTGATGTTCTGCCAGTAGTTTGAGCAACTCAGATTCTTTTTTGGTAAGTTTCTTTTTGTCATCGCCTATTTTGAGCTCATAGTTGAGCGGATCAAAGTCATACAATCCTATTTTGAAGCGGCTTTTTGCTTTTTGATCTTCTTTGAATTTTGGATTGCGCTTGAGAATAGCCTTGATTCGCAAAACCAATTCTTCGCTGCTGAATGGCTTGGTTATATAATCGTCAGCCCCAATTGTGAAGCCTGTTACTTTGTCCTGCGGCAAACTTTTGGCCGTAAGGAAGATGATGGGAATATCCTGGTTTACTTTGCGGATATCTTCAGCAAGACTAAAGCCGTCTTTTTTAGGCATCATCACATCCAACAAGCAAAGATCATATTCCTCTTTGTTGTATTGATTCAGTCCATCCTTGCCGTCTTTGCACAACACCACCTTATACCCTTCAATCTTCAATGCATCCTGAATTACAAATCCAAGATTCATGTCGTCTTCCACTAACAAAATTCGGGGTATGGGCTTTTGTTCTGATTGCATCATTTTACGGTTTTGAATATGATATTGAATATACTTCCCTTGCCAAAGTTGCTTTCTACTCCGATTTTTGCATGATGCGCTTTCAGAATGGTTCGTACATAGAACAGACCCAATCCAAATCCTTTTACTTCGTGCAGATTGCCTGTTGGCACTCGGTAGAACTTGTCGAAGATGAATTTGATGTGTTGTGGTTTGATGCCAATTCCGTTGTCTTCAATTGACAAATGAATTTCTGATCCGACACTCTTGGTTTTAATGCGAATATGTGGTTTGTCTTCACAGTATTTGCAGGCATTGTCGAGAAGATTGTAGATCACATTCGTAATGTGGACGATATCGCCTTTGATTTTTGAATTCTCAGCTATCAAATCGTTTTCAATGCTTCCTTCGAGTTCTTCGATACGCACGCGATACGTCTCCTGTGCTTTGAGTATTATTTCATGAAGATCCAGAACCTCCCAGTTGATATTGACTTTGCTGGGGGTAAGCGTAGCTGTTTGCAAAACTTTCTCCACCTGGTCGCGCATGCGATTGGCTTCGTTTCGGATAATGTTGGCGTATTGCGAAAGGCGCTCGGGATTGGATGATACTGCCGGATTGACAATGGCTTCTGCCGAAAGTCCAATAGTTGAAATTGGTGTCTTCAATTCATGTGTCATGTTGTTGACGAAATCGGCTTTGATTTCTGAAAGCTTTTTCTGCTTGAGAATAACTGCGATGGTATATGAAAAGAATATCGCAATCAGCAGGATGATGATGCTCGAATAAAACCAGAAGTCAAGTTGCTTGAGAATAATCGTTGTTTTATTGGGGAAAAACACGCCAAAATAGTGTCCGTCTGGCTGAAATTCTTTGAGGTTGTGAATTTGCTCAGCATGTGTTCTGGCGCGGGATTCGTCAAAGGAAATCCTGCTTCCAAACACAATGGAATCTGTAAAACAATCGTAGATACCGTATTCGAAATCGTCAGTAAGATCTGCTACACGAAACTGATCTTTCAATAAGTCTTCCAACAGATAGGGCGGAGGAGTGTCGTTGATATTGGCAATGAAATAATTGTTGGCTACTTGCTTTACCGGCTCTGTAATTGCGCTGTCTTTGTTCATCACGCGGATTTGCAAAACCACGTCACTCAGTGCGACAAAAACACGCTTGTTGAATTGATCTTCCTGAAGATTGTAGGCGTTTTTCACCCAAAAAATCTGGCCAGCAATAACGGCTCCCAATGAGATGACCGCAAACAGTACGACTATGACGATGGTTCTTCTGCTCAATGCTTTATTCTGATTCTCTTTGGCGAAAATCTACAATGGCGAATGTAGATATCAGAACTTAACAAATGGTTGGCATTTACTACCGAATTTCATTGGTAATGAATGACTTTTCCTCAAGGTGAAAGGAGTATCACTGAAATCCTTATTTTGGCCTCCAAAACCAACTCAAATGAAAGCATACGTATTCCCCGGACAGGGTTCTCAATTTCCTGGTATGGCCAAAGATTTATATGAAAACTCGGCCATTGCCAAAGAAATGATGGAGCGCGCCAACGATATTCTCGGATTTCGTCTCACCGATATTATGTTTAATGGAACGGAAGAGGATTTGCGTCAAACGCGTGTTACACAACCTGCAATCTTTTTACACAGTGTTGTGCTTGCCAAATGCATCGGGGAGAGTTTTAAGCCCGAAATGGTTGCGGGTCACAGTCTTGGTGAGTTTTCATCCCTTGTGGCGAATGGTGCACTGGCATTTGAGGATGCATTGAAATTGGTCTATGCCCGTGCTATGGCGATGCAGCATGCGTGCGAGATAAATCCGAGTACCATGGCTGCCATTCTTGGACTTGAGGATGCGATAGTGGAAAGTATTTGCACTGAAACTCCAGGTGTTGTTGTTGCAGCAAATTACAATTGCCCGGGGCAACTCGTCATTTCAGGAGAAATTGCTGCAGTGGACGCAGCATGTGCAGCTTTGACTGCTGCCGGAGCAAAACGAGCAATTAGACTGCAGGTTGGCGGAGCTTTTCACAGTCCACTGATGGAGCCTGCGCGCGTTCAACTCGAATCTGCCATTCACGAAACGGAATTTAAAACGCCGATTTGTCCCGTTTATCAAAACGCAACCGCAACTGCTGTTACGAAACCGGATGAAATTAAAGCCAATCTCATCAAACAACTTACTGCACCAGTTCGCTGGACTCAAACCATGAATCAGATGATAGCAGATGGCTGCTCGGAGGTAATTGAAGTAGGTCCGGGGAAAGTGCTTCAGGGACTTTTCAAAAAGGTGAGCAGGGAATTGCCGGTGAGCAGTGCGGAGATTAAGATGGAAGCGTAATTGGATAATTGGCGAAAATGTGCTAATGTGCTGATGTGCTGAAAAGATTTCTCCTTCGAATGGGAATTTATTTTTAAGTGCTAATGTGCTGATGTGCTGAGGAGTTTGTGCTTTCGAATGGCATTGATTCTAATGTGCTGAGGAGTTTGCGCCTTCGAATGGTA
Source organism: Flavobacteriales bacterium (assembly GCA_046153915.1). Lineage (GTDB taxonomy): Bacteria > Bacteroidota > Bacteroidia > Flavobacteriales_D > Sanyastnellaceae > JANNVZ01. The sequence continues at coordinate 9,607 of JBJXFC010000329.1, forward strand.
TTGATTCTAATGTGCTGATGTGCTGAGAAGTTTTTTCCTTCGAATGGAAGTGATTTTAATGTGCTAGGGAGTTTGTTCCTTCGATTGATAGTAAATAGATGTGCTGCTTTTTTTTTGCATTCATTTTGAATCAGGACGACTGCGATTGGCAGAGGACAAAATGCTGCCGAGAACTTTTAGTATCTGATTATTCATTTCAGATAATGTTGGTTTTGAGGGAAGGATGGGTGATTTTTCGCAAAGGTTTAACCAGAATCTAGTCTCTTCGGATTCTTTCAGAGCCAATTTTATCTTATGAATAAAATCCCTGCGGCTTTCCGCATTTTGGGCTTCATGAACCTGAGCACCAATAGAAGTGCCAGAACCAAATAGTTGTCCCGATAATCTGAATTTTTTCAAGTTGTCTAGTTCATCACAAAAAATACTGATCTCGATAGCAAAATTGAAACTTAACTCCAGGATTAAATTGGGTTTTTTATTCATGATGGTTACTATTATTCCAGACAAAACTAAATCCATCCATCACGACATAAAATGGTGATAACGCATAATAATATGTGCATAATGTCATAAGAATATGTAGAAATAATTTGTGTTCCTGCTTTCCTACTTTGCAATAATGTCCAATGAATCGGAGCTAGAATGCCCGTCAGCACATCAGCACATTAACACATTTGTATTTCAGCACATTAGCACATCCGTATTTCACCCCATCCATATTCTCTCAATCGGAGCTAAAATGCCCGTCAGCACATTAGCACATCAGCACATTAGCACATTCGTATTTCAGCACATTAGCACATTAGCACATTTGTATTTCAGCACATTTGTATTCACTCCCTCTTAGAACACATTCCGAAATCCAAAACTAATCTTCGCGTTTTTGACAAGGATGGGATTGTCGAACTGTGTTCCCATGGCATAGTTGAATGTAAAAATGCCTGCGCCGGTTTCGAAATTGATTCCGGCTCC
>JBJXFC010000330.1:0-2617 GCA_046153915.1 Flavobacteriales bacterium
TTATCTGAATGGGTATAAATAAGCCTATTGTGGCAGATACAATTTGTGATGAGTGATTGTGCTATTTGCAGTTCAAATTATTCCTTGCCCATTCCAACTATTTACCTAACCTTTACTGAACGAAAAACCCTACACCATGAAAAGAAAAACCCATCTACATTTGATTTCATTCACCCACCATTTTTGATGAAACAATTCATTATTCATCTACTCTTTCTCGTTGTACTTTGCTTAGTGCTCAGCACTTGCAAGCATGAACCGGAACCCGACCCACCGGCAATATGCCAATACGATTCTTCTATTGAGGAAATGAAGAAATGGTACTACTTCAAAACAGGTACATGGTGGGTGTATGAAGAACAAACCACGGGTGAATTGGACACGGTAACTGTTTACTTTGACCAAAGCTCTGGCGGAGGGCAGGTTGGTTCTTTTGAATGGGAAGCCTATAGCAGTTTTGATGGATACAATTACTATTATTTCTTTACCTCATCCAACACTATTTACTGTTTGAATCAACCGGAGTGTGATTGCCACAAGGTAAATCGGGCCAAGGGTATGCCTGGCGAATTCGTTGGCGATAGCGACTTGTTTCTATGGCCAATTATTGAAGGGAATTACAATAATATATACAGCAACATTAGTGGCCAAATAACATCAGGAACCACAACCGTTACCTCAATTGATGGTCTATTTGTAGTTGGCTTGGATACGATAAATAACGTTGCTGAATGGACTGTAACAACTGATGACATGCACGAAGGATTTTCTTCCAAATACTATTTCGCAAAGGATATTGGAATTGTGCAATTTGAACATCAAAATGACAATTCGATATGGAAGTTGATAGAATATCAAATTACACCCTAACCTTTAATATATGACAATGAAAAAAATTACACTTGTATGTGCTGCTCTTGTAGCTATTGTATTTGAATTGTTTTCTCAAACTGCTCAAGAAAATCTTGATAAATACTGGGCCTACCGTGAGCGGCTGAAGAAGAACTTTCTTAAAATAGGAAATGACAATGGCGAAAGCATTCCCATTTCAGCCCGCTCAATAGGCTCTGCTTATGCAGGTGCTCCGCTGATAGATGGCTACGAGCCCAGCCGTATCTATTTTAATGACCCTACCATTTACCTCGGCCATTACCTGTGGGTATTGGCTACTGAGTACAAAGCATTCGATATGAATGGGCAAGACACGCAGCCCACTTTGAACGAGTTGTACTATGCCATTGCCGCATTGAATCGGCTTGACCTCAATGCTGAAACTTATCTTACTCATGGCAGCAATGCTCTTTCTGCTGATGATATAAACGGCCTGCTTATGAGGGATGATGCTCCGAAGAATTTCTATCTCAATTTTCAAAATGATTACAGCCAAATTTTTGAGCGTGATGCCAACTTAATAAAAACACATTCGGACTATGATCCGCTTTTTATATACGGTGCGGACCTTTATCCGGGTGACAACATTTCTCAACATCCCGAAATAAATGAGGGCGCAAATGAGAACGGTATCAACACAAGAAACATTATGAGCCTCGATCATATTACTACTCTTTTTTCGGGACTGATATGTGTTTATGATTTGCTGCCCTCCATGGTGGTGCAGCCAACAACTAATGATGTTGCCACAAACCTCCGTGAAGAAGCAAGAAACATCGCAAATCGAATTATATCACAATGCGTAACCGTTACTGAGGACAATACGCGTTTTGATTTCAGAATATACAGACCGGATGGCAACCCTGTAAAAGGAACCAATGGAGGTGACCTAACGTTTGCCGCGCCCTTTATTATGGATTTGGCCGATCATTTCAATCATCCTGATTTTCCTGATGGTGCTACTCCCCTGATGATGGCCAATGGGGAGGTGCCTGTTATTCTAAGGGCAGATGAACTAAAGCAATTGGTAGAAGATTTTGAGTTAGTAATTGATAGTGACAATGGAAATCTAAACCTGACCATTGATTGGCTGCCGTGTATGAATAATCTGATTGACCATTTGGATGATTTAGGCGGTGAAGCGGTAACAGTAGCAACAATACCCTATCATGTAATTGATTTTCTAATCGAGGAATTAGAGGAGCAGAATTTTGACTTTCGAGTTGGAGGAGATGTAGGTGCATGCCTTCAATTAAATCCTGACATTATAGATGCCCTTCAAGAGATAAATGTGAACATCGAAGGATTTACCTGTGACAACATTGTAAAGGTAATAGTGAGGGTAATTGCAACCATGGTCATGTCAACTCAAATAGGTCAGGCAGTAAAATTTTTGTTCAAAGCACTTGACTTGGTGCTTGAGGGTCTGCAAATGATTGGTATTGATGTTGGTCCTACCAAGTGTCTTGCTGATGAAATAGACCCCGCTGAAGGCCCAGTTTTGCACGATGACAATGTACATATACTACTTGAGTTAGGTACAATTACCGATGTATGGAGTTTAAGTTATTTGCATCAAATAGCCGACCATAGCGGGATGGAACATTATACAATGCTCAATGACTTGCTCAACGATGTTTCAAGTGCCTATGTCAACTACGTAAAATGGGAAGTAGAGAACAGCATTTTGAATACTGCGCCCTGTTCAGGCCCTTGGGGTAATCCT
>JBJXFC010000354.1:0-6528 GCA_046153915.1 Flavobacteriales bacterium
CCGGAAGGCTTATACTGCGTGGTTTGTGATCTGTTAGGCAATATGTTTCTTCGCATTTGGTGCACGTAAAATGGATGTGGTTGTCCTGATGCGCATGATCTGTGCAGTGCTCAGCACATAATGCAAACTTGGTCTCTCCTTTTGCACTAAGTACCTTGTGAATGATTCCCGATGATTCCATGTCGCGCAATGTGCGGTAAATTGTAACACGATCTGGCTGATCCATTTTTTTCGCGATCGTTTGCTGCGAAATGGATGTCTGGCTCTTATGAAACAGACCCAGTACCTCGGTCCGGATTGGTGTAACCTTTAAACCATGGTGCTTGAGCTGGGATTCAATATCGGCGGAATGTTTTTTCATGATTTTCTATTTGCAACACTGTTGCATTTGACAAAATTGGGCTATCTTTGGCACGTGCAATTTACAAAGGCGGTCATAGCTTTATTTTCTCTTGTGGTTTTTTCGACCACATTTTTGCCGCGCCATTGGTGGCACCAATGCCATCACGACCATGCACAACATGAAGCGTTGCCAGATATTCCTGAATCCGAAACAATTCTTTCCCCATCCGATTGTGTCATTTGTTCTGTGGTGATTCCTTTGTTCAATGCACCGGATGATGTGATATTCGAGAATGTACAAGTTGATTCGAAATCGTTTTTTAAAGTGCCTGAGATATCTGCCCGGAAGGTCAAGGCCTTAAAGAATTATCCCGGAAGAGCACCGCCATCAAGCTTCTCGTGAGTCCGTTTTTACGGCTGGTAAATAACTTCTTTCTAATTCATTTTGAAATCACAAACCGTGATTCGAATCCTTCTTTTAGTATTACTTATTGGTATAGTTTTTACTTCGTGGTCGCAAGCTCCACCGTGCAATTTGATATTGAGCGGAAGAGTGATGGATCCTGAGGACGGCGAAGCTTTGCCTTTCGCTCAAATTATCTGTGTTGAACTTGAGCGTGGAGTCCTTGCAGACAGCGCTGGCAACTATGTTTTTGATGGGATTTGCCCAGGTGAATACACCTTTATGTGCAGGCATCTTGGTTGTTTACCGTCAAGTGTTGTTCTTGCTCTCAACTCAAAAACGGAGCACGACTTTCATCTCGCAAATGATACACAGCAACTTGCTGAGGTGGCCGTAATTTCTGAGAGAAACGGTTACAGGGCTATTCAGGGCAACGAACAATTATCACCAAAACAATTGCAACTCAATCAGGGAAAATCCCTGGCTGAAATGATGACTGGAATGAGTAGTGTATCGATTCTACGAAATGGTGCTACAATTGGAAAACCGGTTGTGCGAGGGCTGCACAGCAATCGGGTTCTAATCATGAACAACGGAGTTCGACTTGAAGGCCAACAATGGGGAAACGAACACGCTCCGGAAATAGATCCTTTTATCGCAACGCGAATTCAATTGATAAAAGGTGCGGCGAGTGTGCGTTTCGGCTCCGATGCAATTGCCGGTGTGGTTTTGGTAGAACCGGGCATTATCCGTCAGGCACCTGGTATTGATGGTCTCATTTATCTCGCCGGAATTTCCAATGGCAGAGCCGGTGTGAGTAGCGCAATGTTTCAGGGACGGCTAAAAGCGCACCCCTCCTGGAGTTGGCGTGTGCACAGTACACTGAAGCGTGGTGGAAATATCAAGACGCCAGATTATTATCTGAAAAATACGGGCACGAAGGAGTTCAATTATTCAGGGGCATTGGCATATCAACGTGGCCGGGTTCAAAGCGAATTGTATTACAGCCGTTTTCAATCTGAAATTGGAATTTTTTCCGGTGCTCATATTGGCAATCTCACCGATCTTCAATTGGCACTTGATTCCGAGATGCCCGCAGAAACAGCCGGCTTTACGTATAATATAAATCGCCCGGCTCAAAAAATTGATCATGAATTAATCAAGATTTCCGCAGCCCTGCGCTTGAAGTCTGAGAACAAATTGAAATGGACGTATGCGCGTCAATACAATTATCGAAGGGAATTCGATAAGCATGTGCCTCTCAGTGATTCGCTCGCCCTTCTGAACAAACCTGCACTGCTATTTGAATTGACCACGCACTCACTCGAAGCATTGTATGAGTCAAAGTCTGGTAAATCCATCACCAACACACTGGGTCTCCAGGGAATGGCTCAATCCAATACCTATGAAGGTCGTTTTTTTATTCCGAATTTCGAAAAGAACACCCTCGGAATTTTTGCCATCGAACGTTTGCATCGACCTGGAAGTAAACTCGAATGGGAATTGGGATTGAGGTATGATATCGCATCGCAGCATGTATTCATGAGGCAGGGGGATTCAATTGTTTCACCTGAATTTCATTATCGTGCTGTTTCCGCTAACGCGGGTTTTTCCTGTCAAAGAAATGATAAACTGACTTTGCGTATGAATCTCGACAGTGCTTGTCGCCCACCAGCAATCAATGAAATGTATAGCAATGGATTGCATCATGGAGTAGCAGCTATCGAGCGAGGTGATCCTAATCTGGGTGTCGAACGATCATTCGGTATTGAGTTGTCTGGTGAATATAAGTCCAAAGCAGTATCAATGGAAGTGCAGCCCTTCGTTCAATACATTCATCAATTTATTTTTCTTCAGCCAGCGTCTGAGCCTGTTTTGACAATACGCGGAGCGTTTCCAGCATTTGACTACACCCAGACCAATGCTCTGCTTGCAGGATACGATGCCCGCATGGCAATTTCTTTTTCAAACCAGTTGCAGCTTGGATTTAAATCATCTCTCCTGCGCGCTTACAATCTGGAAACCGGTAATCATCTTGTACAAATGCCATCGGATAGTTATGAATTGACTGCCGGGTATCATAGAGAGAAATGGCGCGGATTGCGTGATGTTTTTCTAAATGCAGGAACACTATTACGCAACAAACAATGGAGGGTGGCAGCTACAGAAGATTACGCGGGATCACCATCGGCCTATACCATTTGTTTTGTTCAATTGGGGTGCAGTATTCCAATGGGCCATCAATTACTGGCTGTTTCATTGGCATGTGAAAATATTTTCAATGTGTCGTATCGCGAATATCTAAATAGATTTAGATACTACAGTGATGAAATAGGGCGGTCGCTTTCATTGCGCTTGAGTGTCCCATTTGATTTTGAAAAGAAGATTGAATCACATAAAGAATAACTCTATAATTATGATAATCCGAAACTATCACCTTGCTGTTTTGATGACTTTTAGCCTGTGGGTAGTATCTTGTGGAAAGGATGATGATGATCCTGAAAATCCGCCGGTGTTATTGAATGAAGAGGAATTAATCACCACTGTGGTAATGCAGTTTACCGATCCCTCAGGAGTTTACCCGGATGTAATGGCAACTTTCAGGGATATTGATGGACCAGGTGGTTTGGAGCCTTCTCACTTTGATACGATACGTCTTGCTTCTTCCACTTTGTATCATGCCACAATCGGGTTGTTGAATGAATCCGTAGATCCTGCAGAAGACCTAACGGCCGAAGTTTTGGATGAAGCCGGAGAACATATATTCTGCTACACTCCGCAAGACGCTGACCTAAGTGTTGTGCGCACCGACTCCGATGGCGTTTTTGAATTGGGAATTACAAGCAATTGGCAAACAGGAATTCCGGGTGTCGGTGCTGTCAGAATAGTTTTGAAACACCAGCCCGGAATAAAAGACGGAACATGCGAGCCGGGTGAAACGGATATAGAATTGGATTTCCCCGTGCGTGTGGAATAAAAAAAAATGGAGATGACAGCGCATCTCCATTTATAATGAACGATTTTATTTTATTGAATGTTCTATTTCGGTTTCACTTCTACCACACATTCCTTCTTTCCGTATTTTCCAAGGACTACAAGTTTGTCATCTGTTACAATGTACTCATTTATCTTCGGACGAAGTATTTTTTTGTCAGCTTTCAATTTGGCATTGGCCTCGCGTTTTACCTTGCCTTCATTGTCTACGGTTGCAATTGCAGTAACTGTCTTCTTGAATGACGTCATTTGATAGATCTTTTTCTTCGTGTTTTTAGGATCGTAGTTTTTCATGTTGTCATTGAAAAGGAATATTAACTGATCTTCTGTATTCAGCATGGCAAATGAAGAGTAAAATCCACCATCGTTGACTGTGTGTTGAATTTTGGGGACATAAGATATCCAGTCGATACTCCCTTCGGAATTGACGTTTACAACAAGGATGTAATTGTAAATGTAGTGCGTACTGCAACGTGTAACACCCTTGGAATCGGTTGTGCAAACGGTATAACTGTAATAGATTTCGCCTACGATCAAGGCTCCGCCATCCTGACGATTGATAAGATCCCGAACAACGAAATTTTTGATCCCTTCACCTTTACCAGCTTTTTTTTCACCTTTGCGCTCACCATAAAGAGCTACAAGGTATTCTTCCATAAAATCTTTATCAAAAGGTTTGGTATTCACAGTTTTTACATTGCCTGAAATACCATCCAGCTTTACGAAGAAAATACCATCTGCCCCGTCGTATTTTTTGTTTTGGACATTGTCTGAATAAAGTCCTGTAGCGTAAATATTGTCATTTACGTCCAACTCATACGAAAAACTAAGTACCGTTTTGGAGTCTTCCAATTCGATTTCAAATTCTTTCAGTTTGCCTTTCTTCGGTGTGTAACTCACCAGTTTGTAACTGTATTTATTGCCCGATTCTTTTGCCTCCTCTTTGGCCTTTCTTCGGCCTTCTTCTTTCTGTGTTTGGGCATATTCGTCGAATGTGCATAACATATATAGGTTATCACTTTTGTCAAGCACGAAGTCATTCACGCTGAAGAATCGATCCGGATAAGGTAACTCGATATCTTCGGACCAAACTACTTCTAGATTTTTGTCAAGTACTTTAAATGCAAATTTTTCTTTTGAATATTTCTCGAAAGGTGGATTGGTGAACAAAAGCATACGTCCACGATCGCTGTAAATGGTGTATGAAAAATTACCCGAATTATTTTTCTTTTCGGCATTGATTTCATCGAGTATTACATATTTCCCGTCGTTGTTCCCTTTGTCATCAAGTTTTTGAGCAAGAAGTATTTTTTTATCTTCTTTTTTATCGTAGTACTGACAAAGCATGATGAGTTGACCATCCAGTATTTCCACGGACGAAAAATTGACTTCTTTGCCATTGTAAACTGGCAATTCCAATTCGGTCTCAAATTTAGAAGCAAGGGTGTTGGCATTGATACCTCCCAGGTAAGGGCCACGTCGAAACGATAGAACATAGATTGTTTCGTCTTTTTGACCAATAAAATCGGTAATGGTACCCTTTGGGTCGAAATCAGGACCATTTTTGATAGTTACACTGTTGGATTGAGCACCTACAAGAAGAGATGCCGCCCAAAACAGGGCGAGTAGAGCGAATTTCTGCATTTTGAATTGTATTATTGAATTGAGGTTTACTGGAAAAACGCGCAAAAAATAATATCAAAATGGGTTTCAAAATTAATTTCTGATTATTTCTTGAGGGAAAACTAAAATTCTCCGCTATTTTGAATAGGAGAAATTATCGAATTGGAGAACTGGATTTTGGGAAGTTCACTCATTATTCACTCGCCCCAAACCTCAAACCAAACATCAATTGCAAAGTTTGATTGTAATTGCCCTGCTCATAATAACTACCTGGATTAACAACCAATGGCGCAGGGCGGGTAGGAATGATGGAGGTAGAAGTACTTAACTCGACAAAAAATTTGGATGTTGGCCACCAGGCTACTGCTCCCATTAGTCCGATGTCGTAGCGCTTAAAATCCGGTCCTGATGATGCTTCGGGTACGCTATAGTTAACCCCATTGGCTTTAACTTTCTGGCTTATCAAAACCCCTGCGTATGGGCCTGCCAACCAACGCCAGGTTGATTTTTTTATAGTGAAGGAATGGTTAAACAGAATTGGTACATCAATATAGTTGAGGTGATATGCAAATGAATTAAAATCCAATGTATCCCTTTTGGTGCGGCTGCCTTTTGTAACATATTTCATGGACAAAAGCACACCGTTGCGCTCGCTTATGGGCACATTGACCCATGCGCCTGCAGCAAACCCCAGCTTGTCCCAACCTCCGAGACCATCCCCGCTAATTTGCGAGAACAATGGACCTGCAATTAAACCGCCCTGAAATTGCTTTTGTGCATTGGTCTGAAGTGACCAAATCAATATGCCGATAACCGCAATAATTCTGATCATTCCACCAATTTTTGTTTAACAACGTTCAACACCTCTCCATCGTCTCCGTTTGTAATAAACGCAATGATTTCGCAATGGTCAGCATCCCAGGAAGGATTCCAATCGATGGTATAGCTATTGGTAGCCGAAAATCCAGCTGTAGGATTTGTAGCGGCAATGAGGCCTGTTGCTCCTGTTACGGTGCCTCGCAGCATGTGCATGTGAACGTAGTCAGGAATAAATTCGGGGTCTGCGTCATAGTTTAACTGAGGTGCAATGATTGAATCCTGTGTTATTAGAATAACGAGTTTAAAATTACCTGTTGCTGCATTGAACCATTGTGAGTTAACATGCA
>JBJXFC010000360.1:0-3508 GCA_046153915.1 Flavobacteriales bacterium
CGGATGGAAGTCAAATAAATTCTAAGTATCAAATCTCACCAACCACTTTTGCATCCACTCTTTTGGTGGCCATTTTTACACTGCAAATTAGTTCGGTTAGTATCAACATTTGCAACTATCCTCATGCAGTCTTTTGTCTAGAGTCTATCATCTAGCGTCTATCCTTTAATTCCTCTCCACCCAAGCCAATACTTTGTCCAGATATTCTTCCAGATGAAATTGTGGATCGGAACCATCCATGGACATCAGGCCGTGATCGCAGCCAATGCAAGGGTCGTAGGTGAGGTTGGTTTTTCCGAGGCGCATAAATTCGAGAGGCACGTAGTCCAAACCATAGATCGGAGAATTGGTATCTGCTGTTCCAACAATCATGTAAATCGGAATGGTGAGTTTTGTCAGAGCTTCGATAGGAGGAGAGCCACAAAAGCTCGACCAGCGTAGATAACTGTGACCACTAAATGATTTCGAAGTGCTTAAGGGATCCGCGTAAACATCCCGGAATACTTCATACGCGACGAGAATACTGTCTTGTGCGGCTTCGTGTGTGATTTCGCCATTTCTTGCTTTGATGCGGTAGTCGAGAATGAAGTCATAAAATTGGTTGAGTCCGGAGCCTACTATTGGAACAACATGGGTGATGCGTGTGTCTTTTTGTGCAAGCAAGGGAACAACCTGACCGCCTTCCGAATATCCCTGTGCAACGATGTCTGTTTTGTCCCAGTATTTGTTTTTGATAAGGTAAGAAATAACTTTCATGGTGGCCTCCACGCGCCAGTTGAGGCTAAGTCGTTTGGTATATTCATCAGATACCTTGTAGTTTTCGAAGATGGCGCTATAGTCGATGGAATCAATTGATCCCTGAATGTCAATCGTATCACAAAAATTAGTACCCGGTTTATCGAGGATGAAATAGTGATATTTTTCTTTTGTATGATTCATCACCGCCGGATTAAAAGTATTCATCACAGAAGAATAGCCTGTACTTTCCATGTAAAGACAAAGTGGCATACCTCCGCTGCCATTGATGTCGACGAACAGGGGAGCTTTTTGGTGAAGATTGATGGTGTCTACATGAAAGCTGATTTTGCCAAGTTTTTTATCCTGAATAATAAAGTTTTTGAGTCCATAGTCCGAAGGGTGAACGGGTTGACTGAGGCCTTTCAATTGGATTATCAACAAGAGTAACGTAAAGCAATAGCGCATTAGAAAATGAATTTGATAAGGTTCAAATGAAAACAATTTTACACGAATATGAACTGTGCTTTAGAAATTTTAACCCCCCTGATTTTACTTTTTAAATGTGGATAACCAATGAAATGCTCATGCAAATGGAGGAGCTGCGTGAGGGATAGCAGCGGAAATCCCTTTTGTAGAGACGCCACGCATGGCGTCTCTACAAAAGGGGATTGCAGCGGATAGCCCGACCCCGGCTGGAACGGGCAATGTGGTTATGAAAACGGAAGCCGGGGGCACGCCCCAAAAAAGAATGAAAGTCAATCGCTAAAGCGGCAGATATATATACATTTGGAAGAACTAATTCTTACACCAATGAAAAAATTTTGCATTTCTTTAATGGCAATACTGTGCTTGTATGGAACAGTGGATGCCAATGTTTACACTGTCAACAATCAGGTAGGTTTTGATGCCGATTTTGATGAATTGAACCAGGCCATAACATCAGCTACTGCAGGTGATACCCTGTATGTGGAGCCTTCATCCATCAGTTATGGCGCAATTACATTGAATAAATTATTGTACATCATCGGACCAGGGCATAATCCTGATTTTTCGCCTTATAACGCCTCTTTGTCATCACTTACGTTTACTACGAATTCATCGTCCTCGGTTGTTAAAGGATTGAGCTTAGGCGTTATTAATAATCCATCGAGTACCGTCATCAACGATGTGGTGGTTTCTGGCTGTTATATTTTCGCACAGAATCCTTTTGGTTTCTCATCAAATGGGACGACATTGAATAACTGGATATTCGAAGGCAATGTTTTTCTTTCACAATCGAATGGAATTTCGTTGAATGGTTTAGGCGCCAACATCATTTTTAGAAATAACTATTTGCAGATCTATGCCGGAAGTAATATCATGGTCAATGTACCATCCGGGACAGTATTTGATCACAATCTTTTTGTAGCGAGCGATAACACAGGCTTTAGTTCAGTTATTTCTTCCGGATATTCAAATATCGTAATTACCAACAATATTGTGCTAGTAGCTACCACTGCCAGTTCGCCTGTTGAAGCTGGCTGCGGTGCTTGTTTGTGGGAAAATAACCTCACATATGGTGTCACGATACCACTTTCGGCCTTGCCTGGAAGCAATATCAATGATGTCAATCCTGATTTTGCGAATTATATTGGAGTGAATGGCGGATACAACTACGCCAATGATTTTCATTTAGACGCGGGTTCCGTGGGTGAAAACGCAGCCACAGATGGTTCTGACATCGGCTTGTATGGAGGCATTTTTCCTTTCTCTTCGATAGGTGCTGATAGCGGAACACCTCAGATTGTAGATTTTACCATTGCTACATCAACCGCCCCATCGGGTGGTACGATCACTATTCATTTGAATGCAAATGGAAGCGGACAATAGGTCCAGGGCGAGAATGAGAGAATAGAGCGAAGAATGCGGAGTGGAGAGTGAGAGCGATATGCGATTCGTTCGATTGATTCGAGAAGTTAAGATGAGAAAGGAAAGTTTTCTCGCAGGATGAACAATTAAAAATGACATTCATGATTAAAATACGATATGTGTTATGCATGCTGTTTTCATTGTTTGTGATCACGACGTGGTCGCAGACATTGGTGCAGATGCGTTGCTATTTTGATGGCAACGAAGCGGGCGCACAATACTTCCCAATTGCAAGTGTGGAAGTGGTTGACGACCCTTTTACAATTGATGTAAGTGCTTTATCTAAAGGAGTTCATAAAATGTACCTTGAGGTAATGAATGATGAGGGCAAATGGAGTTTGTATGACGAAGCCAATATCCAGGTAATTGGCGGTGTGCAGATGGCCCAACTCAATACAGTAGAATACTTTTTTGACGATGATCCAGGATTCGGTCAGGGGATACAAATAGGCGTGGGTGGAAACAGCGTTAATTCTGATTTTGACTTATCAGTAGAAGGACTTTCAAATGGAGTTCACAGTTTATACATCCGTGTGCGGAATGGTGCCGGACAGTGGTCTCATTATGCCATGCGATTGATTCAGGTAAATGGTGCCGAATATGCTACCATTGTTGCAGGCGAATATTTTTTAGATGTAGATCCCGGATTCGGATTGGGAAATCCGATTGATATCAATGGATTGACAATTGATCAGGATCTTGACTTATCCCTGGCCGGAGTTCCCAATGGTGTGCACAAATTGTATGTGCGTGTGATGGACGATAGAGGACAATGGTCGCATGCCGATGAGGCGAATATTCAGGTTGGAAGCGGCTTTGGTGGTGGATCAAATTCACTGCTTATTGCTGACGAATATTATTT
>JBJXFC010000139.1:0-6411 GCA_046153915.1 Flavobacteriales bacterium
TAGTCTTATCTTCGCCCCATGAGTTTTACAGTAGTTATCGTCGGACGGCCCAATGTGGGGAAATCTACCCTTTACAACCGCCTTACCGGGACGGACGACGCAATCGTGGAGCCGACAGCAGGTGTTACACGCGACAGAAAATACGGAGTAGGTGAGTGGACAGGCAAATCGTTTGTGGTGGTAGATACAGGCGGTATCGCAGATCATGGCGACGACAGTTTCGAAAAAGAAATCAATTTCCAGGTAGCTCTGGCCATGGAAGAAGCTTCCCTCATCTTGTTTATGGTAGATGGCAAAGAAGGCCTTACCAGTGGCGATGAAGAAATTGCTAAACGCCTGAGGCGCAGCAAAAAAGAAGTAATGATTGTCTGCAATAAAGTAGACACCTCAGATAAAGAATCATGGGTGAACGACTTTTATTCACTCGGACTGGGAGACCAGATTTTTGCCATTTCGGCCAACAACGGCTATGGAACCGGCGATATGATGGAAGTGCTCACGCAGCATATTCCGGTGGAGGATGAATTGGAAGAAGTTCCGATTCCGAAAGTGGCCATTGTGGGCCGTCCAAACGTTGGGAAATCGAGTCTGCTTAATGTCCTCACCGAATCGCGCCGCAGCATTGTGAGCGAAGAAGCCGGAACAACGAGGGATTCGATCAATACCCTCTACAATGCATTCGGCAAAGAAATGATCCTGATCGACACAGCGGGACTTCGCAAACGCAAGCAATACGACGACGATATTGAATTCTACTCTTCCATCCGCACCATCAAAGCCATCCGCGAAAGCGATGTGTGTTTGTTGCTGATTGATGCTGAAGAGGGACTTACGAGAGGAGATCTCGGCATTTTTCGCGAAATCACCGAAGCCAACAAAGGTGTGGTGCTGCTCGTGAACAAATGGGACCTCATCGAAAAGACACACAAAACGGTAGATGCCTATACCAAAGAACTCAAAGAAAAACTGCAACCCTTTTCCGATGTACCGATTTTCTTTACTTCCAATGTCACACGCCAACGTCTTTTAAAAGCATTGGAAAGAGCGATCGAAGTAGCCGAAAACCGCAAACGCCGCATTTCTACTTCGGAATTGAATGAGATCATGTTGCCTTTGATTGACAACAATCCACCGCCGGTATACAAAGGCAAGGATATCAAGATCAAATTCATCACCCAATTGCCTACAAAGAGCCCTGCCATTGCATTTTTCTGCAATACTCCTCAGTATGTGAAGGATCCTTACATGCGTTTCCTCGAAAACAAGTTGCGCGAGAACTGGGATTTTTCTGGAATTCCGGTGAGGTTGTATTTCAGACAGAAGTAACCGATAAATGTGCTAATGGGGCTAATCCCTTGCTACGCGCTGGACAAGTAGTACTTACCACACTTTTAACTTGGTAATGACCAACAAAGCAAATGAAAGTCTTGTGGTATTGGAAAGACAGATTCCTTGCTTCGCAGTGGAATGAGCAAAAAAGCCAATGAATTGCCAAGTGGAAATCGAAGGGCAGATTCCTTGCTTCGCTGATAATTAAGCAAAAAAGACAATGAATTACAATGTCGTAATCGAAGAACAGATTCCTTGCTGCGCTGCGGAATGACAATAATCCCGCGTGGATGATGAGAGCGGAAAAAAGGAAAGAGGAAAGTGCGGCGCAGCCGCACTTTCCTCTTTCCTTTTTTCCGCCTTTAGCCTACAACTGAATTTGTCATTCCGCAGCGCAGCAAGGAATCTCCTCACATTTACCCCATTGCCCATCGAGTGGCACCGTCGCACAGGGCAAGGAATCTGTCCTCAGTCACCGTGTTGCTCATCGGAACAATGCCACGGAGCTCATGATTGAACTTGTCATTCCGCAGCGCAGCAAGGAATCTGTCCTCAATCACCGCTTAGCTCATTGGAACATTGCCACGGAGCTCATTAAACAATCCCATAACTTTGTAACCGAAAACGTTCATGAAACCCTGCAGCCCTCATTAGACACATTAGCACATTAGTCACATTAGCACATTAACATTATCCCCATTAGCACATTTTCCCGTCATAAAATTCTGTTCATCGCTTCCCACCGCAAAGACCGCGCTCCAGGCCAGCGTTTTCGCTTTGAGCAGTATTTCCCTTTCTTGGAAGAAAACGGTTTTGAATGCCATCTGAGTCCGCTCCTGGATGAAGCAGACGATAAACTCATTTACGGTCCTGGAAATTATTGGAAGAAGTTTTTGTTGTTGATTTCGCAATCGCACAAGCGGCAATTGGATCTCGAAAAGATTGATCAATACGACCTCGTTTTTATCTTCCGGGAGGCGCTGATGACACGGAGTATTTATTACGAAAGACAATTTGCAAAATCGGGAGTGAAGTTGATTTACGACTTCGATGACGCCATTTGGAAAAACGATACAAGTCGCGCCAACCGATTGTTTTCGTGGGTGAAAAATCCTGCCAAAATCAATAAAATCATGGCCTTGTGTGATGTAGTCTTTGCCGGAAATCAATACCTCGCTGAGTATGCATCTCAATTCAACAATCAGGTTGCGGTAATTCCTACAACCATTGATACAGACGAATATGTGCGCGTACCGAAGAGTCCGGGCGGCCCCGTTGTAATAGGTTGGAGTGGAAGTCTTACAACCATCAAACACTTCGAATTGGCCATTCCATTCCTGCGCATTCTCAAAGAAAAATACGGAGATCGGATCGAGATCAAGGTTATTGGAGATTCGAATTACATCAACGAAGAACTGGGCATCCGCGGACTTGCTTGGAAAAAAGAAGACGAGGTAAAAGAACTTTCGACATTTGATATTGGCATTATGCCTTTGGTAGATGATGCATGGTCGCGCGGAAAATGCGGTCTCAAAGGATTGCAATACATGGCCCTGGAAATACCAACCTTGATGTCGCCAGTTGGAGTGAATAAAGACATCATTCATCAGGGCATGAATGGATTTCTCCCCAAAAACACGCAGAATTGGGTAGAGCAAATTTCACTTTTGATCGAAAATTCAGCCGAAAGAAAAAAGGTTGGTCGGGCTGCCCGTGAAACTGTTATCTCGAAATACTCCGTTCATACTCAAAAGGAAAATTATCTGATGTGGATGAAGAAACTGACTGATAAGGGGGAATAAATTGACATTTGGAAGACACCGTTTTTTCAGTCCATCAAATGCAGATTTTCAGACGAAAGGATTATTTCTTCACTCTTTAATTTTAACAATTCCGAAATTGGATTGCTACGAACTTTTAAGTGAGGTTGATAACCTAATCCGCACAAAATGAGACTGATGCACGTCACAAGAGTTCATCTTAAACACTTGTCGATTTAGTTTCTTCGAAGTGGTTCGATTCATTAGATTTGCCGCCAAGCAATTAAATTACCTATGAAAAATTTTACTTTAGTAAGTGTAGTAATGCTATGTCTTTCAGTATCAGTCGCGTGGTCGCAAAGTCACCACATGCGCTGGACGAATGCATATAGCGGAAGTCAAAATGTGATGGTTACGGCATTGGTCACGGATCCAGAAGATAATGTGTACGCTGTTGGAACATTCGACAGTGAAACCGATTTTGATCCGGGAGAAGGTGTAAACTTGATCGCTCCTCAAGGAACATCCGATGTTTTTGTAACGTGCAGTGATCCAGATGGCAATACCCTTTGGGTAAAAACTGTTGGAGGAACTGGCAGCGTCGAAGCTTATGACATCGCTCAGGCCGACGATGGAAGTCTTTTCATCACTGGAAAAATCAATGGTGATATCGATTTTGATCTTGATAGTCCTCTGGGGTTAGAAACAGGATCCAACAATACCTTCGTTTTTGCTCTTGATAATACCGGGGACTTCATTGGTACGCTGGTTTATGGATCCGAAACAGATGGTGGTCAGATCGCCATTTCCAACGACTTTTTCTACGTTTCCAGCAATGGATCAGGCACAGGAGACTTCGACCCAACTGGCAACACAGATAACTTTACAAGCAATGGTGGCACTGATATTTACGTTACCAAATTCACAACTGATGCAGATTATGTTTGGACACGCCGTGTAGGCGGTGCCGGAGATGAGACATGCGGAGGTCTTGAAATTGACGGAAATAACAGAATTATCCTGGCAGGTAATGCCGGAGGAAGTTCTGATTTTAACCCGGATGTTGCAACAACAACACTTATTAATGGAGGATTTTTCGTTACCAAATGGAATGACAGTGGTAACCTAATTTGGGTAAAAGAAATGTCACCACTAAATGCAGGTACATTGAGTGGATTGGCAATCGATCCACAAAATCGTGTATACCTTACAGGTAGCTACAGCGGTACAGTTGATTTCAATGGCGGTGTTGCTCAGGCTAACGAAACAAGTGCAGGTGGACTGGATGTATTCGTTTGTAGATATTCTACAACAGGCGTTTTTGATTGGGTGAAGTCTATGCCAAATGCTGGAGATGCGCAGGCAACTGCGATTGCTCTCAATCTCAATACGATTTATGTAACAGGATATTTCGATGGATCACTCGATACAGATCCTTCGGCAGGTGAACAAACCCTGACCAGCAATGGTGGCAATGATATTTTTGTAACACGCCTTACACTGGCAGGCTTGTTTGATTCCTCATTTGCACTTGGCGGAACAGGTGAAGATATCACCAACGGCGCCCTTGCGTACAACAACGATACATTTGTGATCGGTGGTTCTTTTTCGAATACAGTAGATTTTGATCCAGATGCTGATGATTATTCACTTACTGCAACTGGCGTTATGGATGGCTTTATCGCGAAGCTCGAAATTTGTCCAAATCCTCAAGTTGAACTTATTGAGTTTAGCTGCGGACCCTACGAAGCTCCGGATGGTCAGATTTATAACGAGAGCGGAACGTATATCGCTGTTGTTTCTAATGGATCTAACTGCGATGTGGTATTCAATATCCAATTGACTATTGGCAATAGCCCTGAAACTGTATTTAATGTGAATTCTTGCGGACCTTACGACTGGAATGGCAATACCTACTCAGAAAGCGGTACGTATTCTGAGATGTACACCAATACACTGGGTTGCGATAGCGTTGTAACTCTAAACCTTACAATTGGCGAATCTTTCATCAACCCAATTGAAGCTTTTGCTTGTGATGTGTATGATTACAACGGTCTTCCACTCAACGAAAGCGGAATATATGAATTTGACTACACCACGATTACTGGTTGCGACAGCACAGTAGTTCTGTACCTCACCATTGCCAATTCTTCATCTTCAACCATTGAAGAAACAGCTTGCGGCAGCATTACAATCAACGACGAAACATTTACAGAGTCTGGCGAATACACCCAGATTCTTACCAATGCTGCGAGTTGCGATAGCATTATCAGTCTCAACCTGACAATCAATCCGGCTTATGACATCGTAATCGATCAGGCAGCGTGTGAGCAATTCGAATGGAATGGCAATACTTACACCGAATCAGGCACGTATATCGAGTCTTACACCACAGAATTTGGTTGTGATAGCGTTATTACTTTGAATCTGACCATTGGTTTCCCTGCAGATGAAGTGATAGAAGTTGCAGCTTGCGATTCTTATGAAGCAAACGGAGATATCTTCACAGAAAGCGGAACGTTTGAGCAAACTCTTCAAACCGCTGCCGGTTGTGATAGCGTGCTTACAATTATTCTGACTATTACCAATTCTGTGTCTACAGACTTAACAGCAACAGCTTGTGGATCTTACACATGGAATGCTGAAACCTACACTGAATCTGGAGTATACGAGCAAATTTTTGACGCAGCCAATGGTTGTGACAGTATCGTTACTTTGGATCTTACCATCAATCCGGTTTACAACGATGTATTGGATATTGCGGCTTGTGAGCAATTCGAATGGGATGGCACAACATATACCACTTCGGGAACTTATGTAAATAACTATACCACCTTGGCCGGTTGTGATAGCACGGTTACCTTGAACCTTACCATCGGATTCCCAGCAAGTGAAACATTGGATGTCTCAGTATGTGATTCATACGAAATCAACGGTGAAACTTTTACAACAAGCGGAACCTACGAACAGATCATTCTTACTTCAGCAGGTTGCGACAGCACACTTACGCTGAATTTGACAATCAGCTATTCAAGCGAAACAGAGTTGTTTGAAACAGCTTGCGGTTCTTACACATGGAATGCAGTTACGTATACTGAAAGTGGAACTTACGGTCAGTCCTTCGAGTCTGCAAATGGTTGTGATAGCCTTGTAACTTTGAATCTGACAGTCAATCCGGTTTATGATGATGTATTGAATATTGCAGCTTGCGGACAGTACGATTGGGATGGAACAACTTACACTGCTTCGGGAACTTATGTAAACAATTACACCACCGCAGCAGGTTGTGACAGCACTGTTACTCTGAATCTCACCATCGGCG
>JBJXFC010000140.1:0-4184 GCA_046153915.1 Flavobacteriales bacterium
CATTTCTATTTTTCCGCCACAACATAATGGCGACCTCTGTCATTCCGCAGCGCAGCAAGGAATCATTTACCACCCACCTCCTCCTCCACCCATACTTCCACCGCCCGAAAAGCCTCCACCGCCAAAAGATGAACCACCGCTGCTGCTTGAACTGGGCAGAATATTGGCAGATGAAATAGTGCGCGTTAGGCTGGTTGAAATATTGAATGAAGATCGATGGTGAAAATACCGGCTGCCAAAAGATTGATGGTAAGAACCACTTTCTTCGGGTTTATCCAATGTCGATTTAAACACATCATTGAATTGATCTGCCCATTCATTCTCGCAATTCAATGCCATGGCGTATGGCAAATATTTCTCAAATAACTCCGGTGTTTTTGCCGGAATGGTCATAGCGTTGAGAACACGCTCCTCTGCTGCAATAAGGTACATCTTAAATCCTTCGATGTGATCCATGATTTTTCTTCCATAGGTATTGTAAGCAGCAATGATTCTGGCAAAAATGATCTGACCAATGATGAGCATTGCCAGGATAATGACACAACTCAGAATAATGACTTTTGTGGGATGGGTCGCACAAAAAATTCCTGCTCCGATAACCGCCAGACTAATCAATACTAAACCAAAAATCCACTGCCCGGAATTTTTTCTGAACAGTGCTTTGCTCTCACTTTTTCGATGACTACTGTCTTCCTGGTATTCTGCTTGCACGTGGTGTTCCAGTGCATTATAGTAGTTGTGCAACTCTTCGCTATACTCGCCATGCACTATTCGTTTTCCATTCAGCGCTTCCAATCTGTTACCCAATAATTCTGGCATATCTGTTGGCCACTCTTCTCCCACACGGGTTATTTCAAACCGTGTTTCCGACTGATCCAAAAGAATGACTTTTTTCACGGCCAAATGCGTTAACTCAGCTGCTGCCAGTCTGGATGAAAATTTTTGATCTGCCACAAAACCAATGGCGGCAGGCGACATGCCAGTTGGCGGATCAAACTGCGGAAAAACAACTCCGCGTTTTGCATCCCGACCCATTCTGAACCACGCCAATGTGTTGTAGATACCCAGAAATAAAAACAAAATACCGAGTAAAGAAATTCCCCAGTTGTCTCTTATAAATGACCACCATTTTTGAATCCTAGCGGGAGAATCAATAGATCCCTTTGGCCATTGAACCGATATCGTGAGACCTTCGCTGGTTTCAAGCCCACCATTGGTTGCGAAATGAACGATGTCATCCTTTGTTATCCATGAAGAACACTCCCTCAATCTGGAACCGAACTTTCCTGTATAACACATATCGCCAATTGGTTGCGCTGGACCTGGCTCAATATCACAAGTCACCCGGTCCATCTCCAGGGTCCAGCCATTGCCCGTTACATTGACATAAATCTCATCATGATCTTCCATAAATACAACTTGCCGTTGTGCTTCGTAGCTGATTTCATAAACATGCTCTCCGAAAGACAAGTTTTCATACTTATCTCCAATGTACAAAACGATTCCATTTGTTGCTTTTTCCGTAAAGAATGGAACTTCTGCTCCATCCAGTTTTATTTCTTTTATTTCGATTGGCGCATTTGCTACAAATCCCTCTTCTGAATAATAAGCTGTCGGAATTTCTCTTCGCAGTCCATGTTTAATCTCATTGTTCACCTCACGGAACACCGCCCGATCCATTACATACGTAAAGTAAGGTAATTCTTCATCATCCGGATTTTGGACTGTGATGGTTTCTTTGACTTCGAGAATTCCATCCTTTCTTACATGCATATCGCTGTGAAAATGAGAAATCCGATCATCGGGTTTATAATACATCATAGCCCGGATTACATCCTGATCGCGCAGTTGTTCGTCTATGAATTGTTTCAGAATAAGATCATACTTTTCCCGAAGAGCAAGTCTTTTATCCGATGGAATTTTCTCCCTTGAAATTTTTTCCTTCCGAAATTTTCTATCCAATTCTATCTCCAATTGATTTCCCGCTGCAGCCTGCAAAAGAGGCAGAATCTCCGGATACTTTTTTTCGATATGCAAGGCAGGAAGGCGCTGTTTTTCCAGAAACTGAAATGTAACAACGCGGTAAAGTGAATCAAGTTCTTTCGCTGAATAAAGAGCGCCTGTAGCAGATGTATATCCGCTTGATTGAGCCCGGATTTGTGAAAAAGGAGAAAGCACATTCAGCGCCACCGCGATAACCGCAATGGACCATCTCCTCTGACAAAAACAAATCACTATTCTGTCTAATTAAAATTGACGCGAGGTGCAGTGCGCGATACTTCGTCCTCTGCGAAAAAGGGCGCTACTGTAAAATTGAACCAACCTGCAACAAGATTGCTTGGAAAAACTACCAGTGCAGAGTTGTAATCACGCACAGTGCCGTTGTAATACCGTCTCGATTGATTGAGTTTTTCTTCGATTTGCGCCAATTGATCCTGCAAACTTTGAAATTGTCCGTTGGCTTTTAAGTCCGGATAACTTTCTGTGACAGAAATCAGGTTTACCAATGCCTTGTCCAATTGGCCATTCGCGGCAATCTGATCGCCCGTAGAATGAGCCGCAGCGCTTTGATTGCGCCATTTGGTGACTTCAATCAGGGTCTTGTTTTCATGACCGACGTATGCTTTTACGGTTTCAACCAAATTCGGGATCAAATCCAAACGTTGCTGCAGATACGTTCCAATTCCACTCCAGCCTTCTTGCGTTAGAACACGCTTGCGTTGCAATCCATTAAAAACGGAGATAAAATACAGTACTGGCAGGATGATGATGATGAGTAGAATGATGATAGGATTCATAGGATTATGCGTGTAAAATTGAAGACGTAAAGATAACCTTTTTAACATTTTAGGACTTTTTGACCTTCTAAAGATGTGTTAACACAAGTTTAATGCACCACCCAAAGAGGCCATAGGCAGTGGAAAACAACAGATTAAGCCACTATTTGTGAAGAACTCAGGCCGGAAATCGCAGAAGTATGCGTACTTTCGCGCCCCGAAAAAAGGGCAGCCTAAGGCCCGTTTCGATATATACAGCATGCAAAAAATAAGGAATATCGCGATTATCGCACACGTTGACCACGGCAAAACTACACTCGTGGACAAAATGCTTCACGCTGCTCACCTCTTTCGTGACAATGAAGTACACAATGACCTCATTCTGGACAACAATGACCTGGAACGTGAGCGCGGAATTACCATTCTCGCCAAAAACGTTTCTATCATTTACAAAGATCACAAGATCAACATCATCGACACACCTGGTCACAGTGACTTCGGCGGTGAAGTAGAGCGTGTTCTCAACATGGCAGAAGGTGTGTTGTTGCTTGTAGATGCTTTTGAAGGCCCCATGCCACAAACCCGTTTTGTGTTGCAGAAAGCCATCCAGATGGGATTGAAGCCTATCGTTGTAATCAACAAAGTAGACAAAGAAAACTGCACACCAGATGAAGTACACGAAGCTGTATTTGATCTGATGTATAACCTCGGTGCTACCGAAGATCAGCTCGATTTCCCAACTGCATACGGTGCAGCGAAACACGGCTGGATGAGCCTCGACTGGAGAGTGAAAACAGACACCATCGAGCCTTTGCTGGATCTCGTATTGTCGCACATTCCTGGTCCAATCAAGCGTGAAGGTACTCCACAAATGCTGGTAACTTCCCTCGACTATTCTACCTATACCGGTCGCATGGCCATTGGAAAACTTCACCGCGGTGAGTTAAAATCCGGAATGCCTGTATCTCTTGTAAAGCGGGATGGTTCGATCGTAAAAGGACGGATCAAAGAATTGTACCTCTTCGAAGGATTGGGAAAACGCAAAGTTGAAAGCGTAGTTTCTGGTGATATCTGTGCCATCAACGGTATGGAAGATTTTGAAATCGGCGACACCTTTGCTGATAGTGAAAATCCGGAAGCACTTCCAACTATTGACGTGGATGAGCCAACGATGAGTATGCTCTTCACAATCAACGATTCTCCATTCTTTGGTAAAGAGGGAAAATTTGTGACCAGCCGCCATATCAAAGAAAGACTGGAAAGAGAGCTTGAGAAAAACCTTGCTCTTCGTTTGGAAGAAACCGATAAAGCAGATCGTTTTATGGTATTCGGACGCGGTGTACTTCACCTCTCTGTGCTTATTGAAACGATGCGCCGCGAAGGATATGAAATGCAGATTGGTCAGCC
>JBJXFC010000378.1:0-2616 GCA_046153915.1 Flavobacteriales bacterium
ACAATGGGGTAATGAGCTTGCGGGATCTTCTGCGAAGCGAAATGCCGGATAGTGAAATCAGCACCAGCATTGAAGCTGCAATTCTCAATCGCCCAAAAGATGGTTTCGAGGCAGAATCAAATCGCAAATCTTTTCCGGTTGAAGAGTCGATGGCCACAATCGGCGGATAACCTACTTTTGACATTCATCCAAATCCAATGATTAGCGTAAAGGAGGCCGAACAGATCATCCTGTCACATGCATTTATTCCGACGGAGGAAATCATTCCTTTGGATAAAGCGCTCGGTAGAACACTGTTTAAAGCAGTTTTATCCGACACAGATCTTCCACCTTTCGATCGGGTAATGATGGATGGCATTGCGATTCGTTTTGAAGATTGGGAAAACGGGCAACGAAGTTTTCCGATTCAGGGTATACAGCAAGCCGGTGAAGCTTCAAAATTTCTTGAAGTGGGTTGCGCTCTCGAAATAATGACCGGTGCGGTGTGTCCCCAAAATGCTGATACCATTGTTCCCTATGAAGAAATAGAATTGTCTGAAAAGGCACTTATCCTTTCAGAACAAATAAAATCGGGTCAAAACATTCACCGAAAAGGAAGCGATAAAAAGGAAGGAGATATACTCATTCAGGCTGGTGCAAAACTCAATGCCGCTCAGCTTTCCGTTGCGGCTGCGTCAGGTTATTCGTCAATTGGCGTGTGCTCGAGACCTTCTATACATGTTTTTTCTACTGGCAATGAATTGGTAGAAATAGACCAGATACCAAACGAGTTTCAAATTCGAAGAAGCAATGTCTATGGGTTGAAATTTCTATTGGAAAAAGAAGGAATTCCTTGCACCGAATCACATCTGCCGGATGAAAAGGAAATCATGCGCAGAGAGATCGAAAGCGCATTGACTGCAAATGATGTTATTCTTTTAAGTGGTGGCGTTTCAAAAGGAAAGTTTGATTTTCTTCCAGAAATCCTGAATGAACTAGGCATCGAAAAGCGCTTTCATGGCATTGCTCAAAAGCCGGGCAAACCGTTTTGGTTTGGACAAGGCAGAGGCAAATGGGTTTTTGCATTTCCCGGCAATCCGGTTTCTACCATGATGTGTGCTACCCGTTATTTGATTCCCTGGCTGCGGTTTTCAAATGGACTTAGTATGAATAGATGCAAGGCACATTTGTCTTCGGATTTTGTCATGAAAGGCACGCTTCCCTTTTTTCTGCAAGTAAAAACAATTCAAAATGATAAGGGCATTACCATTGCGATTCCATTCAATGGATCAGGTTCCGGTGATTACGCGAATCTCGCAGAAGTAAATGGTTTTGCAGAATTGCCATCTGATAAACCTACAATCGCAGCAGGAACAATACTCGATGTTTATCTTTTTGATTGAAGCTGGGAAGTCAAAAATTACTTCTGACTCAAAACGTGCACATACCCTTCCTGCGTTTTGCCATCTGACCTGGAGAATATATAGTAATACACTCCATCCGGACAATCGGAAGCACCCCAATTGTTGCCGTAGCTGGGACTGTCAAGGAGTAGATTTCCCCATCGGTTGTATATTTTGAGTGAACTAGATGGAAAACCATCAATGCCTTCAATTGCAAATGTGTCATTCACGCCATCGCCATTTGGTGTGAAAATGTTGGGGATTACTGTATCGCACTGTTCTGTTGTAATTAAACACAACCCGCTATTCCCGCATTGGTCTGTTACGATGACTTCAAATACTCCGGGATAAATTGCTTCGAAAGCATTTTCTCCATTGAATGACAATGAATCGGGATCATACGTGAAGATATAAGGATTTGCCCCACCTTGAGCAATAAGACCAGAAAAAACACCGAAGCACAAATCATAAGTTGGCGTAACCACAAGTGGTTCTGGTTCTTCAACGATGAAATTATCGGATGCCGTTTCTTCGCAGAAATCTGTTACTGTCAAGGTGTACTCACCCGATTCTCCTTCAGAATAACTAGCTGTCTGTGTTGTTTGACCTGACGAATAGAGATAAGAAAAATCACCAAATCCATTTTCCACCGTCACAACAGTTGTTTCTGAAGCGCCACAAATAAAGAGATCGTCTACTGTAACAGTTGGCAAAGTATAATCAACCAGATTGATAGTTGCAGATGCCGTATCCAACTCATCGTCGATGTTGGTGTAAATGAAATAAAGTGTTACTGTCTCATCACCTTCTGCGATATTATCTGCAATTGTTGTAATTGGAATCACAACGTCCTCACCGCTAATGGTTATGGATGCAGGAACGCCGGAATAGTCTTCACCTTCAGTAGCCGTTCCTCCGGTGAGCAATTCGATAACAATATCTTCCGTTTGGCATCCTGGAGGATGAATAACGAATGTGCCATCGATACACCCTTCAAGAATTGAATTGTCGCCAAGATCGGGAGAAGGGTTGATTACAAAAGCTTCTATCAAAGATCCACTTACATCAAAACTACCTGCTTCCAAAAACACGGCAGAATCCCATGCCGTATCAGATACATCGGCCATAGCAAGTTTGATGTGATATGTTTCGCCACATTGAAGACCATCATAAGATGCTACAAGCGTAACAGTAAGCCCATCGTATTGAAGGTATTCAAGAAATTGGGCATCCA
>JBJXFC010000379.1:0-2711 GCA_046153915.1 Flavobacteriales bacterium
GGTGTTATATGAGTCTCCTCACAGACTGGTAAAATCACTCGAGCAAATGATCACTTTCTGTGGGCCGGAAAGAGCTTGTTCTGTGAGCCGTGAGATCTCCAAAAAATTCGAAGAAACGGTGAGAGGAACTCTTCAGGAAGTCCACCATCATTTTACGACGCATGATATCAAAGGTGAGTTTGTGATCGTGGTGGCGCCAATGGGAAATTCAAAGACGGAAGAATAATTGATTTCCCGGACTATTTCTACCAATTGAAACTATCCAAAAATTTTCCCAAATAATTCTTCTACCTTTCCTACAGGAGTGACTTTGATTTCTTTACTCAACTCCTGGATATTTTTATTGAAGGAAGAAACAAATATTTCTTCAAACCCAAGTTTGGCTGCTTCCTGTATGCGCTGATCCACGCGACTTACAGGACGAATTTCTCCGCTGAGACCAACTTCTCCTGCAAAACAAATCATACGTGGTAGTGCTATGTCTTCGTTGCTGGAAAGGATGGCAACAATCACAGCCAGATCAAGTGCAGGATCTTCGAGGCGCATTCCACCTGCGAGATTGAGAAATACATCTTTCATCGCCAGTCGGAATCCACAGCGTTTTTCCAAAACAGCAAGCAACATGTTGAGGCGGCGAATATCAAAGCCCGTGGTGCTTCGCTGCGGAGTGCCATATACCGCGGTGCTAACCAGTGCCTGTATTTCGACAAGCATCGGACGCGCACCTTCCATCGTGGCAGCAATGGCAGAGCCGCTGAGTTGGTCTGTGTGAGAATGAATCAGAATTTCGGATGGATCTGCTACTTCACGCAAACCTCCGCCCTGCATTTCGTAGATGCCCAACTCATTAGTACTTCCAAAACGATTTTTACTTGTGCGCAACAGACGATAGACGTGATGGCGATCACCTTCAAATTGCAACACAGTATCCACCATGTGTTCGAGAACCTTCGGCCCTGCAAGTGTTCCTTCTTTCGTAATGTGGCCAATTAGAAAAACAATGGTGTGATTTTCTTTGGCGTATTTCATCAACTTCGTGGTGCATTCGCGCACTTGCGATACACTACCGGGAGCGCTTTCTATCGATTGAGTGGAAAGCGTTTGAATGGAATCGATGATCAACAAATCGGGTTGCGAATCTCCGAGGTGCATCAGGATATTCTCCAGCGATGTTTCCATCAACACCATACACCGCGGATTGTCGAGACCGATGCGATCTACGCGCATTTTTATTTGCTCTTCGCTTTCTTCGCCACTCACATAGAGCACACTCATATTGAGCTGACGCAATGCCACCTGCAACATCAACGTCGATTTGCCAATACCCGGTTCACCTCCAAATAAAATCAAACTACCTGGAACCAATCCGCCACCGAGCACTCTGTTGAGTTCGAGATCCAATACCGGAATGCGCTGCAAGTCTGATGCCTCAAGACGATTGGCCGGTTGGGGTTTGTTGATTTTCTGACTGGACTTGATGCCGATGCCACCTGTTTCGGTTTTCTGCACCACCTCTTCTACAAAGGTATTCCACTCATTGCACGACGGACACTTACCCACCCATTTGGCGGATTGCATGCCACAATTCTGGCACAAAAAGGCTGTTTTGATTTTGGACATTTGGGAGTGGCAATTTAGCGGCGATGACGATTTTTTCAGAGATAATTTATTTACAGAAGTATTGAGCGAAGGGCGAGTTGCCAATAGAATGAAATTCGAAATTCCGTTAATATGGTTTCCCTTTGGTTCAACAAACACCTCCAAATGGGAAACCGGAATGTACTTTTTTGAAGTAATTTCACCAAAATTCGAAATTTCTACTAAAGGTAAATTTGATGTTGTGCACTAAGAGAATAGACTATTTGGGTATATTCCTTACAGGAATGTGTTTTGTGCATTTTAGCTTTGATCTAATTGCACAAGAGCGCTTTTCCAAGACATCTGATTTTGCAGATCAACTGGTTTTCAATGACGTTTATATTACAGATTCGGGTTATGTAACCACGTCTAGGGCCATCGATAGTGATTTTAGTAATCCATATTTTGTTACCAGATTTGACCAGCAAGGTGAACAGATTTCGCAGGTTATCTATGATTCACAGGGGTGGTATCTGGAAGGCATTTTTGATACAGACGTGCAATTGAATGATAGCACCTGGTTAATCGCTTGTGAGAGGCGTAATGATCTATCGGATACCACTTATTGTGCTTTGCTTTGGATGAATGAAATGGGCGGTACACTTTTTAGCCGTCAATTCATGTCCCCTTACTTTAATCCGGAGTATGACAACACGGCATGGGTAAGACCGACGGCAATAAACAAATCAGAGGATGGAAATTCAATTTTTATAGTGTGCAGAATAGTGGATTATCCTCCCGTTCAAAATGGCTTTATCATCCAACAGTATTCATCAGATGGCGTTAAGGGATGGACATATGAGAGTCCAATAGACAATAATTATTTTGCGTGTGATGATATTGTGGAAAGAAATGATACGATTTACGCCATTAAATATGGAGCGACCGAGAATTTTTATCCCAAAATTATTAGTATTGATGATTTAACCGGAACCTTAAATTGGCAGAATCAATTGGACGGGGATACCTTTCCGTATAGCGGCACAAAATCAATTGTTTTGTCTTCCAATGGAATCGTTTGTGCTTCATTGAAAGCTCAGGAAAATTTTGCCAGCGTTCCTGCCATTTTTAAG
>JBJXFC010000386.1:0-4460 GCA_046153915.1 Flavobacteriales bacterium
GCTGTCGCCTGGTTTAATATTCGTCGCCGCCTTTATCGCAAGGTTTTTTACAAATGCACAGCGAAGCAAGGAATCTTTTCGAAGTAATGCGCTGTCACCTGGTTTAATAATCGTCACCGCATTTATCGCCTGGTTCTTTACAAATGCGCAGCGGAGCATGGGATCTCCTTTTTACTGCCTTATTCCACAGTGCATTTTCATGGTTAATCCCCCCAAATCCATTTTCTTCGCACCATGAATTTTTACTATCCATCCATTCCCGAATCTTTTGGAGCAATTGTCGAACATTTGAAAGAAACACCGTCCAGATTACATGAATTGGTTTCCAACCTTCCGGCCGAGGTTTTGGTGCACAAACCAAACGATAAATGGAGTATCCAGGAACACATCGGACACTTGTTATGCATCGAGTCGCTTTGGATTGCACGTCTGGATGACCTCGTTTTGGGGCATGAATCTGTGCGACCCTGGAATGGCACCAATGCCGATACGGATGCTGCACGATTCAACGAGCAGAACATCATTTCCATCCTCCGGGATTTCAGAAACATTCGCGAAATGCACACTACTATGCTTTCCGAAATGGAAGAAAAGGCCGAAATTCTGGTTGCCAATCATCCCGGGAATAACAAAAAACTCCGGCTGGTAGACCACGTCTGGATGATGCTCAACCATGATCAACATCACCTCGAAATCCTGCAACGAAGAAAAGCAGATTACCGCTGAAAAATTTGTTTTCACCGTTTCAAACCAGTTTGCATTGCGTTTAAATCATTGATAATCAATAAAAAATGAATGATCTAGTCTCAATGCCGCTGTCCCAACCCCCTTTTTTGCCTCCCAAGTTTGTTATGAAAAAGTGTATCTATTTAGGTGGGTTGATCGTCTTGCCTGTGTACTTTCACACGGATTTTTAAACCTGTCAATTTTCAAAGGAAAACCAACAAAAAACAACTTCAAGAAATGAAGAAAATTTACCTCTTAACTGCATCCGTTTTATTGAGCGGAGTGTTGGCAACAGCACAATCTTTTACCAACGGCACAACGCTGCTGGGTAGCAATCACAACAGTGGTGGTTGCACAGGCGTTGTTGACATGGATGGCGATGGTCTAGATGATATCGTTATTCTCGATCAAAGTACAGACCTTTATGTAGCCTATCAGCAACTTGATGGATCATTCGACATCAGCAGTTTTGGCACCGTAAGTGCCGAAGCTCAATGGGGAATGTCTGTTGGTGACGTCGATAACGATGGTCATAAAGATGTGATGTGTGGTGGTTATTATGACGATATACACATTGTAGATATCAATGCACCTGGAGATTACAATCAAGCCGATTATGGTGGTTGGGCAAGTGTATTTTTTCAGGGATCATGCCTCGGCGACATCAACAACGATGGCTGGCTCGATGGTTTTGCCTGTCATGATGATGGTCAGAGCGCTATCCTTGCCAACAATGGTGATGGAACCTTCAGCAATGGAGCGGCATGGATGGACCTCGATTTTGATGCTACCGACGACAGCGGTAACTACGGAAGCACTTTCACAGACGTAGATCGCGATGGTGACCTCGACTTGTTCATTGCAAAATGCCGTCAGTTTGTAAACGATCCTTACGATGGTCGCAGAACAAACCGCCTGCTCATCAACGATGGCAATAACAACTTTACTGAAGAAGCCGCAATTCGCGGACTTGTAAATCTTCAGCAGTCATGGACCAGCGATTTTGCTGACCTCGACAACGATGGTGATTTTGAATGTTTCCTCACTACACACAGTGGTACTTTGGAAATTTATGACAACGATGGCAATGGATATTTCACGAACGTAACTGCCGGTTCTGGTCTTGAGGTAACAGGGTTTTTCCTTCAGGCTAAATGGGCAGATTTCGATAACGACGGCTGGGTTGATTTGGTTCATGCTGGTGGAAGTCACCGTTTTTTCCATAACAATGGAGATATGACCTTTACAGAAGTTAACAATGTATTCCAGAATTCTGATACCATGCACAGTTTTGGTATCGGTGACCTCAATCACGATGGATGGCTGGATCTTTATGCCAGCTATGGCGATGGTTATGTAGACGCTGATATGGGCAACGACGATAAATTATTCATGAATCAGGCTGGTGAAAATAACTTCATTGTATTTGATCTTACCGGAACTGTGAGCAACAAAGGTGCTGTAGGTGCTATTGTTGAAATACACGGTCCATTTGGTGTGCAGGTTCGTGAAATTCGTGCCGGAGAAAGTTATGGTATCACCAATACTTCTATGTGTCATTTTGGTATTGGCACCAGCACAGAAGTTGATTATGCTCTTGTGTACTGGCCTTCAGGAATAGTTCAGATCATTGACAATCCAGTGATAAACGACTGGATAGAAATTACTGAGGAAGAATGTGTATCACCCGAAGCCACTATTTCAGCCATGGGAAGCACCAATATTTGTCCGGGTGGATCAGTAGTATTGATGGTGGATAACGCAGGTGGCGACTACCAGTGGAGCAATGGTGAAACTGGATCGAGCATTACAGTAACCCAAGGTGGTACATACAAACTTATCGTTTGGAACAATGAAGGATGTGCAGGAACTTCGAATGAAATCGTAGTGACACTGATTCAAAATCAACCGGCAACAGTCCAAATCAGCGGCGACCTTATTTTCTGCGAGGGAAGTAGCGTTCAGTTGATTGCCAGTGCTGGTAACACCTATGAATGGAGCAATGGAGCCCAAACCCAAGCTGTGACAATCACAGAAGCAGGAACTTACACCGTGGACATTGCAAATGAATGTGCAGGCAATGTTTCTACTTCAGAAGCAGTAGTTGTAGAGGTTTACAGCGCTCCTGTTACGCCAGTAGTAAATGATGTAACGTTGGATTCTCCGGGTACTGCTACACTTTCAACTACAGGTGCAGATGTTCGCTGGTATGATGCTCAACTTTCGAGCACGCCTGTTGGTACTGGAACTTCTTTCACAACCCCTGTGCTCAATGCAACTACCTCTTATTGGGTTGAAGATGTGACTACACATGGCGGTGAGCAAGGTACTGGCGGTAAATTGGTGAACAGCACCGATTCTGAAGGTCAATACCACAATTCGCCAAACTACTACCTCACTTTTGATGCGAACGCAGATATCAATATCAAACAAGTGAAGGTGTATGCGGGCAATGCCGGATCACGCACAATTCAGGTAATTCAAAATGGAAACGTTTTGGCTGAAGGTGATTTCACAATTCCACAAGGCGAATCTGTTGTAGAGCTGAATTTCTTTGTTGCAGAAGGCACAGATTATGGTCTGCGTTGCACCAATAACAATCCTCAGTTGTGGAGAGATAAAGATCTGGGATCGGACACTCCATTTGATTTCCCGTATGACGTTGATGGATTGGCAACAATCACCGGAACTACGGTGGCTGGAGATGATTCAGATAATTACTACTACTTCTTCTACGACTGGACAGTTGAAACTCCACTTTGGGAATGTCCAAGTGACCGTGACGAAGTTGTTGTTACTATTACAGGAATTGAAGAATTGGCTGGAATCACATCTTTGAATGTGTATCCAAATCCATCAACAGATGTTGCAACCATCGACTACACTAGTATGACCAGCGTGAACATGCAGGTGCGCCTTCTTGACGCCACCGGTCGTGTTGTGCTTACTTCAAATCAAAGCACACATAGCGGAAGCAACAAATTCCAAATGGATCTCACCGCTGTTGCATCTGGTATTTACAGTCTTGAATTTACAGCGAATGGAAGCACTTTTACAACCAAGTTGATTGTAGAATAATCCAAACGTATTTCAAAATACAAAGGGTCACTTTCGGGTGGCCCTTTTTTATTTGTGGCTGGTGGAAATTCCTTAATCCCAAAATCTGCATTGGAATTTGTAACGAAACGCAAAAGCGCAATAAAATCAAGCGTTCCCGCAAGATTTTAAGACGAAGGAATGGTGAACCATTTTAAGGATTAAAATCGAGAAAATGTTAGATTTTGAAGTGGTTTTGTGTTGCAGTAGAATTCTAATGCGGATTTTGGGTTAATCCGATGTCAATCATGAAGCATATTTGTGGCATGAATCCTTGCAAATTATTCGCGCTGATTACTTCGTCGTTATTGCTAATTGTGGCATGTAAGAATCAGAAATCAACTGCGATCGAAAACCCTAAGACAAAGACACCGGTAGATTATATCAATCCGTTTATTGGCACTGGAGGGCACGGTCATACGTACCCCGGTGCAACTGTTCCTTTTGGAATGGTTCAACTATCGCCGGATACACGCCTCGAAGGGTGGGATGGATGCGGCGGATACCATTACAGCGATAGCATTATCTACGGTTTTTCCCACACCCATTTGCAGGGAACGGGCATTTCGGACTATGGCGATATACTGTTTATGCCCACCAACAATAAACTCAAGGTGAGCGATCACTGGAATGGTGCC
>JBJXFC010000147.1:0-12779 GCA_046153915.1 Flavobacteriales bacterium
CGGGGCTGCATTCACGCTAAGAGGCGAAAACATTGGTATTTCTGCATTCCCCGAGGCTGGTATTCTTTGATAAAAACATCCATTTTTATTCCCTGAGCCTGGTAGTTTCAGTCCTACATTCGCGCCCGTATTTCAATTAAAACAATATGAAAAAAATACACAATTTCAGCGCAGGACCATGCATTCTTCCACGCGAAGTGATTGAGCAAAGTGCTCAGGCCATTTTAGAATTTGATAATATGGGTTTATCGCTCATCGAAATTTCGCACCGTTCTAAAAACTTCGAAGCCGTAATGGAAGAAGCACGTTCGCTGGTGAAAGAAATTCTGGGACTAAAGTCCAATTACGAAGTACTTTTTCTGCAGGGTGGGGCTACACTGGGTTTTTACACCATTGCTCTCAATATGATGAAAGAAGCAGGAAAGGCTGCTTATGCAAATACCGGCGTTTGGGCGAGTAGTGCAATTAAAGAGGCAAAGCTTGTTGGGCAAGTGGATGTGATAGCAGATTCTTCTGATAAAAACCACAGCTATATTCCGGAGTTCGAAGTAAAAGGCGAATACGACTACTTCCACTTTACTTCCAACAATACCATTTTCGGAACGCAGTATCAGAAATTTCCAAAGTGCAATGTTCCTTTGATTTGTGATATGAGCTCGGACATTTTTTCGAAGCGTTTTGATGCGAATGAATTTGCGTTGATTTACGCCGGAGCTCAAAAAAATATGGGTCCTGCGGGAACTGTTCTTTACATTATTGACAAAGACAGACTCAATCCATCGGGTCGCAAATTGCCGGCCTACCTGGATCTGCAGGCACACATCGACAAAGATTCGATGTACAATACGCCAGCCGTATTTGCTGTATACGCAAGCATGCTGACCCTTCGCTGGATCAAAGCCAATGGCGGACTTCAAGGCATGGAAGACCGCAACAGAGCGAAGAAAGATTGTTTCTACAATGAACTCGATCGCAATAGTTTGTTTCATGGTCATAGCGTTCCCGATTCACGCTCCTGGATGAATCCAACTTTCCGCCTCAACGACGAAACGCTCGCTCCTGAATTCGACAAGATGTGGAAAGAAGCCGGCATCAGCGGCATCACAGGCCACCGATCCGTTGGAGGCTACCGCGCATCGATGTACAATGCATTGCCGATAGAAAGTGTGCAGGTGTTGGTGGATGTAATGAAGGAGATGGAGAAGATGCGGGGATAGCGCGGAGCGCTATTTGAGACACTAGATGCTAGACTCTAGACTCTAGATGCTACACAATAGTCTCTGGGCAATAATAATTGTCATACGAAATGAATTGAACTTACTCTCAAGAAACCAAAGCACAATTCAGGAATAAATATTAAAACACGAAAACAACAATGAAACACAATTTTAGAGAATTAAAAATCTGGCAAAGAGGTATTGAACTATCTGTTATGATTTATGAAATTTCAAATGATTTTCCTTCAGAAGAACGATATGGACTTTGCAGTCAACTCCGTAGAGCGAGTGTAAGTGTGCCATCCAATATTGCAGAAGGAAGTTCAAGAAACTCTCAAAAAGAATTCATTCACTATTTATCTATCGCCTCTGGCTCCTGCGCAGAAGTTGAAACTCAGTTAGAGATCGCAAAACGATTGGGTTTTGTGAATGAAGCGCAATTGGCCACTCCATTAAATGAAACACGTGAAATTCAAAAAATGATTTATTCATTCTCTGCTAGTATTGAGAGCAAACTTCTCAAGAAAATCAAAAATCAAATCACCGATAAACTCCAAATCTTCATTGGTTTTTTCTGATTACCTACATCATGAACTTAAAAATTGACATAATAAATTTCGAATCTGCGATCAGTAACCGTGGTGCTGTCTTATATCTAGAGTCTTTTATCTAAAATCTCAAAAAATGAAAATCCTCGCAAACGACGGCATTGATGCCACTGGGAAAAAAGCACTTGAGGCCATGGGCTGTATAGTGGTGACTGAAAAAGTGACACAAGAAAATCTGGCCAATGCTATCAACTCTGAAAAATACGATGGCCTTCTGGTTAGAAGCGCTACAACTGCGCGCAAAGATCTTATTGATGCTTGTCCGGGATTAAAATTTATTGGTCGCGGTGGTGTTGGGATAGACAACATCGATGCCGAATATGCGCGCAGCAAAGGCGTGGATGTCTTCAATACACCTGCGTCGAGTTCACAGGCTGTTGCTGAATTGGTGATGGCCAAACTTTTTGCGGCAGCACGTGGAGTCTATGACTCAGGCACACACATGCCTTCGAAAGGAAGCACTGAGTTTGAAGTATTGAAGAAAAAATATGCCAAAGGTTTTGAATTGCGCGGAAAAACGCTTGGTATTGTCGGATTTGGACGGATCGGTCAATCGCTTGCGTCGTATGCCCTGGGTTGCGGCATGCGGGTAATTGCCAATGATCAAACAACGGATGATCACAGAACATTGACCTTGGATATCGGCGGACAAAATGTAAGTGTCAATGTGCCATTGATGCCATTTCACGCACTTCTTGCGCAAAGTGATTTTATTTCACTCCATGTTCCGAAACAAGCAAATGGAGCGGCTGTAATTGATGCAGAAGAATTTGCGCACATTCGCAAAGGAGCAGTTCTGATCAACACCTCCCGCGGTGGAGTAATTGATGAAAAAGCGTTGATCGAAAATCTAAATAGTGGCCATATTCAGTTTGCATGTCTGGATGTATTTGTGGGTGAGCCCAAACCGAATGCTGAATTGATTGCACATCCCAAAGTGATTGCTACTCCGCATATTGGCGCTTCAACTGTAGAAGCACAAGAACGGATAGGAATGGAAATAGCGGAGAATGTTGCGCGTATCATGAAAGCACAAAAATCCTGATTGTTCATTTAGGAGAAAAGAAAGCATGCTCACCGTAAAACCCTTTCAGGCAGTAAGACCAACACGCGATAAAGTACATCTTGTGGCATCGCGCTCTTATGTGAGTTATACGGTTACTCAACTGCGCAGGAAGTTGCACGAAAATCCATATTCGTACCTGCATATCATCCATCCTGATATCGGCAAAAGTAAATTGCACAAGCTGGATATGGAAGGCCGGTTTGATCTGGTAAGAAAAAAATACAATGAGTTCGTTGCGAAAGAATATCTGATGAAGGACGAAAAGCCCTCATTCTATTTGTACCGACAAACTAAAAAAGACCATCAGTTTATTGGCATAATAGCAGCAGTAGCGATCGATGATTATCTGAAAGGAAGGGTAAAAATTCATGAACAAACGCTTTCCAAAAGGCAGGAAATATTTACATCTTACCTCGATGTTACAAATGTGAATGCTGAACCTGTGTTGTTGATTTCAGAAAAGTCGGATGAGTTAAAAAAGATTTACGGGAAGTATACCTGTCAGCGGCCAGAGTATGATTTCACTCAGGTGACATTCGTGCGTCATGAACTTTGGTGCATCGATGATGCTGAGGATACTAAACACATTTCTGCCATTTTTGAAAAACAGGATGCACTCTATATTGCCGATGGCCATCATCGCTGTGCTTCCAGCGCTGCACTTTGCGAAAAAAGACGCGCATTAAACCCGGGTGACATCACATCTCCGCACAACTATTTTCTCGCATATATCATAGACGAAAGCAATGTGAAAATTTATGCCTTTAATCGTCTCGTGAAGGATTTGAATGGATTAAGCGAGGAGGAATTTATGGCTGAGTTGGGTCTTGAATTCGATATTCTTCCTACTTCACAATCTGAAAACGAAGACGAAGTAATGATGTATCTGCACAAACATTGGTATTCACTCAGGTTAAAATCAGGATTAAAAATTGAAGCACAAACCATTTCGGATAAAATCCTCTCACCTATACTTGGCATTCACGATTTACGCAAAGACAAACGTGTTTCATTTATCGAACAACCACGCGGACTTGAGGTGCTCAAGCATTCGGTAGATCGCAATCATTTCAAAATTGCTTTTGCTTTGAAGCCTGTTTCGGTTGCTGATCTCAAAAAAGTAGCCGATGTAAATGGCACTATGCCACCCAAAAGCACCTGGATAGAACCCAAGTTGCGAAGTGGGATGGTGATCTATGAATTGGCTTAGTGCTCTTGTCTGCTGCGATTTCAGTAATTCATAAAATCAGCGATTCGGAACGATTGCACTAAAAGTGTGGGACTCCTCAAATTTTCAGAAGAGTATCTTTCGAAATGATCAATTAAAATACATCCGCAACCCCACAAAACTTCTTCCAAGGTATTCAATGCTCTTTGTTTTGTAGTCTGTCTCATCCTTGCCAATCATGTTCAATAATCCGTAAGAAAAAAACAATTCTGTTCGCATAATGGATTTCTTCAATGCGACTGGTTTTGAAACGCCGACATCGATATTCAGATTAAAAGACTTCAAGACGGGTTGTGAACTATTGAACGCCGGCACTGGAAAGACAGGTCGTAAACCTGCCATAACTCCGGATTTGCGTAGCGATTTCGCCTCTACATCATAGCGAAAATGCCGGCCGAATATGAAGGAAACCGGAAGTTCAATTGTCAACGGAAATACCTGCGATCGATCTTTGTTTAATCTTCCTGTTTCATATTCAATCATATTGAACATGATCGATGCTTCTATTCCAAAACGAATCGACGTTTTCTCTTTCAATGGTTCGTGCCAAAACATTCCGGCATTCATTCCCGGACTGTTGACTGCTGTGGCTTCACCAAAACCATTGCCGTCTTCGAGGAAATATGGATTTGATTCAAGTCGGAGGAAGGAGTAATTAAATCCAAAATTTAATCCGAATTTAGACGCATACGCAACTCTCGACTTTGTAGTGTCTTTTGAAGTTGTGTCGCGAAATTCAGCGAAACAGGATTGAATCTGAATCAGCGCCAGAGCCAATAATATCGTCTTTAAAAAGTGGATTTTCATTCTTTGTTAGTCTCCATAAATTCAGGTAAAGTGAATTTTTCACCTGGTACAAAAATGTCCATTTTCACATTTCTCATTCCGAGATGATGAAAATAAACTTCGCATGAATCCTGTGGCTGAACAACAATTACCTGGCTCTCACCAACTACCGTTGCATTCCTGTTCTCCACCAATATGGCGGTTTCTTCATCAATCCCAATGCCCATATTTCCGGGATAATCGCACATCGCGCTGAACAATCGATTGTATCTGCTTCTGGCTACAAAATGCTGATCTATGATTGCACTCTGAATCAATCCCAACCCTTGCGCATAGATTCCATTTCCTTTCCACATTTTGTCATAGGTACTTTCATATTCTGCAGCATTAACCTGCTCACCGGTAATCATAATTTCGCTCATCACCGCGGCACCAGCACTTGTACCGCCAATTAAACTGCCTTGTTCAAAGGCGTATTCGATCGCATCCTGAATCGGAGTATTGCGCGCCACACCCATAAACAAACTTTGATCACCACCGGTTATAAAAATCAATTTCGCATTTCTGAGTGAATCCAGTTTCGGTTGATTGATAATATCGGCTTCCCGAAAATTCAGATTTACGCAAGGTATTGAAGAAACATTCGCCACATCGGCACAGAAATACGTGTAAGCACCCCAGGGATCTTCACTGCTCATGGGCAATACTGCAATATACCCCGTGCTATCCACTCCTGATGCTTCAATCATACGTGTCATCAGTTCAGGAGTGCGATCCCCTCCGCCGATGATAAATAATTTTCCTTTTGCAGGTTTTTGATCAGACGATTTATTGCCCAATTCATCTTTTTTTTGGTTATTGCATGCAACAAGACTAATGCCTATAAAAACAGACAAGACAATACCGAATATTTTTTGTTTTTGCATGGCGTGCCTGGTTAACCCAATTTTTGAATTTTGCTGATTCGCGCAAGTTCTCGCTCAATATTCCATATCATGTGGGCATGGAGTTCTCCGGCCTTCAATCCCTGTAATAAGGTTCCCGAGTCAATAATATCGCGGGTATTTACCTCCTCTGGCAGTGCTTCGCTATATTCATTAAATTGTTCTTTGAACATCTCCATGTAAATCTCTTGCAGATCGGACAATTCAACTGTTGCATCGCACAAAGAACGAAAATCGGATACATTCATCAACCGAAGTTTGACATCACTGATATTTTTCTCGTAGGCCTCCAGAAAAAGTGTTTGAGTAAAGTATGGGCCTGTAAGTTCGTGAGATGGAAAATCAGAAACAGCAACTTTTCCAAAAATTAATTCTTCAGCATCACCCAAAAGATTTAGTTGTTTCAGTTTTTTTAATAGCAAAGTTGGAACTGCATATTTCTGAAGCACATCGTTTTTGTTTTCGAATAATTTTTGTTCAATGAGTTCTTGTATCTCCTCCTGACCCAGTTCGGGAGAAATTCCAAAAATGTTCTTTGCCTCTTCCAGATTCATGTGGCGAATTTATCGGCACGCCGCTAAGTTTATCACTATGGAACTGTCTCACTTACTAAAAATCGCATTGTTCATTTTGTTGAAATAAAACCGAACATTTGATCGATCCATCGCTCAAATGCCATTACCGCCTCTCCTCTACTCTCACCACCACACGTATTGCTTTGTTTATCAATCCCGTATGAATAAACTTATCGATTTCTTAAATGACACTAAATTTCAAATCCATGAATGGCAGCAAGTTATATTTGTGGCTCTCAAAATCAGGATATGTACCTTATGAATATTCTAGCTTCCTTCGCAGTTGCATCCATCGCCTTGTCCAGTTGCGACAATGCAAAATCATCTGTGCCGTCGTCCCCGGTAGATCAGGATTCGCTCAAAACACTGTCGCTTGCCAATGGAATCACAACGGCTAATATGGGGTCAAAAAAGGGTGTTGTTGAATTAAAAGGACATGTTATTCAACCACAATCAGGGAAAATTTTTCTGTGGGAAACCCAAGGCAAAAACACCACCAAAATTGACAGCGCACAAATCGGGGGTGGCAAATTTTCATTTGGGTCAAAAGAATTTGAACAGGGATTTTACATGCTCGGAATGAATGATAAAAACATGTGCGCTATCATTCTTAATCCCGCCGAACCAGTCTGTGAAATTGGATTTAAAGGTGGCATTTTGGAGCAAAGTATGTATGCCGTGAGTTCTCGTGAAAATGAAGGATGGGCAAAGTACTTTCCCAAGGAAGGTGCATTATTGAAAGCAATCAAAGATGCCAAAGTGGGTGCTGCGAAAAACCCCGGTATGAAAGTTCAGTTTGACGAGCAAGCCAAAATCAAAGAACTTGAATTATTCAATCTTCAAAAATCACTGATAGAAGAATATCCTGGTACACATCTCGCTAAAATTCTTACCTGGAAGCAAGAACCCAATAAAACGGATATCACCAAATACTGGGACAATATCGACTTCAATGATGAAAGCATTATTCGCAGCAAAGTCCTGAGCGATCGCATAGAATCATTTATGCGTTCATTCAGCAAAGGAGAAGAAAGTGGATTTTTCAACTGCATTGCCGTTGTGGCTGAAAAAGCGAAGGCAAATGACCGTGTTCTGGAATTTACTCTCAATCAAATGCTCGTCGGATTTTACGAAAGCAATATGGAAAATATTTGCACGTATATCATTGACAACTACGTAAACGGTGATGCATGTGGTGATGCAGATCTGAGCAGCGTTATTAAAAATACTGCAGAAAGCATCGCCAATCTCAGCATTGGAAAAACACCTCCTAATATTTCAATGTCTACTTTGGGCGGAACAACTTTTGACCTGTATAAAACATGTGCTTCCAATAAATACACTCTGGTGATGTTCTGGAGCAGTTGGTGCGAACATTGCAAAGGCGAAGCACCCGAAGTGAAAGCATGTTATGATCAATGGCATGCAAAAGGTTTTGAAATTGCAGGTGTTTCTATCGATCGCAACAAAGCACCGTGGGAAGCTGCCGTAAAAGACAGGGGATTTACGTTTCCTCAAATGTGTGGCATGAATGAATACCAATCACCGGTTGCAAAAGACTACCGCATTACACGCACACCAACCTTCTTTCTTCTTGATAAGGATCACAAGATTGTGCTGAAACCTAAAGGAATAAAGGAAGTACAGGACTTTCTTTCAAGCAATTTAAAATAGCACACTCCTTCACATGCGCAATCGAAAGTTGATCTATTTTCTTTTGGTTCCACTATTTCTTCAATGCAACACATACATGGAATCTAGCACTGTATCAATTCACGGTCATCGTGGCTGTCGTGGAATGTGGCCGGAAAATAGCCTGAAAGCTTTTGAAGTCGCCCTTGAGCTCGGGCTTGAAGCAATTGAATTGGATGTTGTGCTGACCGGAACTGGAGATTTACTTGTTTCTCATGATCCATTTATGCATCATGAAATATGCAGTCATCCGGATAGATCGGAAGTGACCCCAGACGAAGAA
The DNA here is from genome assembly GCA_046153915.1 of Flavobacteriales bacterium. Lineage (GTDB taxonomy): Bacteria > Bacteroidota > Bacteroidia > Flavobacteriales_D > Sanyastnellaceae > JANNVZ01. The sequence continues at coordinate 8,400 of JBJXFC010000147.1, forward strand.
ATGTCACTCAACATCTTTCGAATGAGTACGACTCAAGCTCAAACGTATCGGTGTGGAATGCGCCCCCATCCGCGATTTCCGGAACAAATACAATTTGAGTGCCATAAGCCAACTCTTCTTGAAACAGTGAATTATGTGCACGAACTGCTTTCTAAGAAAAATAAAAGTACTAACGAAATTCTCTGGAATATCGAAATCAAATCACAGCCACAATGGGATGATATTTACCATCCTGCGCCAGATGAATATGTGAGAAGATTTTTACTTCAATTTGTACACCTGCAAATTGATGATCATTGCGTAATCCAGAGTTTTGATCCCCGTATACTCGAGCAACTGCACATTCAGGCGCCAAATCTTCGACTTGTTTTATTGAATGAAGATGCCACCAAAACGGCAGAGTCAAAACTTCGTGAACTGAGCTTCAAACCTTTTGGCTTCAGTCCAAATTTCACATTGATCGATGAGTCTGTTGTTGCGTATTGCATTACAAACAAGATTGAACTTATCGCCTGGACTGTGAATGAAAAAAAGGATCTTGAGAAAATGCAGCAGCTCGGAGTAAAACATATTATTACGGACTATCCAGAAAGGGCATTGGAACTATTTCACAAGAAATTCTAATATTCACTTCATTCTAATCCGCCATTCTTTCGGATAATAATTGTTGGTCCTATTGCTCAAAACCTTCACCCAGCCAAGCACATTTTGCTGAAATGAAACAAGGCGCCAACCTGTGCCTCCCTCAATGGCTATGGCTTCACCTCTTAAATAGTTCAATGCATCGACCTCGCTTAATTCGATGGGTGCTTCCGGGTAGTTTAATAAAGGAGACAGTGCCAATGCATGTGCGGGAACAAAATCAGTATTCATGAATTTTCCCAGCTCTACTCCAGGCATCGTTACATAAATATGTGTGGCAAGTTCATTCAGTTTGTCATAACTCATAGGCGAAGCAAATACACTTCCATCATGTGCTTTCACCAAATCAAATTTTTCCGTGGCAATAAATTTCGGCATAGCAGCCAATTCCTTTTTAGAAAGAGATTCGAATACTTCTTTTGGCCTCACTTTCCTGCCATGATCGGCTTCTGAGCGCTTTCTCAACGCTGCAATAAAAAATCCTTCCCCATTCACTTTGTGCGGTAAAAAACGGTAACCAATAGTGCCCTCGTGAACCAATTCCTGAATGCCCCATAAAGCGTCCAGTTGCAATCGAATACTTTCAAATGCACCATCACGCGTCCAGGCTGCAAGGTTTAACTCGTTTTCTTCGGGAGCAAAGGTGCACGTCGAATAAATCAAAATTCCTCCTGGTCTTAAAGACTCAGAAACCTCATTCACAATTCGCTTCTGCCTTGCACTGCACAAAGCCACATTGTCTATGGACCATTCGTTGCGAGCATCCGGATCTTTGCGAAACATGCCCTCACCGCTGCATGGAGCATCTACAACGATGCAGTCGAAAAACGACTCGTGTTCAGCAAAACGCCCTGCATCGCTGCTTGTTACAATGGCATTCGTAGCACCCCACTTCACGAGGTTCTCTCTCAAAACAGCATTCCGCTGTTTGATAACTTCATTGCTAATAAGCACTCCCCGATCTTTTAGAAAAGTTGAAATCAGAATGGACTTACCACCCGGAGCCGCACACAAATCGAGAATTCGCGGTGATTGCAGATTCCCGCATGTTTGTTTCAATACCTCCATCAAAAACATGGAAGACGATTCCTGCGGATAATATGCTCCGGCATGAAACGAAGGATCCAAGGTAAAAGATGGCCTCGATGAAAGAGTTCTTCCGCTCTTATACCAGGGCACTTCTTTAGAATTCAAAAATGATGTGGCCTGTTTGGCGGTATTGATATGTATTGTGGTAGCCGGAGAATTCTCCAACGCTGTGAGCAATTCTTCAGATTCTTTCCCGAACTGCAATTGGATGCGCGTTACAAAGTCCGGGGGAAGGTTTATCGGCATGATTGCTGTTTGTTTTTACAGAATAACACTGCCGAAGTATTTGGCAATTTCTGCTTTGGTTTTATCCAGGAGAATTTTTTCCTTGAGAAGCGGTTCCAGCTTTTCTTCATCCATTCCTGCTTCTTCAATTTCCTTTTCTAACATTCGACTAATACTTTGAACTTTTTGCAATTTCAATTTGAAGATACAATCTTTCGCCGCCTTTCGGAGGAGCATCACTTCCGTTTCCGGGTATACATTGTGTTTGATTGTCCAGTTCTCACTCATCTCATATTGACTCACAAGAATACTGGTGCTTTCTGAACTGATGTGTTGATCCTGATGATGGGTAAATGACTCCGCTGTGGGAACAAATTCTTTCATAACAACCTCCACATACTCCGAGTAAATCTGCTGGTAAACCGGTGTTTCGAGTACGATTTCATCCTGTTCTAGATTGCCAATAAAATATTCGGCAACACTCACCTGGTGTTTTTCCTCATGGCCATCTTCATTCGTGAAAGAAATTTCAATCGGCAGTTCCCCGTACGACAATAAAAGGCGTATCAGATCTTTTTCCTGGTAATAAAGTGAAAATTCCGGTACAGTTTCTCCGGGAAGTCCGTCCGCTGGCGTTTCATCAAGCAGCGGTAAATCCGGAAGATTTTCTTTGCCGGTTTTTTTGAAATTGGCAACAATGATTTTATTGAGTTCTGTCAACAAAACCTGTTCCTGAATATTGAGCAAACGACTACACTCCTGGACATACACACTTCGCGTAATTGAATCAGGAATGAGTGCGATACTATCTACAATGCCACGAATCAATCCAGCCCGTTTCACAGGATCATTGCCAGCTTCCTCTGCAAGAAGCGATGTTTTGAAGGCAATAAAATCTTTCGAACTACTGGCAATGAACTCCTGAATTTCTGAACTGCTGTGTTTCTTAGCAAAACTATCGGGGTCGTCGCCATCCGGAAAAAGAACAATGCGCACATTCATTCCTTCTTTCAGAATCATATCGATTCCGCGGAATGATGCTTTGATACCAGCACTATCACCATCGTAGAGGATGGTAATATTTTGAGTATACCTTCGAATAAGTCTGATCTGATTTTCAGTGAGACTTGTTCCGCTGGATGCCACCACATTTTCCACTCCAGCCTGATGCATGCTGATAACATCGGTATACCCTTCGCACAAAAAACAAACATCACCCTTCACAATGGCATTCTTCGCCAGATGCAATCCATAAAGCACATTGCTCTTGATGTACAACTCACTCTCCGGTGAATTAAAATACTTGGCAATTTCTTTTTCCGCCTTCAGAGTTCTTCCACCAAAAGCAATCACCTTGCCGCTCACATTGTGAATGGGAAACATTACCCGGCCGCGGAAAAAATCATAGGGCACGCCATCTCGCTCGCGCGTTAATCCTGCTTTGATAAGATATTCAAGACTGTAGGATCTTTCCAAAGCGGCCCTGGTCATACTATCCCATTTATCAGGACAATACCCCAATTGAAATTTTGCAATGATGTCTTCTCTGAATCCACGTTCCTGAAAATAGGAAAGTCCAATGGCACGGCCCTCTTCATTCTCCAGCAATTGCTCCTGAAAATACTTCGCCGCAAATTCTGTAACAATACTGAGTTGTTCGCGCTCACTTTTCTCCAATGCTTCCTGCTCGGTTGCCTGGTCTTCTTCTATTTCGATTTTGTATTTGGCAGCAAGCCACCTCAGTGCTTCCGGATAAGAAAGCTTTTCGTGCTGCATGAGAAAGTCCACAACATTGCCCCCCTTTCCACTTGAGAAATCTTTGTAAATGTTTTTGCTTGGAACTACAAAGAAGCTTGGTGTCTTTTCATTGGAAAAAGGAGAGCGCCCGCGATAAGAACTTCCGCTCTTTTTGAGTTGCACAAAATCACTTACCACCTCCTCGATGACGGCGGCCTGCATAATGCGGTCTATGGTTGAACGTGATATCACAAATTCTGAAAGCGGATGGCGAATTTACCTCAGGAAATTGGATGAAGTTCCAATTTTGTAAAGAACCTTTACTTGGCCAAATCGAGCCTAATTAATTATTTATCAGCAAATTAAAATGGCTTAAATTGGGTCAACATCCAAAGCCAGCCTCACTTGCCTGAACTGAGGCTGTAAAAGAACCTGCTTCATCATATCCACCAGACGCGATTTTAGCTCAAGACTTTCTGGCCGTTTGTCCATTTTAATCAGCAATTGACGCAGGTAATAATTGTTGATTCTCGGGATATATGGTTTTTCTGGACCTAACAATTTATCGCCCAAAACTGCGCGCAATACTTTTGACATTTCGATCGAAACCTGTTCCACGACATCGTCTTCCTTGTGCTTCAAAGTGACACGCATCATGCGAACAAACGGCGGATATCCAAAATGATG
>JBJXFC010000015.1:0-3369 GCA_046153915.1 Flavobacteriales bacterium
TATGCTATTGTAACGGGTCCCAATGAATGCACCACAACAACCAATACGGTGAGTTATGTCGGTTTAGTGGAGACAACGAATGGTTTTGTGGAAGTGTACCCCAACCCGATGACGGAATCGACTTTTGTAAAACTCCCTGCTGGCAATTTTGAAATCGAATTGTTCAATTCCATTGGACAACGCATGGATAGCTGGAGCAATGGGCAGAATAGCCTTGTTGTGCATCGGGATCAGCTAAGTACTGGAAGTTATTTATTGAAGATGACCAATAATAATGGGGTATCGTATACGGCCGTGTTGAATGTGAAGTAATTAAATAGATAAAATCAGGCAATTGGTTATGGAATTTTATGCAAATTGCATCTCTCTCTCAAACCATAACCATGTGCTATGAAAACTTTGCTCTCGTTTTTGTTTTTTACTTGCATCACATTCAACTCGTTCTCACAGATTTGCACAGGCGATTTTATTTTTGAAACGCAGGCGTCTGTAGATCAGTTTATTTTGGACAACCCTACGTGTACCACCATAGATGGAAATGTATATATCACTGTATACGGAACAGATCCTGTACAGAATACCCTGGGATTGCAAAACATCACAAGTATTCTCGGCGGGCTCTATATAACAGCCGATGCTTTGGTTGACCTTCAGGGGCTTGGAAACATTACAAACGTCAATGAATTGGAATTATCAGGTCCAATGTCGAGTGCTCAAATGGCACCCCTGAGCAGTATTCAGAGTATTTCACAGTTAACATTGTATGCAAGTGAAATGGAAGATTTTCATGCCTTTGATGGCCTGGTAAGCCTCACCAATCTGTCGATTAATTTTTCTATCATTCCAGGTGAGCCTCTTATTTCTTTTTATGATGTATTTCCGGGTTTGACTTCAGTTTCAGGGACTTTAGATATCGGTGTATGGGATGATTCTGCTTGCGATACATTGACAGGTTTTAATAGCCTCACGCACGCCGGAAAAATCCGGTTTGGTCCCAGTGGAACAATTGATATTGTTGAGTTCGACGGTTTACACAATCTTGAAGTGATCGACCAGGAATTGTATTTCGATGTGATATTTCAATCTGTTTCTGGTTTCGAGAATCTTCATACGGCGGGTAATTTCAATTTTTTTGAACTGACTTGCGATTGTGATTTACTCTCTTTCGATGCTTTAACAGATATAAATGATGTTGGAATGTTTTGTTATGCATGGTCGGCACCGAGATTCCCTGCTTTAGATGTCATAGATGGCGACTTTTTTTATCAGGGTGCATGCGATGTGATTGATTTTTCTGCCATTGACAGCATCGGGGGTAATCTGATAATGAGCACAGACTTTTCAGGTTTAGTAGTTCCTGTAACCGCCAATTTTTTGTCACTTACTCATGTGGGCGGTAACATGCAGATAGAGGGTTTTTTTATGTTACTGATTTAAATTTTTTAGCCAACCTAAATTCGGTTGGAGGGGAAGTCACGATTGCCGGTTGTCCAGAACTGACATCGTGCAACATCGATTATTTGTGCGATAATTTGGAGTTAAATCCACAAGCGTTCAATATCTATGGAAATGGCGCAGGTTGCAATACCGGTGATGAGATTCTTGCCTCCTGCGGTGATAGCTATGTGGAAGGTGAAGTCTTTTATGATCTGGATTGTGATGGGATATTCAACAATGCAGATGTGTATGTCAATCACCCCGTTATCCTAAACGAGCTCAACCTTCCCGTGGGCAACTCCAATTTCAATGGTCATTATTTTGTTCCGTTGCAGGATAATTCAAGTACAACTTTGAGTGTGGGTGATATGCCCGGATATTCTGCGAATGCACCAACCTTCACGACAGGCGTATTACCGGTTGCATACAATGATATTCAGTTTGCACTTTGTCCTCAGGCCGATTTGCACGACCTTACTGTCTCTGCCATATTCTCACCTTTCCGGCCTGGATTTTCAACAGGATTTTATATCCAGATTCAAAATCAAGGACCACAGGCTGAGGACGCCATTGTATCAATGGACCTGAGTGGAATGACCGGAGTGTCGTTTGTATCAGGTTCACCCGGTGTCACACAGAGCGGAAGCGTTTTGACATGGAATGTTCAGGATATACCTGCGCTTAACCATAGCTATGTTTGGGCGTTGTTGCACCTGGATGCTTCGATACTCGTGGGCACATTGATTACATCGGTTGTGGATGTAGAAATAACGCCTGCGAGCTTATTGGACATTAATCCTGCAGATAACGAACTTATCACTAGTGTTGCAGTGGTGGGAAGCTACGACCCGAACGACATCACCGTCAACATCGAAGCCCAAAACTTCGCCGAACTTCCAACCGAAGGATTGTCTTTGGACTACACCATCCGCTTTCAAAACACAGGCACAGCTCCTGCCGAATTTGTGCGCGTAACAGACATCATCGAAGAAGACCTGAATCTGGGCAGTATAGAAATCTTAGGTTCCAGTCATGAATTCCAGCTCAGCTTCAACGAAAACCGCGAAGTAGAATGGTTGTTTGAAAACATACAGCTGCCCGATAGTGCCAGCGATCTGGAAGGCAGTCAGGGATATATTCATTACCGTATCAAAACGAATCCAGATGTGATGATTGACGATGTCATCGAGAATACTGCCGCGATTTATTTTGATTACAATGAGCCGGTCATCACCAATACGGCAACAACTGATTTTTATGAATGTCCTGAGGAACTTGCTATTACCACCGAAGGAACCTACTGTGAAGGAGAGTCCATTTCAGTTCTCGCAACCTATGGTTGGGATGAATATAGTTGGACGGTGAATGATCAGACTGATGGAACAGGACTTGGAATTTCCATAGACAATGCGCCTCCAGGAATTTATTTTATCAGTGTTGAAAGCACGACAGCCTATTGCACAGCGACTGCTGGTTATGAATTTTTCGTTGAAGAAAGTCCAAATGATGTTGTCATAACAGGCGACCAGGAAATCTGTGAGGGGGAGAATATTGTACTTACTGCCACTTCAGAATGGGATAATTATTCCTGGATACAGAATGGCAATGAAGTCAGCACAACAAATGAAGTAGAAATTACGTCGCCAACGACAGGTAACTATGTGATACAATTACTCACCACCAACGTCAATTGCACATCAACCATGGATGTATCGTTCACGGTTTTTGCAAATCCAGTGGTTATTATCGATTACATCAATCAGATCATCACCGGACCGGAAGGCTATACCTATGCATGGTATCTGAACGGCCAACTGGTGGAAGGAGAAACTACCAATACTTTTGATCCATGGCAATATGTAGTGGATGGTATGATGGCTTATGCGATAGTGACCAATGAAAATGGATGCAGCGCGCAAACCAATACGTTAA
>JBJXFC010000052.1:0-2767 GCA_046153915.1 Flavobacteriales bacterium
ATCTGGAAATCGCTCAATATTTCCGCATTGCATGGTCAAACCAAAGACGCACTTTCCAAAACACAGGCCGGTCAATGGAGGTATGATATCGTAGAGGCAGGTTACAAATGCAATATGACCGACTTGCAGGCTGCCATTGGACTTGTGGAATTGGACCGCTATGACAATGACACACTTATTCGAAGAAAGACCATCTGTGATTTGTATACAGGTTTGTTTAAGGATGAAAAGTGGTTTAGTGAGCCCGTGTTTCAAGATGAAAACCGCGAGAGTTGCTATCACCTGTACATGCTGCGAATTGGCGGAATTTCTGAAAAACAACGCGACAAAGTCATTCAGTTGGTAGCAGAAAAGGGCATCAGTGTCAATGTGCATTTTCAGCCACTGCCATTGCTTACATTTTATAAAAACAAAGGATATAAAATGGACGAATATCCCAATGCCTGGAAGAATTATGCCTGTGAAATATCACTTCCCGTTTATTATGATCTTTCGGATGAAGACGTGAATCGGGTCGCTATTGGGATCATCGACGCAGTTTCAGAAGTTACTGCATGATAAAGCGCATTTTCGATATTGGATTTTCTCTGGCAATGCTGCTGCTGCTCACTCCGGTTTTTCTGGTGATCAGCCTTGCGGTGATTTTGGATAGCAGGGGAGGAGCTTTTTTTGGACAAACGCGCATAGGCAAGAATGAAATTCCATTTAAGCTTTGGAAATTCCGCACCATGAGACCCGATTCTGAGAACAAAGGGCAGCTTACCATTGGAGCCAGGGATTCGAGAATTACAAAGGTTGGTTTTTTTCTTCGAAAATACAAGGTTGACGAATTGCCCCAATTGTGGAATGTGCTGGTTGGTGAAATGAGCATGGTTGGGCCACGACCCGAAGTTCCGCGCTATGTAGCCATGTATAATCCAGAACAAAAAGGGGTACTCAGTGTTAAACCCGGTATCACCGATTATGCTTCTTTGTTGTATTTCGAAGAAAGTGAATTGCTCGCTAAATCACCAAATCCAGAGCAGACGTACGTTTCCGAAGTGATGCCCGCCAAGCTCCAACTGAACCTTGACTACATCCGTAAAAACAGTCTCGGTGGCGATCTTAGAATCATTGTTACAACCGTGAAGCGCATGTTTTCTTAAACCGGTTTTTTAGCTTTCCGAGTTGAGATCATATTGGGGTAACAAATCAATTGATTGTAGAATATATTTACCACTTCAAACCTCAGGGAAATTACGTATGAAAATTCGCCTTACAGCACTTGTCTGCCTTATAGCCCTTGCTACTCAGGCACAAAATATGAATTTGAGGATCAATGAAATCATTGCCGACAACCAGGCTGGCATGATGGATGGATTTTTTCAGCGTGAAGACTGGATAGAAATCTACAATCCTCCGGGTAACCCGATTACGAATCTGGCTGGATATTACCTTACCGATAATCCTGATTCACTTGATAAATGGCAAATTCCAAATACCAATCCCGGAATAACGAATTTACTCCCAAATAATTTTATGATCTTCTGGATTGACGATGATTCAATTCAAGGTCCTGATCATACTGGCAATAACTTCAAGCTAAGTGCGGATGGCGAAGTTGTTTTACTGGTTGCACCAGATGCTATGACCATCATTGACAGTATTACTTATCCGGTGATGGGACCCGATATTTCTTATGGCAGGAGTTGTGATGGTTGTCCGGAGTGGCAATATTTTAATAATGTGACCTTTGATGATAATAATTTTGAAATTCAAAACACAGAATTGTTATTTATTAATGAGGTTCAGGCCAGTCAGGATAGTTATTACGACGATTTGCAGGGCGAATTTGATCCATGGTTCGAAATATTTAACCCAAATTCTTTTCAGGTTAATCTGGCCAACTATGTGCTGGAAGTAAGTGGCAGTTCGCCATGGACGGTCCCAAATGACAATCCTTACCGCACTGTAATTCCTGCAGGTGGTTTTATGTTGATTTGGTGCGATGGTGACCTTGCTGATGACTCAAACCATGCTCCTATTGAGCTGAATGCCTCGGGAGGTACAATTACACTCAGAGGTCCAGACAATGAAACGGTGGATACGTATGTTTATTCAGCCGTTCCCAACAATCAAAGCTGGGGCCGCCAGAATGACGGCTCACCCTTAAGTATAGTATTTGAACAGCCAACTCCTACTGTCACGAACTCACTCATTTTTATACAGCCATTGCCGCTGGTGATTAATGAAATTATGACGGCTAATCAAACTGGGATTGTTGATAATCAGGGTGAATTTGATGACTGGTTTGAGATTTACAATCCAAATGACCAGCCTATTAATATTGGAGGTTATTACTTCAGCGATAATCCTGAGAATCCTACGAAGTGGATAGTTCCCGTAGATTTTGCGGACAGTGTTACCGTTCCGGCGAACGGCTGGCGATTGTTCTGGGCTGATGCTGATCAGGAACAAGGTGTGCGCCACGCCAATTTCCGGTTGAGCAATAACGGTGAGTATCTGGGTATGTTTAGTCCTGATGGGTTCACTATTGTGGACGAACTTCAGTGGGCACATATCAATCCGGATACTTCTTATGGTCGTTTAACAGACGGTAGCGAAGAGTGGGTGCTTTTTGTTGAACCCACGCCAGATGCAAGCAACAATGGAGCTTTAATTGAAGTGAAAGAATTTGGGACTGAAACATTTGCGGCCTACCCAAATCCGGCAGCTGATATTATTCGCTTCAACACTTTGATGGATATTGAGATTTATTCAATCAGCG
>JBJXFC010000060.1:0-3745 GCA_046153915.1 Flavobacteriales bacterium
CAGGCTGACTGAAATTCAAGCGGCCAACGATAAGCGAATAGCCGATGCGAAAGGATACATGCTGGAAAAAACATTGCAACCCTACAAAGAGTTGGATTGGAAAACGTTGATGGCCATTCAACCGGGAAGCTTAACGGCCATGGACAATATTGGTTTTGCTTTTCGCGAATTGGCCGAGAATGCAGGAAAGATTGGCACGCTGAATATCACTCCTGATTTATTGGAGACAGTGATGAGGAGTCAAAAAGTAAAATAGCTTTATGAAATTTGAAAACGTGATTGTAGTCATTGGGAAGACTCGCTTGGAACAACTGGTCGAGCGATTCAATACCAAAGCACAGGCGCGATTTTACATCGAACATGCCGGAGGAGATTTTAACGAGTACGAGTTAGAACACGAGGAATTTCAAAAATCATTGAAGATGGTTTCAATTGCGGCCGGCAATCATGCGAAAATGAAATTGATTGAGCGAAAATTTCTTCCCAATTTTCTTTTTAATAACAAGGACATCGTAGTGGCGCTGGGGCAAGATGGATTGGTGGCCAACACCGCTAAGTATATAAAAGAGTTACCGTTGATGGGCGTAAATCCGGATCCGCAGCGCAACGATGGCGTGTTATTACCTTTTTCAAGAGATTCGTTTGAAAAAGGTTTGATTGGTTTGTTTGAAGATCGGTTTACCACTAAACAAGTAACGATGGCGCAGGCTTCAACAAATGATGGCCAGACACTCTTAGCATTCAACGACTTGTTTATTGGTCCTGCCTCGCATACCTCGGCTCGTTACAAAATCAGTTATGGTGCGAAATCGGAAAACCAAAGTTCCAGCGGATTGATTGTCTCCACGGGTGCCGGCTCTACAGGGTGGTTGAGTTCTGTGGTGAATATGTCGAATGGAGTTTACTCCACTTTTCAACGCAACGCTTCCAAGATAAATTTAAAAATGAAGTGGGATGAAGATCGTCTTGCTTTTGTAGTGCGCGAACCATTCTTAAGCAAGCACTCGCAAATCAGTTTGACGACAGGGTTTATCACCGCAAAGCAATCCTTACAGCTAGAATCACACATGCCTTTCAATGGAATTGTTTTCAGCGATGGTATCGAATCTGACTTCTTACAATTCAATGCGGGATGCAGGTTGGAAATTTGTATTGCAAAGCAAAAGGCGAATATTGTGCAATTAAACTAATAACAAATGATAGGCGCTATTTTCGGAGATATTATTGGATCTATTTATGAAGTCAATAATTTAAGAACAACGGAGTTTGATTTATTCAAGAATAACTCTCATGTCTCTGATGACTCTGTCTTGACAATTGCAGTAGCCGATGCGTTGCTGAATAACAAGGAGTATTTTGATTGCTATCGTCATTGGGGAAGACTATTCCCAAACGCAGGGTATGGAAAATTCTTCAAAGAATGGCTTTACAAGGAATCATCTGAAACCGGAAAAAGTTTTGGTAATGGAGCAGCTATGCGAGTAAGCCCCGTTGCATGGTTTCACAACAAGTTGGAAGACGTTCTCTCTGAGGCAGAGAGAAGCGCATTACCTACGCATGGCCATCCCGATGCAATAGTGGGAGCAAAAGCAATAGCATCCGGTATATTTTTGGCTCGAACGGGCTCAACAAAAGATCAAATTCGCGATTATATTAAACTCACTTTTAACTATGATCTAAGCAAGTCGCTGGATTGGCTCCGTGCTAACAATAAATTCGATTCGACTGCACCCGGTTCAGTGCCGGAAGCTATAACTGTTTTTCTGGCGTCCTCCGATTACGAAAACACGATACGAAATGCGGTTTCCATTGGAGGTGACACAGATACAATAGCATGCATGTCAGGTGGAATCGCAGAAGCTTTTTACAAGAAAATCCCTAAATCAATTAGTGAAGAAGGTCTAAAGCGTTTACCCGTTGAGTTTTTAGTCATAGTCGAAGGGTTTAAAAAGAGATTGAATCCACTTATGTTTGGGTAAAATTTCATCTATGTATCTCCTCTTCCCCGGTCGTCATCATCTACTCACTCGATTTCAACATGATTACCTGGCGGAACTTCTTAACAAACCGCTTAGTGAAGCGGTTGACATTGATGGTCGCACGGTTGGTACAAATGAAAAAATCACTGCCATCATTTTTGCCGTCACCTCTGCCAACCACAGCAATACACGCAGAAATCCGTTGCCCTTCTATATACGTGCATTGGCATTGGAAGAATTTGGAAAAGCACTTTCTGTCCCTTGTTTTATTTATGGAATAGACGATGTGGGCAACGTGGCGAATTTTTCGAGCTACACATTGAAGAGAATTAAACACGAAAGCGAGGGGGCATTTGATCTACGGCCCGATAATACATTGGTAATTTGTTCAACTCCGGTGTTGGAGATGTACGAAAAAGAAGGATTTAAAATCTTACCGGCCGAATTGATTGATCGAAAAAAGTGGAAACACAAAGTCCCACTGCCTTGGGATATTGTTGAGGGGATTGCATCCAATCCGGCATGGCAGACCGATCAGTCAGTTATTAATTCATTTCATTGTTCATCTCTTGACATCTGGACGAAATACCGATTGGGTAAAAAGGTTCAGGTACTCTTTCGTGATAAAATGATTAGTGATGATGGCGACATTACCACCACGCGGGATTACAATACCTACGTAAGGCAGATGGATGAGATTGCTGTATTAAAATTTCAAGAGACAGCACCACATATAAACTCAGGGCGTATTGGCGATATTGGTTGTGCCGTAGGCTCATGGATTAAACTGGCGTGCGATGATGCCCGTTTGCGCGAATCCGATTTTTATGGGATTGAGGTGGCGAGGCAACTCTATGACATCTGTCAACAACGCAAGCACAATGGAGAATTCAAAAACCCTTTTGTCTTTTTTTCTCAACGCAATGCGGTCACAGGTCTTGTGTTTGATAAAAATTCGATGAACACCATTCACACTTCTTCGCTCACACACGAGATCGAATCGTATGGGAGCCGAGCTGATCTATTATCTTTTATCAAGAACCGCTATGAAGAATTGGCTCCCGGAGGTGTATGGATCAATCGTGATGTAGTGGGACCACAAAATAAAGATGAAATCGTTTTGATGAAGCTCAATCAAACCGATGGGCGCAATGATGACTTTGATAAAGTCTTTACCACACGCGAAGAATTGGCGCGCTATCTTACCGGTCTCTCCACCTACGGCCGCTTTCTTCGCTTCGTGCAGGATTTTCGCAAGCAGGAAGGTTATCAATTAAAGTTTGAAGAAGTTGAATTGAATGGATCTCACTATTTTAAGCTGGCACTAAATGATGCGTGCGAGTTTATGAGCCGCAAAGACTATACCGACAACTGGCAAAGCGAGATGCATGAAACTGCAAAGGAGCCCCTGAGCCCGAGCCCTTGCCGGCCAGTCCAAGATCCGATGACAGCACTTTTCATCTTCGGTGAAGCGAAACAATTTTCCCGAACATTTTCAAGGCGGCTCGCGTGCGCCAGTTGCGCCGAGAGTTCGCTCGCGACGCTGAAGGCGGGCCGGAAGCTCGCTTGGAGCGCGGGCAGCCGGCCCGCGTGGACTCACTCTCCGACAGAACCGCGCAGGCACGGCTGCCTGCGCTCCGGCGGCGATGCGAACGCTGCAACGTTGTCACACCGGTCGTCGCTGCGGTGGTGCTGGCCTTCGAGCGACGTTGCTTCGCGCTGGCAACTCTGTTTCGCTCTGATATCAACATCGCGATCATCGGCGG
>JBJXFC010000066.1:0-28523 GCA_046153915.1 Flavobacteriales bacterium
ACTGTAAAATCAAACCCCGGACTTTTAACACCGGAGGTACGCTCCAATTCACTTGTTGTAAATTGAAGCATCAATGAACCGTTGTTGGTATAGAGGTCAAAATTGATGATGTCGTTGACGCCAATGCGGTATTCCAGACTTGAACTATCTACAACGGGTTGATCAAAAACGTATTCTTTGTCCGTTTTGAACATAAAATCTTTGTTTACTGAGCATGATCCCAAGCCCAGCACAGCTAGTAAAAGAAAAAAAACAGGACCTTTGAGCATAATGTGCTTGATGTATGTGAAGGTTGCCAAATGTAAGTAATAAGGCGTGCTTAAAATTGATGATCTTTGCGCCAATGATTTCAGGATGAAAAAGACCGTAGTGCTGGGTGCCAGCCCAAATCCGGACAGGTATAGCTACAAGGCTGTTGTAAGCTTATTGGCTCATGGCCATGAAGTTATTGCTGTAGGTAACAAAATCGGAAAAATTGCTAATGTTTTAATAAACAGTGAGATACCAACCGATATGGACATAGATACAGTAACGCTTTATCTTAATCCGTCTCGTCAGGATCAATGGCAGGCGGCAATTATAGGCTGTAAACCAAAGCGGGTCATTTTTAATCCCGGTGCAGAAAATCCGAAGTTTGAAAATTTGCTCCATGAAAATGGCATACGAACAGAGATTGCCTGCACGCTGGTTTTGCTTTCAACCCAACAATATTAAGTGGTATGGTTGGATTGCGTGTCGTAAATGCCGATGACCTTGATCTCGTTATGAAATGGGAGAACAATCCTGAATTTTGGCCCTATTCTGCTACGAGCGGACCTTTTACCAGTGATGAAGTAATCCAGTTTATTGCGGAATGTCAGGATCTTGGGAAACACAAGCAATGTCGTTTTTTGATAACGGATGGCTCACAGAATGAGCCGCTTGGAGCTCTCGATCTTTTTGAGTTTGATGCCGTACAGAAATCTGCCGGCATTGGTATTTTGATTGCGGAAGAAGGGAATAGGAGGAAAGGCGTAGCCAAAAGTGCCATCCTTTATTTGACAAGCAAGGAGGATATCAAACGAAATATCAGATTGCTTTGGTGCATCATTCACAGCGATAATGAGCGAAGTTTGCGCTTGTTTGAGTCATGTGGTTTTAAGATGCAGGGAGAAACAATTTACAACGGCAAAGCGGCCGTACGACTTACGCGTTATCTATGAAGAGGATTTCGAAAAAGCTCAAAATTGGTGTTTTGTCTTTGATGATTATCGGGGCTGCTGCCTTCGGGTTTCTTTACCTGCAGGTGTATGCTTCCAATACTGATTTTAGTGAGGATTCAAAAATCGTTTACGTAGCAGAAAACATTGAAGTAGAATCCTGGATCAATGATCCCAATCAAAAGTGGATTCGTGACGAGGCATCATTTCTTCGGGTCTCTGGCTGGAAAAAATTGAAGACTTTGACGCAGGGGCGTTATCGGTTTAAAAAGGGAATGAGCAACAACGCTATGGTCAACATGCTGCGCATTGGAAGTCAGGCGGGGATAACCATTCGCATCGACGATTGCCAGAATATGTTTGAGCTGGCCGGAAGACTTGGAAAATACCTGCAGAAAGATTCGGCACAATTTATTGCGGTTTTTGCAAATCCTGAAGTTTGCAAAAAATACAGTTGTGAGCCACTCACGCTTTCGTGCATTGTGGTGCCCGATACCTATGAATTTCTTTGGACCAATACTCCTGAAGATGTTCTCAAAAGAATGGACGGAATACGCAAAAAATACTGGAATGATGTAAACATCATCAAAGCGAAATCAATTCATTTATCGCCCAATGAAGTCTGTATCCTCGCGTCTATTGTAAAAGCTGAATGCAGCAGAGTGGATGAAGCTCCCAAAATTGCCGGACTTTACCTTAACCGATTGAGAATTGATATGCCCCTGCAAGCTGACCCCACGGCAGTTTTTGCTTCTGGTCTGCGCGGTGTTGATCGGGTTTACTCCGCAATGACCGAAGTAGATTCCCCTTTTAATACGTATCGCAATAAAGGCCTTCCACCAGGTCCCATCAGGCTGGTCGAGAGTGTTTACCTCGATGCCGTATTGCATGCCGCGCAGCACGACTATTTGTATATGTGCGCTCAGCCAGGCTCAACGGGCTACCATAATTTTGCTAAATCGTACGATCAACATCTCGAATATCAGCGTTCCTATACAGATTGGTTGAATAAAAAAGGAATTCGATGATTTCAATTTTGGAAGAAGTACAATATTTGCGATTATTTCAGAGAGTAGTTAATCCTCCGTTAAAAGGAGAAGCGGGCTACAACCTGACACCACACTTTTGGGTTTAAGAAAAAACAACACAGTTTATATGAAAATTTTTATTACGGCATGCCGGATTCTCGTTGGATCTTTATTCATCGTTTCGGGATTAATTAAAGTAAACGATGTAATTGGCTTTGGTTACAAATTGGAAGAGTATTTTGCTGAAACAGCATTGAACTTCCCTTCGATGATTCCTTACGTTATACCAATTGCCATCTTTATTGTGATAGGCGAAGTATTGCTGGGTGTGGCCTTGTTGCTCGGAGCATGGCCAAAACTGACTTCCAGTTTGATACTCTTTATGACTGTATTTTTTCTTTGGCTTACAAATTATACAGCGTCTTGCATTGACAATCGCAATGACTTTAAACCAAGTGCTGAGGTGCTTTCTTTTCCGGATACGTGCGTAGAAACATGCGGCTGTTTCGGTGATGCAATTCCTTTGGAACCACGCGAATCTTTCTGGAAGGATGTCATTCTTCTGATATTCGTAATCCCTGTTTTTATTGCTGCCTGGCGTAAGAAGTTTCACCTGAATACGTGGACGGAAGATGCCGTAATCATTGCATTTTCATTGATATTGATAGCTGCCTTCAGCATCCTTCAACTCGAATGGAATTTCCCGATTTATTTCACCATCATTTCATGTGGCCTTGCATTGCTCATCAAAAAATTTGCGGGGAAGAAAGAATGGCTCATGGCGGTCGCGGTTTTATTGATTTGCGGATACGTTCAATGCCACACCTATTTCCATTTGCCCTTAAAAGACTATCGCGGTTATGCTATTGGCAAAGACATCAACCAACAAATAAAGAGTTACGATGAATTGCAGAATGAAACTGCATTTGCGAAATTTGTTGATCAGAAAATAACACCACTCACGGGAGATACTATTGATTTCTTTTCGACCATAGGCGATACTGCAACTGTCGATAGTGTTGCCGGATTCCTCAACAAACTCCGCGCATCCAATTCTACTGTAGATCCTCTGATTAGTGAACTTATGACGAACAAACAACAGTGGAAACTTGAAATTGACAAATACCAGCCTACCAAAAATATCCGCATTTATACCCTAAAGAAATCGGATACGGGTGAAATTCGTGTGTTGAATCAGGATCAATACACCAAACAACGCATATGGGAAGATAAAACATGGGTCATATTGACAGAACTGAACCGCGATTCGCTCGTTCGAAAAGGATATGATCCTCCGATCAAGGATTTTAATCCGCTTTCCATGGATGAATCCGAAGTGCGTTCAGATTTATTGAGTGAGCCAAAAGCGTTTTGGATGATCAGCAAAGACATCACCAAAATGAATAAAGAACAGCTTAAAGAAATCGTTGAGTTTAGCAAATTGGCTCAGGCCGATGGGTATAAGTTCTATGCAATAACACCATCCGGTGGCGAAGAAGTAGAACAGTTCCGATTTGAAAATCAAATTCCTTTTGAATTCCTTCAGAATGATGGCACTGAATTGAAGATTATCATTCGCGCAAATCCTGGATTGGTGTACCTTGAAAAGGGAGTAGTGGTGAATATGTGGAGTGGTTATGATATTCCAGATTATTCCAAAGAGAAAGGAAATGGTTTTAGACCATGATTTGAAAGAAAAAACATTCAAAAAGGGAGGAAGTTTTTCCTCCTTTTTTTATTTGATCAATTTCATTCTTCTTCTCTCAAAGGTTCCCAAATAGGAAAGCGAAATTTCCGGGCCTCCCATAAAAGTATTTACACCAGGCATTTTTCCCGTGCGAATGTCAAAGCCAATCGTAGCCTCTACAAAATGGCGAAGTTCAAATCCAATAAAGGGATGAATGGCATCTTTGTAACGCCACAACAATCCTCCTTTTACGCTGTTGCTGGTTTTGTTGTTGGTGTACCTTGAGTCGAGGCCCAGGCGGCTGTCAAAAGTAATTCCGGTAACAATTTCCATGGCTCCTGCCTGCCTTTGCACAAGCGCATCGTAGCGCACAGAAAAGAACTCATAGCTTTTCCATAAACTGCCGTGCCATGTCTGTCTAATTCTCAATTTATCATCGCCACGCGAAATAAAGGTGACTTGTTGCGAGGTATGTCTCATGGCATAACCCAGTTGAAACTTCTTACGACCCTTGTGTTTCCAGCTTATTCCGGCCCCAACGTCAAGATTCGCATCTTTGCTTGTTAGAATTTTTTCTCTATCGTCCAGGGATGGATCGTAAGCAATTCCGTTGTATTGAGCGTCCCAGGCAAGTCCGGACAGGTTGATGCTTCTTTGAATATAACCCAGTTGAAGCCCGCTACTTAGCAGGTTTTTGCGATTGGCCACGAGGTGAAAAGCAGTGGTCGCCATGGCATTAAAAAAACGAAAATCAGATTTTCCAGCTTTGTCCTGGTTTATCAGCAAGCCAAATCCGATGTAGTTATTGGTTGCATAGTTCAGCAATTTATACTGGGCATCCAAGGTATTGGATTGATAACCGGTGCCAACCGATTGCCATTGTCTTTTGTGTTGCAAAGTGCCTCGCACCTGTTGTTCGAAATCTCCGGTAAGTGCGGGATTGAAATTTTGTGTTGCGTTGATCCATTCGGTGTAATGCAATTCTTGTGCATGCAAATGGGAGCAAAGACCAAAAGTTAAAGTGAAAATTGCTGATATTCTCGAGATCATGTGGAGTCGTTTGAAATTCATTCCGGTTGAATTCTGTTATCTGATAAGTGCAATTTCGCCTTGCAGATTTTGGCGTGTGCCATCGCCCATCGTGGCAGAGAATGTATAGAAATAACTGCCGCTCAATGCAGGCATTCCGCGGTGTACACCATCCCATCCATTTTCCTGATTGTTGGTGCTAAACACTTCCTCGCCCCATCTGTTGTAGACGTGAAATTCCATTCGGCTAATTCCAATTCCCCGAACGAATAATATATCGTTGCTACCATCGCTATTGGGCGAAAAAATATCAGGAATAAAAACGGGAACGTCTGGCAGCACACAAAGATCCATCGTCATCGCATCACTGCATCCGAAGTTGTTCTGGACTGTTAATGTCACCGAATAAATTGCGGCCGTTGAAAAGGATTGGGTGATGGATTGTCCGCTTGAATAAGGGTACGAGACATTTTCTCCAAACGACCAATTTCCTTGGGTAGCATTCTGACTCAGATCCAGAAATGTAACCGATGACGCATCCGTTAAGTTTATACAATCGGTTGCCGGGTTCACGCTGAAATTGGCCACCACTTGCGGATGACTTGGCACAGTAACCAGACTATCCCATGTGCATCCATTGATCAAATCTGTGATGGTTAGATCCAAAACGGTGCCCGCCGGAACATCGACTGTTTCACCTGATGTATTGTTCCAAACAATATCATACGTTCCTGGTGTCTGTACATCTGCAGACGCAAATCCTGGTGCTCCGTTGCACAACAATCCGCTGGTGGTAACATCTACCACAATGGGGGGCAATACTTCGATGTATGCAGAATCTGTTACGGGTGAGCTGCAACCGTCATTCGTTTGAACAAAAATAGTGGTTGTAACGCCAGGAGTAGAGGTATTGGTATTGACTGGAAAACCACCGTTGCTCCAGGTATAGGTGTAAGAATTGTTCGGATTGCCGCCACTAGCGGTCACTGTAACCGTGGTTGACTGATCATCACAAATTAAGTTGTCAGAAATTGCAATGGTTGTTGTCAATTCCGGATACACTTCAAACGCTGCTGTATCCGCAGTTGCAGGACAAAGTATTCCCTGTACAGTATAGATTACTTCGTATGAGCCCGGGCCAATGGTGGATGGGTTAAAACTCGTACCAGGCAATGAGCCGGTAAGGTTGCCGCCAGCAGGTGTAGTTTGAAAATTGAAATCCTGATCTACCATGCAATAGATGGAATCAATTCCCGTAATTATAGCCTCTTCAAATTGTTCTACATGAATTGCAATGCTGTCCAGACAACCTGCAGGTGTGTCCCAATAGACATAGAAATCCTCTTCGCTTGTAGATCCGGGATCAAAAAGACCGGTTGATGCATCTACAATTCCCTGCCCACTCCAAACACCTCCAGGCACGATGTCGGCTTGCAATAAGGACGGATCACTTTCACTGCAAAATGAAAGTGAATTTACACTCAAAGAAATTGGAAATACGGTGATTTGAATGGAATCAAGGCAGTTGTTGCGCTCATAATAAACAACATGCTCTCCAGGGCCGGCACCAATTGGATTGAATGCATATTGACCCGGAATCGGTTGCGTTACTCCAGGGCCTGTCCACAAGCCATCAGAAGGAACAATTATCTGAAGATTTTCTGCGTTTAAATTGTATGCCGGATCACTTTGGCAGAAGAATAGTTCATTTACACCCACAGTGGTTAAAATAATGTCGATGAAAGTTGTGTCTATGCATCCGTTGGGTGCAGTGTAATAAATGAATGTAAAGGCGTTATTGGTAAAAATGCCCGGACTAAATAGTCCGGTTGAGGCATTTACAATTCCTTCACCCATCCAGAAACCACCCGGTGGAGTAGGAGATCCGTCATACCAAACCAAATTGGGTTCCTCGGGACATGCAGTATGATAATTGCCTCCTATTTCTATTTCTTTTATGAAGATATCGAAGATCTGCTGGCAACCGTTGATGGTATAAATGAACTGTTGATCTCCCGCAGGCATGCTTGCAGGCGAATAAATTCCGTTGAAGGCATCCGTAATTCCAACACCCGACCATGTTCCTCCAAGAGGAGAAAAATCAATTTGATCACTATCAATCGACTGACAAATATCCGGAAGGGTAAAATTGCCGCCGATATCATCAACATTTACTGTAGCATCATCCGTGCAACCATTAACTGAATATGTTACAATGTAACTTCCTGCAGTAGTAGGGTCAAAAATTCCGCCGACAGTGGTAAAAGGCCCAGACCATGTACCTCCGCCTGGCGTTGCTGTCAATTGGAAAGCAGGACTTCCCGGGCAAGCGGCAGTAACTGGATTTGCCTGAATAGGTGTTACGGTAATAGCAACACTGTCGAGGCAAGAAGCGGTTTGAAAGTATACATAGTTTATCCCAGGTGTTGCAAGATCAGGATCGAAAATATTGCTATCCTCAATTACGGCACCACCAAACCACAAGCCGCTCCCCTGCGCAGCCATTGCAATATCAGGAGATGATTGACAGACAGTTTGCGGGGGTGTTGTGATGTTGTTTGTTTCAATTTGAATGGTGATGGTTTTTGTGGTTGTGTTGCCGGTTTCAACTTCAGTAATCAGGCAGGAGTAAGTTGTTGCAATAGAAGGACAAACACTATGAGGACCTGCAGTTGCTGGCAAGCCATTGTTCCAGGAGTAAGTGTAGGTAAAACATCCAAGCACGTTGGCAGTAATCAGAGCGCAACTGCCCGGGCAAATTGGATTGAAATTAGCTGTGATATTGGCATTCACTCCACAATTGTCGTATTGAAACGTGGTGGTAAGATCAAATGGATGCAACACTTCACAAACATCCGGAATTTCGATATGAATATTGACAGTGTAGTCGCAGTTGAATGAGAATGGCTGAGCGAGAGTGAGCGTAACAGAATTTGATAAATTGTTGCTGCAATTGGGCTGCACAGATGTGACCAGAATGGTATTTCCATTTACAACGATTGAATAGTCGGCATCGGTTGCAGACGAGCACACAACGGGCGACGAAAATGCAACGTTTAACAGGTTGGTATTGCATGAAGGCAAAACGTTAACGGATATAGTGGGAGGAACGGGATCTGGTGCATCTGTGCTCCATTCAATCGAAAAACCACAATAGCTTACACTATTATCTGACGTCATTACCAATGTCACGGCTCCACTCAGTGCGCTGATATCGGCGGGCATGGTGGTGCTGGTATAGGTACCTATAAGCGGAGCACCGCTGTTTGGTCCATCATAAATCGAAAGAAAATCGAGGTTGTTTTCCAGACAGAATTCGTTGAAGAATGACAAAGTTATGATTCCCACACCGGGGTTAATGACAAAAGTGATGTTCTCATTGTTGCCATAGATTCCAGCTTCACCTCCGCTGTCGTAAAGAATTCCCTGACATTCGGTTACCGTTGTATCGGCCATATTGAACTCAGGTAAATCCTGTCCAACAGATGATTTACTGATAAACAGAATAGAAAAAAAGAGCAAGGCAATGCCTTGATTATAGAATGCCTTCATAAGGTTTGCAACACTGAGAATAATTCAACGTGCAAGTTAATAGATATAGACCTTATAAAGGTTGTATTTGTTGCAGGAATATGCAACGAAACCTTCCTCAGATCGAATCTACGACCAAAACGACAGGCGTTACTATGGAATTGCTCCAATTGCCCGCCTTGTCCTGCAACTGGATAGTGAGGGTGGTCGATTCCTGAGTGCCGGTGCCCATTAGAAACAAGGGGTCCAACTCCAGAATGTATTTGCCCTTGATGTGCAACTCATTGTTATCGGGGGTCATGGGCGGAATGTGGTACCAATCATAGTCGCCTAATCTGGCATCCCGCACCCTAAGCGAATAATCATCGGGGTCTTCACGGCCAAGATCTCCCTGATAGTCCTCATACAAAATACCAATCTGAATAGAATTGTTGAACTGTTCGACTGTTGTTGCAGTAATTGAATCAAATGTAATGATGGGAGCAACAGGATCTTCATCATCCTTTTTGCAGCCAGCGGCAATTACAATGCCTAAAAAGGTGAATAGGAGATAGCGGTTATTTGTTCTTCGGAACGTCATTCTTATTGGATTTTTAAGGAAAATAACAAATACCAAAATGGTTGTGAAGAATTGTTGGGTATCTCTGTAATATTCGTTTGTACGCCATCATCAACATAACATCGCATATACCATGTTTCTCCCGGTGTTGCCGTCGACAAATCGAGCGTGCACTTATAATAAAGACTTTGTGGTTCGTTATTGAAGTCGTAGCCGGCAATTGGAGTCTGAAGTGAAAAGGTTCCAGGAATAAAAGTGCCAAAATCTGTTGCGCTCGCAGATGCTTTTAATGAAATGCTTTCGAATTGATTCACCCCGGCATTGTCATCGTAAGGAAGTATCCAAACATCGACAAGATCATTGGGTACTTCAAATCCTCCGATGCCATAAGGACTGTCAACTTCGCGCGTGTAAGGTGTTGTTGTATTGTTGTGAGGATAAACGACCATTCCGTAGACCAGCGGTGGTGTGTTGGCGTTGGCAGATGGCGCCGGATTTCCGTACATGTCTTTTGCACCGCTATTGATCCAGTCTGTGATTTTTTGGATGTAATAGTCGTTATTCTCGGGCCAGTCACTATCTCCAAACTCGAGTGGCATCATGCCGCTTGTATTTTCGACATTTACAGTCAACCTCTCATGCAGCCAGGATTCTGCCGAATTAAATGGAACTACGCGGTATTCGAACGTATTGCCAGGATTATTGGAAATTACAGGATGATTCACCAGCGAATTGTAAGCGCTCGAAATGGATCTGAATTCTGGTTCGAACGTACCATCATGGCAACCACTGTTTGCACAAGTTGGTTTAAAAATTTTGCCATGAAGCCATGCAAAACTTCCTTCGGGCAAATCATCAACTGTGGGATTGTAAGCCGGTGGCGGTATTACAATATTGGCGTATGGATTTACCGGGTCTGTATTTTTTTTGCACGATTGCAATTCTGCCATTCCTAAAATGGTGAGAAGCAGCATGGCAAAAAAAGAAACTTTTTTTCTTGTCCTCATAGCGATTAAATTAAATCAAGGAAAGATTGTGTGCCTGCCTGCAGATAACCTGCACCCACAACTTCATTTTTAACACCCAAAACATCGGCCACCGTAAGCATAGCATTGGTAACTTGTCCAATAGGATTGCCTTCACTTCCAAGCGATAAATTACCTGGAATATTGGGGCCAGCCATAAGTGAAAAAATGCGCAGTGCGTTTGCATCGCTGTGGTCGTATGCAGCCCATTCATTTTCATCCAATATGGTATTGGGCAATTCGTTTCGGCCACATTCCGGAATGGCAATAAGGGTTGTATTGCCCGCCAGATCCGGATGATTCTGTATCATATTCCACAAATGTCCTACAGCGTGATCTGCGCGATGCAGCGCCGAAACATACCCTGTGTAGTTGCTGTGACAAACGTCTACACTGCTCAGGTTTACGCACAAAAAAGCGGGTTTGAAATAGTCCAATACTTCGCAGGCAAAACCCACCGTGTAAGCATCTCCGTTGTCGCTCACAGGCGGCACGTTGATTGTACCGTTGGCTACTTTATCGTACATCAGGTTCATAAACTCTTTGATGAGTTGCTTTTCTTCCTCGGTATTACCAAGGCTTCCGAGCGCAGAGCCGTATTGTGCAAATGTGTTGTCGAGAAAGGTTTTTAGTTTATACATCGGCGACAATTCATTCTCCGGATGATAAATTTTTCCATGTCCCAGGTGATCGTAAGTCGTTGGATTAAAAGTTACGAGTGGAGCAAAAAAATTGGCTCCGTATTGAATGCCGTAGTTTTCATTGGCGCTGTAATTAAGCAATGGAACTGATCCATCGATGCCGTTTCCTACAAACCAGGTATCTGTAGCACCGTATCCTCCATGGCGACGCAGGTATTCAAAAATGGTTGGATTCATCGGGCGTTGCTTGAGACCCTGGCCGTTTGCAACAGTCCCTTGCAAAATGCTATTGAGTCCTCCATAATGTCCTGCATAAAGCGCTTGTACTTCTTTGAATAATGTGCCCTGTTGTTGCAAAGATGTTCCCAGAAGTGAAGGTATCGGGTTGATACCACCTTCGCCCGTTCCATAAACGATCTTCATGGTAGGGGCTGCGCCGTTGAGCATGTTGTACATGATGTTGCCTTCATAAGGCTCGCCCACCTGGCTTTGTGCCAGATAGCCCATGCCAACACTTTCCTGATGGCGCACACCGCCGGCGAACATCACCAATACTACGTGTTCTGCACTTCGCGAACCCGATTTGGCAAACAATCTTCCGCTTGGAAGAATATAAGGCGCAATTAAAGCACCTGTTGTGGTCAACGCTCCTTTTTTGATGAATTCTCTTCTAATCATGGTGTCGTTTTTTTGCAGTGTTGCCTGATTAATAATATTGGTATTCGTTTGAAATGGCAAATGCGAAATACACATGCTCCGGAGTGAGCTGTGGATTGCTGGCCAGGAAATTTTTCACCCATGTGCGCTCTGCTTCATTTGGCAGTCTTACAAAAAAACGCTTATAGGTATCGTCAATAAATTGATTGATATCGGCATTCATATCTTCTGTAGATGGAAGCTGCACCCCCGATTCATTGAAAAAATTGCTTATCAATACTTCGCGAGCCAGGTCTTTGTCTCCAATACTTTGAAATGCCTGATCCAGTTCAAATACTTCTCCGGTTCCTATCGACGTCTGGAAAATATTGGTATGCAGGATGCTTATGAATTGCTGATTGGATTTCAGTTTGTCTTTCTCCGCTGCACTGCTATACAATTCAACATCGTTCAATTCATAAAGGCCTTCGCGATCTTTCTTACAGGCCACAACGGCCAGTGAAGTTACAGCGAGTGCCACAAGTGCCCCGTTAATGGTTTGTTCTTTTGGAGTCGTCATGTTTTTGCGATTGGTGTTATTGAAATCCCGCGTATTCATCCGTAATTAAGATGCTTTTCAAAACGAATTGAATGTTTTGTCCTGTATTATAATTATCGATGACATTGTAAATCTCTATGGATGATGGCTCACGGCCTAGCAAGCTGATATATGCCCAACGAATCATGCCTTCGCCGAATTCAGAATTATCCAACAATAAGTTCAGATATTCTTCCTTACTGTTAATCACTTCGCCAAAAAGAATACCACTGGCATTGTAATCCACGGGCTCAAAAGCTTGATCCAACTCCGCTTCTGTTGGAAAACGATAAAAAAGATCGTCAAAAGTTGCGTTAATGTAGTTGAAGGTATTCATATTGATCTCATCATAAAGTGGGTTGAAACACATCCTGCGACACATTCCTTTGATATTGATATTCCCGTTCATGAGCTCGACCCTGCTGTTTATTGCAGTTTTCATTTTGTTGGCTTCGTTTCGGTTGATTTCATAGGCCAGCATGTTACCCGCCATACTATCCTGCACACTGATAAAATAGTAGAGATAATACATTTCATTCATTTCAGATTCAGACGCGCCATTGAGGAAACGGCCTTTGTGATCGTCATATATCTTTTGATAGAATGCATGTTTTAGAGAACTATCGCCTTCAATATAAACAGCACTCGTCATAATTTTATCTACCAGAGCGCCGCGTACATCGGTTGAAAGTTCTCCTGCCTCAAGCGCGGCAACTTCGAGTGCCATTTCAGCATCAGTGGGTTCACGACCCGTGAGATCAATGAATAACCGGTTCACGTAGTTCTCTACCAGCAGTGTGCTTATTTCATCGTAAGGCGGAATTGTATTTCCCGAGAAGGTAACCGTTTCGGATTCTTTCTTGCACGAGGCAAAAATCACTGCCAACACGAGCATGGCAAACTTTACATGGTTCATTCCTTGCGTTTTAGTTTGGGAAAGATAAAGTAATTTTGATTTAACGCAAGTTTAGACGATATTATTTTAAAAAGGTTTATTGTTTAAATCGCTTCTCAACGAAGACCTCGTTCACGACCTGATGATTTCTTCAATTTCTGCGAGTATGGCTTGCTTCCTGGCATGTTCGTCGGCAGAATTGCCAGGTTGAGGCAAATGGTGCAATCCACGATTCAGTTGGCCAACTTGTTTTATCTTGTTTATAACCTCCTTGTTCATAGCCCAGTCCAGAAATTTCTCCCAGATATATCGTATCGCCTGATCGTTCGGATGTACCATGTCTTCTTTGAAAAAACGATAATCCCGCAAGTCATCTATAACCCATTCGAATGCGGGAAAGTAATGCACTCGATTTTCTTTGGAAAGTGTGTGGCACGCTATCAGCAAATTTGACTTAGAGAGGTTATTGGCGACTACTCCATCGCGGAAATATCGCACCGGACTTACCGTCAAAACGATTTGTAAATCTGGATTGATGTTTCTTAATTGATGAAATAGTGGAGTAAATGATGAAACTATTTCTGCATGCTCCAACAGTGTTTTTTCAAATTCTATCTGCGGTATTTTATGGCAATTTGCAACAACGGTGTCGGTTGATTTTTGTTTCCAGGCAAATGCTGATCCAAAAGTTATAAATAGCACTTTGCTTGTCTTCAAGTGCTCCAAAGCTGTTTCGATAGAATCATTTATTTTCTTCAAAACGGTTGATGGATCGGGGTCACTAAAACGTCCATGATGATTCATGCTGACATATTTCCCTTCGAATTTGCGCAGCTCTTCTATCGTATATTTTTTGCAGGTTAAGGTGTCATGAAGGGCTTTGTAAATCGAAGCAGGATTAAAAAGAATACCATGCGAATTGAACTTCACCGGCAAGCGATGGTCCTCCAGAATACGACCAATATTATCTGCAAAGCACGAACCAATCATGGATATTTTATCCGAATAATCGAGATCCAGTCCTGACGGTTGGATTTTTAGTTCTGTCCGGAAATCCATGCTATTCTAAATCAAAATGGGAACATTTAAAATGTCCTTGAGGGCACGCCTGATAACCGTGCAATCCACAAGGGCGACATGCCAAATTTTCGCTGGTTTGAAAGACTTTTGAACCGTCGCTCAATGGCCCAAATCCAAACTCCGGAATGGTTGAACAAAATGCGGCTCTCACAGGTGCATTCATGGCAGAGCAAAGGTGAAGTGGAGCACTATCGTTGCAATAGTTCATGGTCGCTCCCTGCATAAGCGCTGCACTTTGTAAAAGCGATAACGATCCGGCAAGAACTTTTACCTCTTCGTTGGTTGTTGCGTCGCAAATGTTTTCACATAGCTCTTTATCACCAGGGCCGCCTAAAAGAAAAATACGTTTTTCACTGTTGGTATTAATCAAATTGATCCATCCTTCTTTAGGATATTGTTTCGTAAACCACACACTGGCTGGGCTGATCGTTAAGTATGGTTGATTCTGAAAACTCTTCACAAATTCAGTATCATCGTGAGAAGGGTAGAGTTTGGGTTTGATGAAATCAGTGTTCGTCAGATGATCAATCAGATGAAGGCAGCGCTGCACTTCGTGTTCGCCTGGTTGATCGCTGCTACCAATGCGGTGCCGAAATTTTTTGTCAAATAGAAATGACAAAGGGTTTTTATCGAATCCAATGCGCTCATCTGCTTTAGAAAAGGCCGTTACAAAACCGGATGCAGCATACCGTTGAAGATTGATTACAGCAGAATACTTCTCTTTGCGAATGGCTCTAAGAGTTTGGAAAAGGCCAGAATACTTCGAAACCTTTTTGTCCCAGATATAAAGTTTATGAATGAAAGGATGATTTTTCAAAACCCCTTCATTGCCTTTTCGAAGCATAAAATCGATTCTTGACTCTGGAAAATGAACATGCAGTTTTTCAGCAACGGCAGTAGCCAATATCACATCACCAATAAAGGCGGTTTGTATGATCAGGAATTTTTTCAACGATTAAACGGCGACGTTATAATCACGAAGTGCATCATTCAATGAGGTCTTCAGATCTGTACTTTCTTTGCGTTCACCAATAATCAATGCACAGGGTACCTGGTATTCGCCAGCGGGAAATTGTTTGGTGTAAGACCCAGGAATTACAACGCTTCTTGACGGCACCTGTCCGGTATACGTAATGGGTTCTTTCCCTGTAACGTCTATAATTTTGGTGCTTTTTGTAAGTACAACATTGGCTCCTAAAACTGCTTCCTTCATCACATGCACCCCTTCCACAACAATGCATCTGCTTCCTACAAAACATCCGTCTTCAACGATTACAGGAGCTGCTTGCAGAGGCTCTAAAACACCTCCTATACCAACACCACCGCTGAGATGTACATTTTTACCAATTTGTGCGCAACTCCCCACAGTGGCCCAGGTATCTACCATGGTGCCGCTATCTACGTACGCTCCAATATTTACATAACTCGGCATCATGATGACACCTTTGGCGAGATATGCTCCGTAGCGCGCAATGGCATGCGGTACAACACGCACACCGGTTTGGGCATAATCGGTTTTGAGTTTCATTTTATCATGGAATACAAACGGCCCAACTTCTATCACTGCCATTTGTCGAATTGGAAAATACAAAACCACTGCCTTTTTGACCCACTCATTGACTTGCCACGATCCGTCCGCCAGTGGCTCTGCAACACGCAACTGACCTTTATCCAATAATTCGATTACATCGTTGATGGCTTTTAGCACATCCTTCTGCTGAAGCAACTCTCTGTTGGCCCATGTTTGTTCAATTATTGATTTCAATTCTTCCATAACCGTGTTTTGTTTCGCGTCAAATGTATCTTGCAAGCCGTAAAATGCAATGCCCAAAATTTTAGGAATCGATTATGGAATGGTCAGAACAGGTCTGGCGATCACAGACGAATTGCAAATCATTGCTTCGCCACTTCAAACCGTACCTACCAAAGAGCTTATATCGACACTGCAAAAAATCATCGATAAGGAGAAAATTTGCATCGTTGTTTTGGGAGAAGCACGCAAACTAGATGGCAGCGAATCGGCTATTTCAAAAGAACAGGAAAAGTTCGTGACTGTACTTCAGAAAAAATTTCCAGGTATTAGAATTGAACGCATAGACGAAGCCTTTACAAGTAAACTGGCTGCACAAAGCATGATTGCAAGTGGCATGAAAAAGTCGGATCGTCAAAAGAAGGGAAACCTCGATATGATCAGTGCTGCGCTCATATTGCGTTCCTATTTGGAAAAAAACACAAGGAATTTCTAATCTTCCTGCAACACTTTTAATTCGCCCTGAATAGGATCGAAGTGGTCGTGTAATTCATTCAGAAGGTCAGATCCAAACTCATTTAGCAGAGGAAAAATATTGTCGCGCCGTTCGTTGAGTTTGCCATTGGGAAATAATTCGTCCAGAATTTTATCCAATTGTTGAATTTTCACCTCCTCGCGCTGCTTCAAGGCTTTTGACATCTTCTTCTCTACGTTTTCCAGCGCGAGTAACTGCTTTTGTTTTTCTGCATTTACAAAGGCTTCCAGTGTTGGATCAATGGCTTTGGCTTTCGTCCGCAGTTCGTCATATACCGCGCTTAATGTGTTCTTTTCTTCTTGTACTTCCGTATCGGCAATGGGCAAAATGCTTGCAACCTGCTCATTTCTGCTCAGAAATAGCTTACTTAAATCCAACCCTGTTTTTTGAAGTTTTGATTTTTGCCTCGCATTCAATATTAAAGCGCTATCTCTTAGAATCAACAATGGAAATGGAGTGTTGTAATAATCAAAATTGGATTTGAATTGCATCCAATATGAGATTTCTCCGGGTCCACCTACATAGGCAATATTGGGCAGAATGGTTTCCTGGTAGAGTGGGCGCATTGCTACATTCGGACTGAAATTTTCCGGATGTTGTGTAAGTTCATTCTGCAGTTCGGATTCATTCCATTGTTTGTCCTGACTTACAACCGTCCATGTTGATTCGTTTTTTTCAATTCTTCCCCGATAATTTTCGCCCAGATAGAAAAGATTTATTGCACGGGCATGAACAAGTGTTTTATAACCCAAATTCTGCAATTCCTGTGTCGCAGCGCTCACGCGTGTATCGCCTTTATTCTCGGTCAATTCAGTGCGCATCGTTGGTGCAAAAAGTCTCTTTAACGCTGGTGAATCTGGATTCAAAACAAGAAGACCTTTTTCTCCAAACAGACTGTGCACAAGATTTTGAATTGCTTCCGAGAGAGTTTGTTTTGAAAACGACGTACGCAGCGAAGCCATCCATTCTTCCTTCGAACTTGATTCAGGCAGAAGGGATTCAAATTCATGCAACAATGACTCTAATCCTTTCAAAGGCAATCGACCAACAGCACCACCAGAATTGTTGGTCCATTCAATCTTTTTGCCTTGAATCCACACGTGATTAATTTCTTCGAAATCGTGGTCTTCGCTGGCCATCCAATAGACAGGAACAAAGTTGAATTCCGGAAATTTAATACGCAGTGTTTCCGCTAGTTTAATAGTGGAAATGATCTTGAAGATAAAATACATCGGACCCGTGAAAAGACAAAGCTGGTGGCCGGTTGTCACAGTGAAAGTTCGTTCACTTCTTAGTTTTTCAATGGCATCTCGTGTTGCCGTTTCCTGCGACAGACTGTGATATTGCAATGTAAGTTCATCTGCCAGTATCAGCCTGTTATTAATAGGGAACCGTCTTTGCTCAATGACATTTTGGAATGCGTCCTCAGATGGAAAATCAGAAATGAAAGATATTAGAGCAGGAGATTTTTGAAGGTAATCTGCAATTATCCTGTCAGTAAATTGGAGTGATGTTAATGGAAAACGGGCGATTTGCATGTGGCGAAAGTAGCCCTGGACAGGTGATGTAAAGCCTTGACCTATCTCAAGAGCACAACAATTCCATTTTTGTTTATGGTATGCAAACCAGTCACGTCATTCCAGATGGTATACGAAATCTTCCAGACGTAATTTCCGTTCGGAGCGTCCTGTCCCCAAAACTTGCCGTCCCAGCCCTTTGTTTCATCTTCAGTAATAAAAACACGTTCGCCCCAGACACTGTAAATCGAAAATTCCCATTCTTTCAAGGTATTTGATACTGGAATAAAAATGTCGTTGTTTCCGTCGTTATTGGGCGAAAACGAATTGGGAATAAAGAATGGATCGGGAGAAGGAATGTCGCTGGAAGTATCACCGCCATTCGAGGGTTCATCATTGTGATCATCTTTGTCGTGATCCTGTTGGATGGGCTCGTAATCGTCCGGAGTGGGCTCAAGGTAAAACTCATCCACGAAATAATAGGCGAAAAGTGGATCTGTGCCTTCACGGGTTTCGATAGACACATTTGAGTCATCTCTGAAAACACCGAAAGTCATGTATTCGTATGGTTGATCTGCAGTGTAAACAAAATTTATGGCCGTCCATTCTCTATTGTAGAACACCGTGTCTATCTTGAGTTGTGGGTTGGCCACGATGGGGTTAAAATCCACCTGATTGATCGGTGCTGTTGAAAATAATAGTCCGATATCACTTACCGCCAATCCTGAATAAGATGTTTCCGTTTTGCTTCCGTTTGTCAATTTGAATCCGATGAGGTATTGCTGACCGGGAATCATCGGGGTGAGTAAGTGGGTAGAAAGGTATTCACGGGAATTCGTAAGATCCTTTCCGCTTAACGCCAAGCCCATTATGGCATCTCCGTCTGAGGCGTCAACGATCGCCATTGGGGTTTCGGGAATATCAGAAGCGGGGCCTGAAAGGTAGTGGTAGTAATCTGGGGCAGCAGTTGCACTTCCGGCATTGCCCCATTGGTAAGTAAGATTCCATTGCCCCATGCCCGAAGGTAAGGTGGAATAGGATTCGAAACCGCCATTCACGATCTGCAAAGCAGTCTGCGCTTGCATTTGCCCGAAACCGAGCGAAACAAATAAGAGCAATATGGCGTGTCGAAGGTTCATTTCGAATGCGCTAAAGTAAGAAAAATTTTCAACATTGTACTCTTTCCTGAAAAATGTTCTAATCCTTTTGAACAGGAATAGGTTTGGAAATGACTTTTTTACGTAGGAGCTGCAAATCGAGCCAATTTCGGTGATTGAGATCATCAAATCGAGCCCGAAATCCTATTCCAATGTGAAATTTACAAATTTTTTTTTGGCGAAAACCGTTGATATTCAGAGGTCGGCATGGATGTGTGAAAAAAAAATGCTACTAAAGTGCTTTGGGTGTTTGTTCAGAGGAAACGAAGATGTACATTTGCCGCCCGAATTTTCGAGACTTGACTTGTATCGAAAGTCGTAAAAAAGAGGAACTTAGAGTAAACAATGCCTACCGTTCAACAACTTATCAGAAAGGGTCGCACCCCTAAAACCTACCGCAGCAAGTCTGCGGCACTCACTTCTTGTCCACAGCGCAGAGGTGTTTGCACCAAGGTATATACAACAACGCCAAAGAAACCTAACTCTGCATTGCGCAAAGTAGCCAAGGTACGTCTCACCAACAAATTTGAGGTGATCGCGTACATCGGTGGGGAAGGGCACAACCTCCAGGAGCACTCCATCGTGCTTGTTCGTGGCGGTCGTGTAAAAGACCTTCCAGGGGTTCGTTACCACATCGTGCGTGGTGCTTTGGATACTGCCGGAGTAAACGGCCGTAACCAACGCCGCTCGAAATATGGTACCAAGCGTCCAAAACCAGGACAGGCAGCTGCTCCTGCTAAAAAGAAATAAGAACTCAGGAATAGTTTAGATAAAACACAATGAGAAGAAGAAAGGCCAAAAAAATCGCCGTATTACCGGATCCAATGTTCAACGAAGTGGTTGTTACCAAATTCGTTAACAACCTGATGCTTCAGGGAAAAAAAGGAACCGCCTTCAATATTTTCTATGAAGCTATTGAAAAAGTATCTGCTAAAACCAATGACAATGGTTTGGAAGTATGGCGCAAAGCAATTGAGAATGTGACCCCTGCTGTGGAAGTTCGAAGCCGCCGTGTTGGTGGTGCTACTTTCCAGATTCCCACTCCCATCCGAGATGAGCGCAAAAGCTCAATGGCAATGAAATGGTTGATTGGGTACGCACGCAGCCGCAACGAAAAAAGCATGGCAGATAAACTTGCCGGCGAGATCATTGCCGCAAGCAAAGGTGAAGGTGCCGCTTTCAAAAAGAGAGAAGATGTTCACCGCATGGCCGAAGCCAACAAAGCATTCTCGCATTTCCGTGTATAATTCACGATAACTAACAGACAGAGAGAGAAGAAAACGCATGTCACGCGACCTAAAATTTACAAGAAACATTGGTATTGCCGCTCACATTGACGCTGGTAAAACCACAACTACAGAGCGAATTCTGTACTACTCCGGTGTGAACCACAAAATCGGTGAAGTACACGATGGCGCTGCTACCATGGACTGGATGGCACAAGAGCAGGAAAGAGGTATCACTATCACTTCTGCGGCCACTACAGTTTCATGGACTTATCGCGCTCAAAAGTATCATATCAATATTATCGATACTCCAGGTCACGTTGACTTTACCGTTGAGGTAAACCGTTCATTGCGTGTACTGGATGGTTTGGTGTTCTTGTTCTCAGCTGTTGACGGTGTTGAACCGCAATCTGAAACAAACTGGCGTCTTGCCAATAACTACAATGTTGCCCGTATCGGATTCGTTAATAAAATGGATCGTCAGGGTGCCGACTTCCTCATGGTTTGCCGTCAGGTACGTGAGATGTTGGGAAGCAACGCTATTCCTCTTCAATTGCCTATCGGTGCTGAAGATGATTTTAAAGGTGTTGTAGATTTGATCAACTGGAGAGGTATGATCTGGAATGAAGCCGACAAAGGAATGACCTACGAAGTTGTAGACATCCCGGCTGACATGATCGATGAAGCGAAAGAATACCGCGAAAAACTTCTTGAAGCTGTATCGGAATACGATGATGCTATCATGATGAAGTTCTTCGATGCTCCTGAAACGATCACCGAGCGTGAAGTTTTGGATGCATTGCGCAAAGCGGTTCTTGATATGAAAATCGTTCCAATGGTGTGTGGTTCATCTTTCAAAAACAAAGGTGTTCAAACCATGCTCGACCTGGTAATGGAATTGATGCCAAGTCCGATGGATAAGGAAAGTGTTACCGGTATCAACCCCGACACTGGTGAGGAAGTTTCCCGTAAACCGGATTACAAAGAGCCGTTTGCAGCTCTGGCATTTAAGATCGCTACCGACCCATTCGTTGGTCGCCTGGCTTTCACTCGTGTGTATTCAGGTATGCTGGATGCAGGTTCTTATGTTCTTAATACCCGCAGTGGTAACAAAGAACGTATCAGCCGAATCTTCCAAATGCATGCTAACAAACAGAATCCAATCGAAAAACTCGGAGCCGGTGATATCGGCGCTGTAGTTGGATTTAAAGATATTAAAACAGGAGATACTCTCTGCGACGAAAAGAACCCAATCGTTCTTGAGTCTATGAATTTCCCTGAGCCGGTTATCGGACTTGCAGTTGAGCCAAAAACTCAGGCCGACTCTGATAAACTGGGTATGGCACTTGCAAAACTCGCTGAAGAGGATCCTACTTTCCGAGTTCATACCGATGAAGAAACTAGTCAAACAGTTATCTCAGGTATGGGTGAGCTTCACCTCGAGATCATCATCGATCGTCTCCGTCGTGAGTTCAAAGTAGAATGCAATCAAGGAGCTCCGCAGGTTTCTTACAAAGAAGCTATTACGAATTCTACTGCCCATCGTGAAGTGTTCAAAAAACAATCGGGTGGTCGCGGTAAATTCGCCGATATTCAGGTTGTCATCGGACCAAACGATGATCCGGAGAAACGTGGTCTTCTGTTTGTAAACAATATCAAAGGTGGTAACATTCCTCGCGAATTCATACCATCTATTGAGAAAGGTTTCAAAGAAGCAATGAAGAACGGTGTTCTTGCAGGTTATCAGGTAGAAGACCTCAAAGTAGAACTCAACGACGGTTCATTCCACGCAGTTGACTCCGATGCATTGTCATTCGAACTCTGCGCTAAAATGGCCTACCGTGAAGCACTTCCAAAGTGCAAACCGGTAATCATGGAACCTATCATGAAGATCGAAATCGTTACGCCAAGTGAAAACATGGGTGATGTAATCGGTGACATGAACAAACGTCGCGGTATGATCGAAGGTACAAGTGAACGCAACGGTGCAACAGTGATCAGCGGTAAAGTTCCATTGAGTGAAATGTTTGGTTACGTTACAGATTTGCGCACCATCACTTCAGGACGCGCTACCAGCAGCATGGAATTCAACAATTACGCAATTGCCCCGAACAACGTTCAGGAAGCCGTAATCGCTAAAGTAAAAGGAAAAGCAAACGCTTAAGAGATATACATCAACAATAGATGGCCCAGAAGATTCGCATAAAACTAAAGTCTTACGACTACAACCTGGTTGACAAATCAGCAGAGAAGATCGTTAAGACCGTGAAGAGCACAGGTGCTGTAGTAAACGGACCAATTCCGTTGCCTACGCACAAAAGGATTTACACCGTGCTCCGCTCACCGCACGTTAACAAAAAAGCACGCGAGCAGTTCGAACTTAGTTCTTACAAACGCCTGCTGGATATCTACAGCTCTTCGAGCAAGACTGTAGATGCCCTGATGAAACTCGAGCTCCCAAGCGGGGTAGAGGTCGAAATCAAGGTGTAGTTACAGGTGGTCTGCAACAACCGGATAGCCATAGGTATATCCAATTGATGAACAAATGCGGGTGACATTTTTCACCCAGAAAGAAGAATAAATTTTTAAACACATGCCAGGTATTATTGGAAAAAAGGTCGGTATGACTAGCATCTACAGTGCCGCTGGGAAAAACATCCCATGCACGGTGATAGAGGCTGGTCCATGTGTGGTAACACAAGTTAAGACCAACGAAACAGACGGTTATGTGGCGGTGCAAATTGGCTTTCAGGATAAGAAAGACAAGCACACTACAAAACCAATGCAAGGCCACTTTAAAAAGGCCGGCACAACACCAAAACGTTATCTCGCCGAATTCGATGGATTCGAGGGAGAGTTGAAATTAGGTGATACAGTTAAACTCGAAGGACTTTTTATCGAAGGTGAAATTGTTGATGTAATCGGCACGAGCAAAGGTAAAGGTTTCCAGGGTGTTGTAAAGCGTCACGGATTTGCAGGTGTGGGTGAGAGCACTCACGGTCAGCACAACCGTCTTCGTGCACCGGGTTCTCTTGGAGCGTCTTCAGATCCTTCACGTGTATTTAAAGGAATGCGCATGGCGGGCCGCACTGGTGGCGATCAACGTACAATTCAAAATCTCGAGGTTGTGAAAATTCTCGCAGATGAAAATCTGATTCTGATCAAAGGTGCCGTTCCCGGCTACAATGGTTCAACCGTATATATCACAAAGTAACATGAAACTGGAAGTAATCAATACAGCAGGCCAGAAGACTGGCAAGTCCGTTACGCTTGATGATGCGATATTCGGAATAGAGCCCAACGACCACGCGATTTACCTCGATGTGAAACGTTATCTTGCTGCTCAACGCACAGGAACTCACAAGAGCAAACACCGTGGTGAAATCAGCGGATCAACCCGCAAACTTCACCGTCAAAAGGGTACCGGTGGTTCACGTAAAGGAAGTATCAAGAATCCATTGTTCCGCAATGGTGGTACGATCTTCGGTCCAAGACCAAGAAACTACGATATCAAAGTAAATAAGAGTACTCAACGTTTGGCTCGTGCTTCAGCTCTTTCTTATAAGGCTAAAGAAAACGGACTGATGGTTTTGGATGCTATCACTTTGACAGCCCCTAAAACAAAGGAGTTCACTCAGATCATTAAAAATCTTAATCTAACCGACAAAAAAACACTTGTGTTGGTTTCTGAGAAAAACGAAAACGTTTATCTCTCTTCAAGAAACCTCGAAAAAACAAATGTTCAGATTGCCAGCATGGTGAATACCTATGACATCATGAACAGCCACAACGTAGTTTTTGTAGGCAACGCTCACGAAGTAGTAACCGAAATTTTGAAAAAGTAATTGCCATGAAAGAAATCTTAATCAGACCACTGGTCACCGAAAAGATGACTGCCATCAGCGAAAAGCAAGGCAAGTTCGGATTCGTGGTAGATGTGAATGCGAATAAAATCGAAATTAAAAAAGCGATCGAAAAAGCATATGGCGTTACTGTTGAACAGGTAAACACCATCCGTTACGACGGTAAAAGCAAATACCGCTATACCACCAAAGGTATTATTTCAGGCCGCTCAGCTTCTTACAAAAAAGCAATTGTAAAGCTCGCTGCCGGTGACACAATCGACTTTTACGCCAACGTTTAATAGTATAGAACGAAAATGGGTATCAAGAAATTAAATCCAGTAACACCGGGCCAAAGGCACAAGGTAGCTCTCACATTTGATGAGTTGACTACAGACAAGCCGTTCAAACCGTTGTTGGCCCCGATGAAAAAGACGGGCGGTCGCAACAACCAGGGTAAACGCACCATGCGTTACATTGGTGGCGGACACAAACAAAAATACCGTTTGGTTGATTTCAAACGCGACAAGCATGATATTACCGCCAAGGTGACAACTGTTGAGTACGATCCAAATCGCACTGCACGTATTGCACTGGTAGAATATGCTGATGGTGAAAAACGCTACATCATTGCTCCGAAAGGAATCAAAGTTGGGCAAACCATCATGAGCGGAAGCAAAGCTGCTCCGGAAATCGGAAACGCGTTGTTCCTGAAAGATATTCCTCTCGGAACAAACGTTCACAACATCGAAATGAAGCCAGGTAAAGGTGGATCTATAGCACGCAGTGCTGGTAGCTACGCTCAGCTGACTTCACGTGATGGTCGCTATGCTGTTATCACAATGCCATCTGGCGAGAATCGTCTGATCCTTTCAGAATGTATCGCTACTATCGGTGTTGTAAGTAATGAAG
The DNA here is from genome assembly GCA_046153915.1 of Flavobacteriales bacterium. GTDB lineage: Bacteria > Bacteroidota > Bacteroidia > Flavobacteriales_D > Sanyastnellaceae > JANNVZ01. The sequence continues at coordinate 24,848 of JBJXFC010000066.1, forward strand.
AACACAACCTCCAGATTTCTGGTAAGGCTGGTCGCTCACGCTGGCTGGGTCGCAAACCACGCGTTCGCGGTGTAGCAATGAACCCAGTCGATCACCCAATGGGTGGTGGTGAAGGCCGTCAGAGTGGTGGTCTTCCACGCAGCCGCAAAGGCACACCTGCTAAAGGTTACAAAACACGTCATCCTAAGAACCCATCTAACCGTTTCATTTTGGAACGTAGAAAGAAATAAGATAAGAAATGGCAAGGTCGCTTAAAAAACCACCGTTCATTCATTACAAGCTTGCACAGCGTGTAGATGAAGCAACTGCATCAGGCAAAAAGATTATGATCAAAACCTGGAGCAGATCATCCACTATCACTCCCGATTTCGTTGGTATGACAATCGGAGTGCACAATGGAAAAACATTTATTCCTGTATATGTGACAGAAAACATGGTAGGACACAAACTCGGCGAATTTTCTCCGACTCGTAAGTTCTCCGGTCACTCAGGTAACAGAAAAGATGGTAAATAATTCATTATAACGAATTAGCACAATGGGAGCCCGTAAAAGAATCATGGCAGATAGAATGAAAGAAGAGCGTAAATCTTCTGCTTTCGCCAAGTTGAATGACTTTCCTTCATCACCTCGCAAAATGCGTTTGGTGGCCGATATTATCCGCGGCAAGGATGCGTTTTCAGCACTCAATATCCTGAAGTTCACGCGTAAACACGCTGCACTTCCAATGGAAAAATTACTTCGTTCTGCCATCAGCAACTGGCAGGCTAAAAACGGAGGCGAAGATGTTACTGAAGCTAACATCATCGTTAAAGATATCCGTGTAGACGGAGGCGCAATGCTAAAGCGTATCAGTGCAGCACCTCAAGGTCGTGCTCACCGCATTCGCAAGCGCAGCAACCACGTAACCATCATTTTGGACAAAAAATAAACAGAAGGCAATCGAATGGGACAAAAATGTAACCCTACAGGACTGAGATTAGGCTTTATTAAAGGCTGGGACAGCAACTGGTATGGCGGTAAAAACTACGGCGACAAAATCGTTGAAGATGATAAGATCCGCAAATACCTGATGGCTCGTCTTAAGAAAGCATCAGTTTCTAAAATTGTAATAGAGCGCACATTGAAACTCGTTACAGTTACCATCAACACAGCACGCCCAGGTGTAATCATCGGAAAAGCTGGTCAGGAGGTGGACAAACTGAAAGAGGAGTTGAAGAAGATTACAGGAAAAGATATTCAAATCAATATCTTCGAAATCAAGAGACCTGAATTGGATGCGCGTCTGGTAGCAGACGGAATCTGCCGTCAAATCGAGGGCCGTATCTCTTACAGAAGAGCAACCAAAATGAGCATGGGCACGAGCATGAGAATGGGTGCAGATGGTATCAAAGTTGCTATCGCAGGCCGATTGAACGGAGCAGAGATTGCTCGCAGTGAGACATACAAAGAAGGACGTACTCCACTTCATACCCTTCGTGCAGATATCGATTATCATCACGCAGAAGCTCACACAGCCTACGGCCGCATCGGTGTAAAAGTGTGGATCTGCCGCGGAGAGGTTTATGGAAAACGCGACCTCGCTCCAAACTTTGGTCAGCCAACCGGCAACCAACGTGCAGGCAGCAACCAACGCAATGATCGCGGTGGGGATCGCAGAGGTGGTGGAGATCGTCGCGGTGGCGGCGGTGGTGGAGATAGAAGAGGTGGCGGCGGCGGCGGCGGAGATCGTCGTGGCGGCGGTGGACAAGGTGGAAACCGCGGAGGAGCTCGCTCGTAGAGATTAATAATTAAGATAGAACTGACTCAAGATATTTTATGAATCATGTTACAACCAAAAAGAACCAAATACAGAAAGCAACAGAAAGGCAAAATTAAAGGTATCGCTCATCGCGGTTCTCAATTGGCCTTCGGAAGCTTCGCAATCAAAACCCTGGACGAAGGATTTTTAACCTCACGTCAACTGGAAGCAGCTCGTGTAGCTTTAACACGCTTCATGAAAAGGGAAGGACAAGTATGGATCCGTGTGTTTCCGGATAAACCACTTACCCGCAAACCTGCAGAGGTGCGTATGGGTAAAGGTAAAGGAGCTCCCGAATTGTGGGTGGCCGTGTTGAAGCCAGGTCGCATCATCTTCGAAGCTGAAGGTGTGCCATTGGCAACAGCCCAGGAAGCTTTGCGCCTCGCAGCTCAAAAACTACCTTGCCGCACCAAGTTCATTATGCGCCCTGATTACACCGAATAATAACGCAATCACATGAAAGCGAAAGACATTAAAAATATGACCGAAGACACCATTCTCGACACAATTCGTGAAGAGAAGGCAGCTCTCGCAAAAATGAAATTCAGTCACAACGTGGCAGGTACAGAAAACCCGATGAATCTCCGCCACAAGCGCAAGGACATCGCACGCTTGAAGACGATTTTGAACGAAAAGAAAAACAGCAAATAATTCCTGATAATGGAAAGGAATCTCAGAAAAGAAAGAACAGGTGTTGTTACCTCTAACAAAATGAACAAATCTATTGTTGTAACAGTAGAGGCGAAGGTAATGCACCCTAAATACGGTAAATTCGTAAAGCACACCAAACGTTTTATGGCTCATGATGAGAAAGACGAGTGTGGTGTAGGAGACACTGTAAAAATCATGGAAACTCGCCCGCTCAGTAAATTGAAGCGCTGGAGAGTGGTAGAGATTGTAGAAAAGGCTAAATAAGCCATAATAAAGATTTGGAACTATGATACAGAACGAATCACGACTAAAAGTTGCAGATAATAGCGGAGCCCGCGAAGTGCTGGTAATCCGTGTACTCGGCGGTACCCGCAGACGTTACGCTTCACTCGGCGATCAAATCGTTGTTACAGTGAAAGACGCTATTCCTGCAGGTAACGTTAAAAAGGGAACGGTTTCCAAAGCGGTTATCGTTCGCACCAGAAAAGAAGTGCGCAGACAAGACGGTTCTTACATCCGTTTTGACGACAACGCAGTAGTATTACTCAATGCTGCAGGTGAATTGCGTGGCACACGTATTTTCGGTCCTGTAGCTCGTGAGCTGCGCGAAAAGGATTTTATGAAAATCATTTCATTGGCTCCTGAAGTTCTGTAATAACAAGAAAAGTACAAGACGATGTTTAAGCGTTTGAAAATAAAAAAAGGTGACCTGGTAGTGGTAACTACCGGTGACAACAAAGGCAAGCAAGGCCGCATTGTTGAGGTTGACCGCGACAAAGACCGCGTTATCGTGGAAGGTGTGAACATGGTGAAAAAACACCGTAAGCCCTCCGCTCAAAATCCTCAGGGTGGTATCGAATCCATTCCTGCAGGCATGCACCTGAGCAATGTAAAGGTTATCGACGCAAAGGGTAGTGCTACCCGCGTTGGTCGCCGTAGAAATCAAGAAGGTAAACTGGAGCGTTATTCCAAAAAATCTGGGGAGACACTGAAATGAGCTATTCACCGCGCCTAAGGGCCAAATACAAAGAAGAAGTTGCTGTGAAACTGATGACTCGTTTCGAATACAGCTCTGTAATGCAGGTGCCACGTATCACCAAAATCTGTTTAAATCAGGGATTGGGAAGAGCAACTGCGGATAAGAAAATCATCGACGCAGCAGTAGATGAGATGACAATGATCGCAGGTCAGAAAGCCGTTCCTACTGCATCAGTGAAGGATATATC